>CAYMKT010000011.1:14123-46892 GCA_964391065.1 uncultured Terrimonas sp. | reverse complement strand
GGCAAAACATTTCAAATTCCGGGCATCATTTCATGCAATGCTCATCATACTGGTACAATCGAAATGTTCAATTCCATTGCACGGCCGGCAACCGGTGTAGTTGGCCGTCCACCACCATCAATTCTTCGATCTCGAATTTCCAGTATTTAAAAAGTGGGGAACCCTGAAGCTGTTTTTTTACTTCCCGTTTATTTTTTGCCGACACGGTAATCCAAATTCTTTGAGATTCCATGGTTACCACATATTGGTCAATCACGCCATCTTCAATGAGCGTATTCACATATTTACGGTGATCCGGAATCAGCGCCATGAATTCGTCACTCATCGCAAACTGTATCGATACCTGGAATTTTTTCATTTCGTAATCATCCCGCAGTATATGCCTTTTCATATTGATTATCCTCCTGTTTCTATATACGTAAAAAAAGCTGGACAGGAATATCAGATGGTCCACTCCACTACATTATTCACAATTTCTTCACGATACGGTATAGTAACCTTTATATAGTTGTCGGTATATCCTTCCATCATACCGGTTTTGTTGCGCCCTTCAAATAACACCGGTCTTTTTTGTCCGGCATGCTGGCCGGCAAAATACTGCATTTTCATATAAGACAGGTTGCGAAGCGTTTTATTGCGTACATGCCTGTCGGAAACGGGAACGATAGGTTTAATGGAAAGCGCGTTGGTACCGGCTCGTTCAGAATACGTAAAAACGTGGAGGTAAGAAATATCAAGCCCATGCAGAAAATCGAAGGTCACGTTAAAATCATCATCCGATTCCCCGGGGAATCCTACAATAACATCGGCCCCTATACAGCAGTGTGGCATTAATTTTTTAATCGTGGCTACCCTGTCTGCATACAAATCACGTTTGTACCTGCGCCGCATTAAACCCAGTATCCGGTCGTTACCACTTTGCAGGGGAATATGAAAATGCGGCATAAACTTTTTACTGCCCGCCACAAAGGAAATAATTTCATTAGTGAGCAGGTTAGGTTCGATGGATGAAATGCGGTATCGTTCTATTCCCTCTACTTTTTCCAACTGTTGTATCAATTGAAAAAAGGTTTCATTTCTTTTGAGCCCCGAAGATGGATTGCTTTCATGTATTCCAAAATCGCCAAGGTTAACGCCCGTTAATACAATTTCTTTTACATTTTTTTGCGCAAGCTGCGCTGCCTGGGCAACCACATTGGCAATAGTGTCGCTCCTGCTTTTTCCCCTTGCCAATGGAATGGTGCAAAAAGAACAGTTGTAGCTGCAGCCATCCTGCACTTTCAAAAAAGTACGTGTTCGGTCGTTCACAGAAAAAGAGCTGTTGAATCCTGATATTTCCTCAATATCGCAACTGGATATTTTTGCAGAATTGCCTTTCGCCAATTCCTTAAGGTGTGTGGCAATATTAAATTTTTCCGCTGCGCCAAGCACAAGGTCAACACCTTTTATGGCTGCTATTTCCTTAGGTTTCAGTTGCGCATAGCACCCGGTAATCACTACCAGGCTTTCGGGCGATTTACGTTGAATGCGTCGTACCAACTGGCGGCATTCTTTATCGGCATTTTCGGTAACGGAACAGGTATTGATAACATAAACATCGGCAATGGAATCAAAAGGCCTTTTTGCAAAGCCTTCCTGCTCTAACATGCGCGAAAGTGTAGATGTTTCGGCAAAGTTGAGCTTGCAACCCAGGGTGTGAAATGCCACCGTTTTCGAAATCTCCATAACGGCGCGAAGATAATTCAAAAAGCAGATAAATAGCCGTGAAGCGCAGAACCGGTTGCGATGAGCATGCCGGCTACCATTGCATGCTATGCGCAAAACAGGCCGTGCAGGTACTAATGACTGGCGCGGTGAAAAGATGGAAATGAAGTTAAATCTACATATCGCGCGGATGAAATACCGGATCAGCACCCTGGTTTGCCCCCCACAAAAATATCCCCCTGGTATACCTGGTTAATAGCGTTTACCAAATCCACTGCAACAGCATGTTTAAAAACGTAGCCCCTGGCGCCGGCAGCCAGCATTTTCCTGATATATACCGATGAGGTATGGGAAGATACACAAATGACTCTTACCTGCGGAAATTTTGCAGTGAGCGCTGCGGTAGCTTCGATGCCCGAAATATGCTTCATATTAATATCCATCAGCACAATATCGGGACGCAGTTCCTGCACTTTACCTATAATTTCTTCCCCATCCGCACACGATCCCACTACGACAATGTTTTCATGGCCTTTTAAGAAGAAAGCCCAGGCGCTCCGTATTTCAGCATGATCATCTGCTATCAGCACTTTAATCATTTCATCGTGTATTTACTTTGACTATTTCACAATAATCGTATAAATACGTAGAAAAAATCCCGGTTGCGGTAGAAATTAAAACCCCCGGACTGATTAATTATCAAAGATCAATTGCTTATACCAGGCTGATGTCTAAAACCTGCTGCATGTTCTTAACATAATGAAATTTCATGCCTTTAATGAAATCAGAATTAATTTCCTGAACGTCTTTTTCGTTTTGCCAGCACATGACCACCTCTCTCATGCCGGCGCGTTTTGCCGCCAGTATTTTCTCTTTTATGCCCCCAACCGGTAACACCTGTCCTCTTAATGTAATTTCGCCTGTCATCGCCAGGTAGGGCTTTACCTTGCGGCCCGTAAGCGCCGAGGCAATGGCTGTCATCATAGTGATACCGGCACTGGGTCCATCTTTGGGTGTTGCTCCTTCCGGAACGTGAACGTGGATGTTCTTTGTTTGAAACAACGTGGGATCGATCCCGTATTTACGGGCATTCGATTGAAGATAGGTTAACGCGGTTGTGGCGCTTTCCTTCATCACATTGCCCAGGTTACCCGTCAATTTCAGCTCCCCCTTGCCGTCGCTTTGAGTGGTTTCGATAAACAATATATCTCCACCCACATAGGTCCAAGCCAGTCCTACCGCTACGCCAGCCATGTTGGCTATTTTGTATAAATCGTTGCTGTATCTTGGTTTACCCAATTTCTTTTCAATATCCCTGGCGGTGATGATGGATTTTAACTTGCCTTTTACGGCGTACTCCTTCGCTAACGACCGCATCAGGGAGGCCAACTGCCTGTCTAATTCACGCACGCCACTTTCCCTGGTATAGTCTTCAATTACTTTTATTAAAACGCTGTCGCTGATTTTCAGGGGAACGTTCTTTAATCCATGTAATTCTTTTTGCTTGGGAAGCAGGTGTCTTTTGGCAATCTGCACTTTTTCTTCAACAGCGTATCCGTTCAAATCAATAATTTCAAGCCGGTCGCGCAGCGCCGGTTGAATATGCTGAATATCGTTAGCGGTGGCTATAAACAATACCTTGCTTAAATCGTATTCAAGCTCAAGGTAGTTATCGTAAAAGGTGTGATTTTGTTCGGGATCCAGCACTTCCAGCAAGGCGGAGGAAGGATCGCCCCTGAAATCATTTCCCACCTTATCTATTTCATCAAGGATGATGACGGGATTGCCGGATTTTATTTTCCTGATCGATTGCAGGATACGGCCCGGCATAGCGCCGATATAGGTTTTCCGGTGTCCCCTGATCTCGCTTTCGTCATGCATACCGCCTAAACTCAGCCGCACGTATTTTCTGTTCAATGCTGCCGCGATGCTTCTCCCCAGGGAGGTTTTACCAATACCCGGAGGTCCTATGAAACAAAGGATCGGGCTTTTCATATCCCCTTTTAATTTTAAAACCGCCAGGTATTCCAGGAGCCGCTCTTTTATTTTATTCATGCCGTAATGATCCCGGTCCAGAATCTTTTTGGCTTTATTGAGGTCATAAGAATCTATTGTTCCTTCATCCCAGGGTAATTCGAGCATTAAATCAAGATGATTGTACACTACCGAATAATCGGGCGTGGAAACATGCATCCTTTCCAGCTTTTCGATTCCCTTGGCAAACATTTCCCTGGCTGCAACCGGCCATTTCTTCGATTCCGCCTTTTTTTGCATTTCGCGGATCTCGCGTTCATTGGAGTCGCCCCCCAATTCGTCTTTTATGCTTTTGAGTTGTTGCTGCAAAAAATACTCCTTTTGCTGCTTGTCTAATTCGGTTTTGGTTTTGGTGGTGAGTTGGTTTTTAAGTTCGGCGAACTGCAGTTCACGGTTCAGCAGGTGCATTAACTTTTCGGCCCTCACTTTTAGGTCATGTATTTCAAGCAGTTCCTGCTTTTCTTTCAGGTCGCTGTTAATATTGCTGCTTACAAAATGGATCAGGAAAGACGGGTTCTCGATATTTTTTAATATAACCGAAGCCTCGGAAGGCATATTGGGCGACAGCAGGATGATCTGTGCAGCCAGGTCTTTTATTGAACTTACCGTTGCAGCAAAATGCTGGTCATCGGTAATATTTACCCTGTCTTCCTCCAATAATTGAATACTGGCTTTAAAATACGGGTCTTCGGCAATAATCCGTTCAACAGCAAATCTTTTTCTTCCCTGTATGATGATGGTGGTTCCTCCATCGGGCATTTTGATGAGCTTAATGATTTTGGCTACCGTTCCGGTATTTTCAAGATCATTTATTTTGGGGTCTTCTACCGTACTGTCTTTTTGCGCCACCACGCCTACCAGTTTGTCAGTCTTGTATACATCATTTACCGCTTTTATCGACCGGTCGCGGCCTACGGTAATAGGCAAAACCACACCTGGAAATAAAACAGTGTTTCTCAGGGGCAGTAGTGGCAATTCGGACGGAAAGCTGATCTCATCGGCATTTTCATTCTCCTCTTCATTCAAAGGAATAATGGGCATAAACTCCATTTCATCTTCGGGTCGCAAAAATATTTCGGTTCTTTTCATAATCTTTCTTTCAAAGTCAATATGTCATCTTTTTAAAGCGAACTGCCTTAAACTGCATAGGGTTATACATTGGTCAAGTTTGATGCCAGTATAAAGCAAAAAACCCGGACTAAAGCGCCCGGATTTTGATATTAATAATATTTCATCGGTTTAAAGTGCTATTCCCACGCCCAATTGCATGGTTTGGCTCTTCCAGCTCTCCTGCTCATTAATGTCGTTGATATTAGACAGCCCTATGTTATACCGGCCATACACCCTGAATCTAAGTAAATTAAGCTGCACGCCGCCTACCATTGAAAAATTGCCTTTTTTAAAGGCGTTTTCCCCGTTTTCCACAAGATTATCCTGCTTATTCATGAGAATACTGAATTGTGGCCCTGCCTGCAGGGTAACAAACGAAATTGGCCGAAAGGCAACCAAAAGCGGGATGCTCATATAATTCAATTTTACATCGGTTAACTCGTTTAGCGTTACTTTATAAACATCCTCAAAATTATCAGACGTGGTAGTATTGGTTTGATTGAACAATACTTCGGGTTGGATACCCCATTTTGGAGAAAACATGATTTCAGGCGCTATTCCAAGATGATAACCCAGTTGAAATTCGTCTGAAAAAGATTTACCATCCAGTTTGCCCATATTGGCGCCGGCATGAATGCCAAGTTTAAACCCTTGCGCAGATGCAGATGAAGCGATAAAAAAGCAGCTTAAAAAAGCCCCGAACAAAATGATCCGTTTCATGATTTGATTTTTATTGTTTTTAATGGCGGCTCCGAAAAAAGCGGGCAGCATGGAATTGGGTCATAAAAATTCAATTTTAAAATTCATGTCATGGGGGAGTTTTTGTTTACTTAAATATAGGCGAATACAATGCCATGTACCAGGGATTGATCAAAGTGATTTGTTAACTAAAACCAATGAAAATGTTATTTTGTTTGTAAGAGTTAGACCCTGAAAGGCATTCAGTGCTGATTTGCCTTCCAGAACATTATCGTATAACAGTGGTTCGGTGGCGCCCCATCTTGCGGAATTCCTAAGCTAATTCAATCAACGTAATCTCGGGCAATATACCCACCCGTCCCGGGTAACCGATAAAACCATACCCGCGATTGATGTATAGCTTTTGGTTATCTTTTTCATACAAACCCGCCCATTGCTTGTACACATATTGAACAGGGCTCCATTTAAAACCAGGTAGTTCCAGCCCAAATTGCATGCCGTGGGTGTGACCGCTTAGGGTAAGATCAATGTCGCGGTATTCGGGTCTCACCTGTGCATCCCAGTGGCTGGGATCGTGACTCATTAATATTTTGAATGGATATTTTTCTGCTCCGGCGTAGGCCTCATTTAACTTACCGTATTGGGTAAAATTGGCCTTCGCGCCCCAGTTTTCAATACCCAGTAAGGCAATCTGCTGACTTTGTTTTTCCAATACCACGTGTTCATTCATTAATAAACGCCAGCCCATATCTGTCTGCAACTTTTTAAGCCGTTCCAGGTTTTGTCGTTTTTCTTCGTCGTTCTTCCATCTCTTGTAATCGCCATAATCATGATTACCGAGCGTGCTGAATACGCCCATGGGTGCATGTAAGCGGGCAAAAATTTCGGTATAGTCATCCATTTCACTGGCCTGGTCGTTAACAAGATCGCCCGTAAAAAGAATCAGGTCGGCCCCTTGATCCATGATCATGTTAACACCGTGCTCCACCGCCCTTTTGTCGGTGAAACTTCCGGAATGCACATCGGAAATATGGATCACTTTTAGTCCTTTAAATGCGTCAGGAAGATTGGGGAAGTTCAATCGCACTTTTTTTAACTGGTATTTGTATTTATTGGTGAAGCCCAGCAACAAAGCGCCCATCAGTCCCCCTCCAACCGTGAGCCCCAGCCAACTCATGAATACCGACCTTGAAATACCTCCCGATTTAAAGGATTCGTTTTCTATGAACTGGTAAAACAGCTTACCCCCGCCCCACTGCAGCACCCGCCGTAAATCGTCGGCCACCAAAAAAATAACGGTCAAAAATTTGGAAAGAAATAATCCTATAACGGTAGCAATCCAATACGCGCGGAACGCTTTGGGCAGGTTATCCCAATCCATATACGGCAAAATGACAAGTGTAATCACCACCGCCGCACTCAAGGCCCAGTACAATCCAAATACTATGACCTTTATTTTAGGAGAAGCGGTTTGAGCCGTAAGTTTTACTGCCTGAAAAATATACAGGTCAATAAGCAGTATCAAAATCAGCAAAACCCATGAACCTGAGAAACGACGCATATCTTTTTTTTATACAAAGCCCGAAATCGGGAAAAAAACAAATAACAAAAAACAAAAAACAAATAACAAGTAACAAATTTCAAATAAAGTCCGGAATAGGAAAATCAAAATCCGCAACGAAGTCCAGTAAACTATAGATCATCAATCTTTAAAACCTAATAAACCCTTCCAGTTGTTCGTCGATCATTTTCAATGTAGCGCTGTCTTCAATATCTTTTCCACCATTTAACAGCTTGTTCACTACCGATATCGGCAGCTTATTGTGGTACACATTCATTTTCAGATAATGTAGTACACCTGTAAGGTGCTCCATTCCACGAAGGTTCCCTGCACGCCCGGTGGAGATTCCGGTAAGCAGCGCTTTTTTACCCCACCATACTTTTTCGATATCCGTATTGTCTATCATCGCTTTTAACACCCCCGGAAAACTGCCGTTGTATTCGGGAGTAACAAAAATAAATTTGCTGGTGGGAATAAGCACATCCTTCTCCAGTTGCCGGAGGTCGTCATTTCTTTCATTCACGTTCATCCCTTCCAACGATACAAGCCTCGTTTCAACTCCTTTGTTTTTCAGTAAAGCTAAATATTGCTTTGCCACTCTTATGGTATTACTCCCGGCCCGGTTGGTGCCGGAAATAATAGTATATATATCTGCATGCATTATACCAGGGCTGATTGTGTAATGATTTGTTTAATGAATATTATACCGAAACTGTATTTTTGTTGCCATCGCGGCTGTATTGGGTTCTTATGCAACAAAGATAAACTTGTTTCTACCACGAAACGGTATTGTTAACCGCTATAAATGTATACTATGCGTTTTACTTATTACGGGCATTCCTGTTTTTCGGTGCAAATAAAAGGGAAAAATATTCTGTTTGATCCGTTTATTACACCTAACGAACTGGCAAAGAACATTGATGTAAAACAGATAGAAGCCGATTATATTTTTCTTTCGCACGGACATGAAGATCATATTGCCGATTGTGTGAGCATTGCCGAAAGAACGGGAGCCAAAGTGGTATGCAGTTTTGAAATTCACACCTGGCTTAATAAAAAAGGCATTAACAACACACACCCGATGAATACGGGCGGTAAATGGCAATTTGATTTCGGCGCCGTAAAATGCGTTGTGGCGCAACATTCCAGCGGCCTGCCCGATGGCAGCTATGGCGGTAATCCCATGGGTTTTATTTTTACAGCCAGTGAGGGAAACTTTTATTATAGCGGCGACACGGCGCTTACCCTCGACATGCAACTGGTGCCGCTATATACCACATTGAACTTTGCAGTACTTCCGGTAGGCGACAATTTTACAATGGGAGTAGAAGATGCCATCCAGGCTGCCGGCTTTATACAATGCAACCAAATTATTGGCGTTCATTACGATACATTCGGCTATATTAAGATTGATCATGAAAAAGCCCTGCGCCAGTTTTCCTTGAAGGGATTGAAACTGCATTTGCTGCAACCTGGCGAAACCATCGACATTTAATGACAACAGCAGAAATATTGATTTACATTTGCCATTTTGGCAAAAGCTGAATAAACAAGGAAAGTATATTAGTAAAACATTATACGAAGTAACTCATGGCTAGAATTATTGGAATCGCGAACCAGAAAGGTGGAGTAGGTAAAACCACTACTGCTATTAATTTAGCAGCCAGCCTGGCGGTTTTGGAAAAGAAAACTTTGCTGGTAGATGCCGATCCGCAGGCCAATAGCACCACCGGCGTAGGGTTTGACCTGCACAACATACAAAAAAGCCTGTATGATTGCATGGTTAATGAAACTCCTGCCAGGGAAGTGGTGTTGAAGACTGCCATTCCCAACTTAGATGTTATACCCTCGCATATAGACCTGGTAGGCGCCGAAATTGAAATGATCAATTACCCCAACAGGGAAAACGTGCTCAAGTTCATTCTTGAACCCATTAGAGGTGATTACGATTTTATTGTGATAGACTGTTCTCCATCGCTGGGTTTAATTACGGTAAATGCTTTAACCGGGGCCGACAGCGTAGTGGTGCCGGTGCAGGCAGAATTTTTTGCACTGGAAGGTTTGGGAAAGCTCTTAAATACTATCAAAATCGTGCAAAGCCGGCTCAACCCCGAACTGGTGATCGAGGGTATTTTGATGACCATGTACGATGGCCGACTGCGTCTTTGTAACCAGGTGGTGAATGAAGTAAGGCATCATTTTGAGGATATGGTGTTCGACACCATTATTCATCGCAACACCCGTTTAAGTGAAGCCCCGAGCGTAGGTAAGCCGGCAATTTTATATGATGCGGAAAGCAAGGGCTCAATCAACTACCTGAATTTAGCCAAAGAGGTTTTGCAACGCAACAACATGACAAAAATATCACAGGAAGAAAGAATATTAACTCTTGATAATGAGCAGCACTCCGAACAATAAAAAAGATGCTTTGGGTAAAGGGATACGCTCCCTTTTGCAAAGTATTGATGCCGACTTAAAAACCACTACTGGTGAGCAACTGAAATCCGGTATTGTTGAAAAAGCCACTACTACCATACGGATCCCTATCAATCAAATTGATGTTAATCCGAAACAGCCCCGCCGCGATTTTGGCGAGCAGGCGTTAAATGAACTGGCGAAGTCGATTGAACTGCACGACATTATTCAACCCTTAACGGTTTCTAAAACCGGTGCTGACAAATACCGCATTATTGCAGGTGAAAGAAGATGGCGGGCCGCAAAAATTGCCGGATTAAAAGATGTTCCTGTTTATGTACGGTTGGCCAACGATCAGCAATTGCTGGAACTGGCGCTTTTAGAAAACCTGCAGCGTGAAAACCTGAATGCCATTGAAATAGGCCTGAGCTATAAGCGCATGATGGAAGAACTGGAATATACCCAGGAGCAGGTAGCCGAACGTATGGGTAAAGAAAGAAGCACGGTGACCAACTATATCCGTTTGCTGAAACTACCACCCGATATACAGATAGCCGTGCGCAATAACACAATTAGCATGGGGCATGCCCGCGCTATCGTTAACGTAGATACCGTTGATCAGCAACTGTTTATTTTTAACGAGATTAAAAATAAAGGACTTTCGGTTCGGCAAACAGAGGACCTGGTGAGAAAACTATATAAAAACACGGCCGTTAAAAAATCGGTAAAGTCCGGACTCCCTGCTCCTTTCAAAAAAATCGAAGATAACTTAGCTTCTCATTATGCCACCCGTGTTAAAATGCAGCACAATAAAAAAGGGCACGGAGCCATTACCATTGAATATTACTCTATGCAGGAGTTAAACGCCATCCTGGAAAAAATGAATGTGGCAGCAGTTTAATGCAATCAATGTTATGCTTCAACGCTACCTCTTATTCACATGCATCCTTATACTGCTTACAGCAAACCTTCGTGCGCAAAATGATACCACTGTTACCGGGGAAAACATCAACAGTATAAAGGATACCCTCACTAATCCCCTAGATGCGCTTCGTAAAAAAAGAAGCCCTGCCAGCATAGCCGCCATGCGTTCTGCCATTTTACCGGGCGCGGGACAGGCCTACAACAAAAAATACTGGAAAATACCCGTGGTATACGGAGCATTGGCCATACCCGCCTATACTTTTATTTACAACCTGCAATGGTTCAACAGAACCCGTTATGCCTACAATGTTTTGGTAAGGAAAGACACCGCTAATTTTGTGAACGTTTACCCGCCTTTGCAGCCTTTGGTTGCACGCGGCGACGCGTCAGGACTGCAGAATTACCGCGACGATTTCAGAAGAAATGTTGACTATTCCGCGCTGGCTTTTCTCATATTATGGGGATTGAACGTAATGGATGCCGCTGTTGACGCACACCTCAAAGACTTCAATATCAGCGATGATCTTAGTCTGCAAATCAAACCGGGTTACCTGCCCATATCCAACACCGTTGGGTTAGGCGTCGTATTAAACATTGGCAAACAGCGCCCCTACCGGCTTTCTGCAGGTCGGTAAATCTTTTTATCTTCACCCACTGAAATAAATTACGCAATAATGAAAATAGCTTTAATAGGTTATGGAAAAATGGGGCATGCCATCGAAGAAATCGCTGTTCAGCGTGGTCATCATATTGTATTAAAAATATCCATCGACAATACAGAAGACAATACGGTAGAAAATATCAGGAACGCTGATGTAGCCATTGAATTTACAGGGCCCGACAGCGCTTTTGAAAATATTGGCAAATGCTTTGAAGCAGGGGTGCCAGTTGTTTGCGGCTCTACCGGCTGGCTGAGCTATTATGAAGATGCGGTTACCTGCTGTAAACAAAGCAATGGCGCAATATTATACGCGAGCAATTTCAGCATTGGCGTAAATATTTTTTTTGAAGTAAATAAGAAATTGGCGCAGTTAATGGCTGTTCAAAAAGAATACAATGCCAGCATAGAAGAAATACACCATACGCAGAAAAAAGATGCACCCAGTGGAACAGCTATTACACTGGCAGAACAGATATTAGCTGTTCATCCTTTAAAGAGCCAATGGATCAACACAGCAAGCAAAGCGGCATCCGACCTTGAAATTATCAGCAAAAGAATTGATCCGGCAGCAGGAACGCACAGCATCCGCTATCACTCTGAAACAGATGATATTGAGATCATTCATACGGCACACAACCGTTCGGGATTTGCCCTGGGGGCAGTTTTGGCAGCCGAATTCCTGTGCGGCAAAAAAGGATGTTTTACGATGGCGGATGTTTTGGGATTATAATGGTGATTGAATTGATTAAATCAATTACATTAGTCAATTAAAATAGCATTAACAGCAGGCAACAATAACCGATAAACTCAAAAAATGCTTTCTAAAAAAACCCAGTATGCTTTTAAAGCCCTGATGTTCATGGCCCAGATGGAAAAAGAGGGGCCTATACTCATTGCCGAAATAGCCGAAAAGAAAAAGATTCCATTAAAATTTTTAGAGAATATACTGCTGGAATTAAAACATGCGGGCATACTGGATAGCAAAAAAGGAAAAGGTGGCGGCTATTTTTTTAAGGAATCACCGGCAGAGATACCATTGGCCACGGTAATGCGGCTTTTGGATGGGCCAATTGCATTGCTTCCCTGCGTAAGTTTGAATTTTTATGAGCGATGTAAAAACTGCGATGAAAAAAACTGCGGTTTGCGGGATACGCTCATCATGGCCAGAGACGCCATTTTAAGCATCCTGGAAAATAAAACAGTTGCGGATCTTGTATAAAAGGATGCTGGCTATTAATATTTCAACACCTCTCCATTCGCGTGAATCCACAATTCCTGCTTTGCTGAAGCTTCCACCCTGCCAATCACCTGCGCTTCAATTCCAAAATCATTTGCAGCTTTAATAACAGCATCTGCTGTTTTTTCTTCCGTATATACTTCCATTCTGCAGCCCATGTTAAATACCTGGTACATTTCCCGGTATGGTGTGTTGCCCGCTTTTTGAATGATCTCAAAAATGGGCGGTGGGGTAAAAAGATTGTCCTTAATGACCCTTACATTTTCGGGAACGTATTTCAGGCATTTGGTTTGTCCACCCCCACTGCAATGAATAAGTCCGTGCACGTTGTCGAAATATTCGTCCAGCAACATTTTTAAAACAGGAGCGTAAGTGCGTGTGGGCGACAAAAGGAGTTTACCGATGGTATGTTGTTTGCCCGCAATGTTAATATTGTCTGTAATAGCGTAGTCACCGATATACACCACTTCATCAGGTAACGTGGGTTCAAAAGTTTCAGGGTATTTTACCGCGTATTGCTTATTCAACACGTCATGCCTGGCGCTGGTTAAACCATTACTGCCCAGTCCGCTGTTGTATTCCGCTTCATACACACATTGCCCCGAACTTGCAAATCCTACAATAATATCCCCTGCTTGTATCTTTTCATTGGTAATTAACTTTTTCTTTGGCCACCTGCTTGTCATGGTACCATTTACGGCGATCGTTCTTACCACATCACCCACATCTGCAGTTTCGCCCCCGAGGTAATGGATATGAACGCCATATTTCTTTAGCCTGTCAAAAAGTTCCTGCGAGCCGTTAATGATCTGCTCCAGCACTTCTCCCGGGATAAGCTTCTTATTGCGGTCGATAGTGGAATTAAATGCAATATTATCATATACGCCTACGCATAGCAGGTCGTCGAGATTCATAACAATAGCGTCCTGGGCAATACCCTTCCATACCGAAATATCGCCGGTTTCCTTCCAGTACAGGTAAGCGAGTATACTTTTTGTGCCGGCGCCATCGGCGTGCATGATATTTACATAACGGTCGTCGGCACCTAAAAAATCGGGGTACATCCTGCAAAACGCTTTGGGAAACAACCCGGCATCCAGGTTTTTGATGGCAGCATGCACCTCTTCTTTTTGCGCAGAAACGCCTCTTTCATTATATAAACTCATGATATTATTTTAAACCGCTGCAAAAGTAAATATTCGCGGTTCAATTATCAATTATCTATTAGTTTTGCAACCCGGCAGCAAAGCAGCCTGCATATGCTTTGAAATTAATTAAAGTTCGGGTTTAAACCTTTCGGGTTGGTTAACATCCGCATTTTATCCTGCAAATACATCACAACATATCAAAACTGCCTGTTTTTCGTAACGCCGTGGTAACCATAGGCACTTTCGATGGTGTGCATAGCGGCCATCAACTCATTCTCAGCCAGCTTAAAGAAGAGGCACTTCGCATTTCAGGCGAAACCGTTATTATTACCTTTCACCCTCACCCCCGAAAAGTGGTTAAAAACTCACCCGGGTTACAATTATTGAATACGCTGGAAGAAAGGATTGAAATATTATCCGGGCAAAAAATTGACCATCTTGTTATTATTCCCTTCAACGAAGCATTTGCCGAACTGGAAGCTGAAGCCTATATCCGGGATTTTTTAGTAGAAAAGATCAACCCACATACCATTATTGTTGGTTATGATCATCGATTTGGTAAAGATCGCAAAGGCGATTACCTGATGCTGGAAAAATATGGAGCGATGCTGGGCTTCGTTGTTAAAGAAATTCCGGAAAAGGTGTTGAATGAAGTTGCGGTGAGTTCAACAAGAATACGAAAAGCACTGCTGAATGCAGATATTGAATCGGCGAATGATTTACTGGGATATGATTATTTTTTTGAAGCCACCGTGGTAAAAGGCAACCAACTGGGGCGTGAACTAGGATACCCTACCGCTAATTTACAGATCAACAACCCGGAGAAACTAGTTCCGGGCAACGGGGTATACGCTGTTGCAGTAAAAATTTACGGTGATTTTTTTTACGGAATGATGAATATTGGCGTTCGTCCAACCGTTGATGGCAGCAAAAGAGTAATCGAGGTGAATATTTTTGATTTTGACAGGGATATTTATCATTCAACAATACAGGTAATCTTGCGGTATTTTTTAAGGCCCGAACAAAAATTCGATGGACTGGATGAATTGAAAACCCAGTTGGGGATTGATAAGCAGCAAGCTATTGCAAAACTTGGCGCGAGGTAGCCTACCATTCACCTAAGCTGCACTGGCCGAAATGTACTTTACCAGGCTCCTCTTGGCAACGGGTAGCAAAGTTTCCTCCAGCGGAAAGCTGAGATCGGTTTCGATGCTGTACACGGCAGGATTGGGCAGGTCCGTTTTTTCGCGGATCAGTTCCGTTTTTATGTTTTCGTAGGTGTTTACAAAAGTGCGCTGCCATTCGGCAACAAAAGAAGTTTTTATGCTGCGGTATTTTTCTTCGTGATTTTCAAAAATGCTGAGACGGTATTGGTATACCTGGGTTTGGTGAAATGAGCCATTGCAGAGAAAAAAGTAGCCTTCATTGTTCTCCAGTGGAATGAGTCCTACCGGGAGTATATTCAGTTTCTCCTCTACAAATTCGTAAATCCCTGCCCCATCTTTGATGGTAGAACTCATTTGGTTAACGGCATATTGAATAATATCTTCCAGTTCCTTCATCATTTCATCATCTTCAACGATTTTTTGATAAAGCATTTGCAGGTTGTTCATGCTGATCTCTGTAAACCGCTTTGGAAATTGCTCCTGCAGCATTTCCTTGTTATGCTTGAAATGCAAAATATTGTTGTGATGGAAGATGATATCCGACAACTGCGGATAGAGTTTATTCTGGGTAAATTCTTTGTGGATCTGCTGGAGATAAGCGAGCAGGGTATATTTTTTCAATTCAAAATCGATATATCCTTCTGCAAACCACGTCTGGGATAAAGTCTTCATAATTGTATGGGTTAGTTTACCGAATTTAAGAAAAATACAAGAAAATCCAACCAATCAGAATCAGAAAACCCGGCAACTAAACGCCTGCTATAATATTAAATCCGGTTAATGGCTCTTGAATAATAATACCTGTTCGTTATGGTAACGATTTTATGGCATGCTTATTTTCAAAAAAGAAAAAAAGAAAAAGGCAGGAGAAAGATTGAATTGAATTGAATCCTGAACCGCATATTAAAATAAATGAAGCGGATCAGATATTCCGGTTTGGATCAAAGTTTTCCAATTCATTCGCCACGGCGGTAAGAAAGGTAGCGCCAAGCGAGCCATCCACAATGCGGTGGTCGTAAGAAAGCGAAAGATACATCATATGCCGGATAGCGATGCTGTCGCCCTGCTGGGTTTCAACAACAACGGGGCGTTTTTTTATAGCGCCAATGGCTAAAATAGCTACCTGCGGTTGATTAATAATGGGCGTACCCATTAAACTGCCAAAGGTACCTACATTGGTCACGGTAAAGGTTCCGTTCTGAGTGTCATCTGGCTTTAAGCGGCCGTTGCGGGCTGCATCGGCTAACCGGTTCACTTTTTTTGCCAGGCCTGTCAGGTTCAGTAAATCTGCTTCCGGAATTACAGGAACTACCAGGTTGCCATTAGGCAAGGCGGTTGCCATACTGATGTTGATGTCTTTGCGAACAATAATTTTGTCGCCGTCAACACTGGCATTCAGCCAGGGAAACTTCTTAATGCACTTAATAATCGCCTCAATAAACAAAGGCGTAAAAGTTAGTTTCTCTCCTTCCTGCTTTTCAAAACCAACTTTTACTTTCTCTCTCCATTGCACCATATTGGTTACGTCGCATTCGGTAAAACTGGTAACATGCGCACTGGTGTGCTTGCTGTCTACCATATGCTTCGCAATAAGCTTGCGCATACGGTCCATTTCAACAATTTCCACATTGCCGGTGTATTCAACAGCAGGCTTTTCTACTTTTTCGGATGCTGCAGGTTCTGAAGCTGTAACTGTGGCAGGCTGTGGAGCAACTACTTTCTGCAAATCCTCATTTTGCGCGGCTTCAATTGTTGTAGTCTTTCTTCCGGCATCGACCCACTGCAAAATGTCTTTTTTTGTTACACGCCCTTCATTCCCTGTACCGGGTATCTTTTCCAGTTCAGAAAGACTTATGCCCTCATTGGCGGCAATATTTAAAACCAGGGGAGAATAAAACCTGGCGCCGGTTGCCTTGGGTACCGACATAAGAGCAGGCTGGTAGGGCACTTCGGTCTTTTCCTCCTCTATCGCCTGCGCTTCTTTAACCGGGGTTGGCGTTTGCGCCGGAGCGGCAGCATGACTTTCCACATTATTCTCTGATCGTATCTTTGCAATAACAGTGCCGATGGGCACTACGTCATTTTCATTGTAGAGTAACTCTTCGATGATTCCTTCGGCGGTTGATGGAACTTCGCTGTCTACTTTATCAGTAGCAATTTCCAGCACGGTTTCGTCCATTTTTACACTATCGCCCGGTTTTTTATTCCAGTGTAAAATAGTAGCTTCCATGATACTTTCGCCCAACTTGGGCATTACCAGGTCAACTATCGCCATATCTGCATTTTAAATTTCATTAGGTTCAAAGGTAAGTATTGCAGTTCATATAGGAACCCGCGGAAAGGGATGTGCATATTTTTATAATAAGTCCATTTCCACCGGTTATTTTCTATCAAAAGAAACTGCCTGGCTCACGAAATCATTAATTTCCGCAGAAGATTCAGCGCATAGTGGGAACTCATTTCAATATTACGCTGCCGGTCATACCGGAAATGAAATTTCGCGGTAATGGTCTTATCATTGCTGCCTGCCGCAATCCATACCGTACCCACCGGCTTTTCCGCACTGCCGCCACCGGGACCCATGATACCCGAAGTAGCCACGGCATAATCCGTGTTCATTTTTTTTAGAATACCGGTTACCATTTCTTTCACGGTAGCTTCGCTCACGGCGCCTTCAAACAGCAGCGTATCTTTCTGCACCCCAAGGATATGCTCCTTGGCCTCGTTAGCATAACTAACAACGGAGCCTTTGTAAACGTCTGACGAACCTGCAATAGAAGTAACGAGGTGAGCGATATAACCTCCCGTACAGCTTTCTGCGGTAGCAAGGGTTTTCCCAGCCTTCCGCAGCATTTTTTCAATGACCTGGGGCAGACTTAAATCTTCATCCACTACCAGCCATTCGGCTACCAATGCCTTCAACTGCTGAAAATGGTGATCGAGGGTTTCCTGCAGACTGCTTTCACGGCTGTCGCTTCCGGTAATGCGTAAACGCACCATACCATAGTTGGGCAGGTATGCCAATTTAATATTAGCCGGTAATTGTGATTCCCAATCACTGATTTTTTCCGCAATAAAGGATTCGCCGGCGCCAAACGTAACCAGCGTACGATGATCAATAAAAGGGAAAGTGAAATATCGCTGCAGGTTGGGAATGACACTATCAATCATCATTCCTTTCATTTCGTGCGGCACACCCGGCATACTCACATAAATTATTCCCTCTTTTTCAAACCACATGCCCGGCGCCGTTCCTCTTTTGTTTGCAATAACGGTGCAGTTGTCCGGCACTTCAGCCTGTTTAAGGTTACGCTCAATAAGAGGGCGGTTCAGCGCCGAAAAAATGGCTTTTACATTGGCAAGCGCAGCTTCATTAACAACCAGTGAACCTCCAAAATATTCACAAAGCACCGGCTTGGTAATATCGTCGGCTGTTGGCCCCAACCCGCCTGTTATCAGTATAATTGAAGCCGTTTTGCTTTCTTCGTCCAGCGCGTGCATAATCTCCTCCCGGCTATCGCCTACCGATACGCGCCGTTTGAGCCATATCCCTGCTTTATTCAGCTCTCCGGCTATCCAGGCGCTATTGGTATCTATAACCTGCCCTATCAACAGTTCATCGCCAATCGTAATAACAGAGGCATAAACCATGGAAGCTTGTTGTTGTGAACCAGATTTCTGTGTCATCGTAAATTTCCTGCAAGTTAAGTGTAAAGCCAATTGTTTGAATTGTCAAATCGTAGTGTTCTGTAATGTAAAACAGCCATACCTGCTTCGGGTTTATCCCGCCGCAGGATAGCTTGCCATCATACCTGCTGCGATGCCCGTGCATCCGCGTTTTCAACAACCGTGCTGACGCAGAAACATAATTGCACTTTGGGTCCGGTTCTTTAACTTCATTTTCCAAATTGTACATATTAAATATTCCGGTTAAGTACGTTAAATCATGCTGGTAATGAAAAGAACACAATCACTGTTTTCAGGGAACGGGAACCGTATTGCAGGATATGTTTTAATAGCAATGCTGGTATTACCGGTGAAAGGAATTTTTGCACAATCCATCACCCAAAAACTTCAAAATGCATTTCGCCTGTTTGAGCAGGACAGCCAGTTGGCGCATGCCATCAGTTCATTGTATGTTATAGATGCAAAAACCGGCAATGTGGTGTTTGAAAAAAATGCCCAGACCGGGTTAGCCCCCGCATCTACCCAAAAAATTATAACCAGCGCCACCGCCCTGGCTATATTGGGGCAAGATTACCGTTACCAAACAAAATTTGGCGTAGATGACCAAACCAAAGCATTGATCATTTTTCCTTCCGGCGACCCTACTTTAGGAAGCGAAAGATGGAACAACACAAAGGCGGCCGCCGTGTTGTCGAGAATTATTCAATCGCTTTCTCAAAAAAAATCAGAATATCATGCTGTTGTTTCAGACAACCGGCATTGGGAGCCTAACACCATACCCGATGGTTGGATATGGCAGGACGTAGGCAACTATTACGGCGCCGGGGCGGCAAAATTAAACTGGCGGGAAAACCAATATGACCTGCTGTTGCAGTCGGGCAACAATGTTGGGGAGCCTGTTCATATTACACGAACCCATCCTAAATTATTTGGATACGGATTTAAATCTGAGGTTACTTCAGCGGCTGCCGGAACAGGAGACAATGCCTATATTTATTTTCCTTTAAACGACAGCAACGGAATAATAACCGGCACAATTCCCGTGCATGAAAAAGGATTTGGCATATCCGGAGCGCTTCCTTCCGGCGAAAAACAGTTTATTGAAGAATTGAAAGAAGGAATGCTGGCGGCAGGGATAAAGCTTGATGCAAATGAAACAAATAGCAGCGCCGAATACGCCATTCATACTTATGGAAATGATGCGATTGTTCACACCGAAACATCGCCTTCGCTGGACTCCATCGTATATTGGTTCAACAAAAAAAGTATTAACCTTTATGGAGAGGCGCTGCTCAAAACGATGGCGGTTGAAACCAGGGCATATGGCTCAACCGATTCCGGCATTAACGTTGTTAAAGATTTCTGGAAGCAAAATGGCGTGGATCCATTGGAACTCAATATGGTGGATGGTTCAGGGCTTTCACCGTTAAACCGCGTTACCACGCATGCGCAGGTAAAAATACTCCGCCATGCGCAAAAACAGAGCTGGTTTAAAGCTTTTTACAACTCATTACCCGAATACAATGGCATGAAGATGAAAAGCGGCACCATCAGAAATGTAAAGGGTTTTTGCGGCTACCATACCGCAGCAAACGGCGCCACGTATATTTTTTCATTTTTGGTGAACAATTATAATGGCTCCCCTTCGGGACTGGTACGCAAAATGTACAGCGTACTGGATATTTTAAAATAAAGCGCGCCGCCCGGTATTATTTGCTCATTTTCCCATCATACCATCAACGCTCGCCTTGCCCGGGCCAAGTAATAATATGGCAACAAAGCCGGTAAGGAATAATGCTGCTTTTTCGCCTGTTGCAAAAATATCGGCGTTGTGGGCCTTAAACAAGGCTACCGACATGGCTATAACAAGCGGCAATACGGTAAAGCGCGTAAACAAGCCCAGGATAACAAACAGGGCGCAAAAAAATTCAGCAAACACGACCAGTGAAAGCGAAAGCGTACTGCCTATTCCTAAAAAATTCATGAATGTATTTTTTTTGTCGGCAAAATGCACCAGTTTGTTGTAACCGTGCATTAAGATTATTAAACCTAATCCCACGCGCAGGACGAACATGGCAATATTAAACGCCCAATCCGGATAACTCGTAGACAAAAACTTTTTCATTTAAAATATTTTAGCCGCAAAAATAAGAGATACCAACGTTTTATCCACAAGCGATCCGGAATAGCTATTGCCTGATGGGTTCACAGTAACTTAGCGCCAATTCTCACTTTAAGAAATTTGTAACAAAAGAGAATTGAACTTCGTACAATCTGCAAATCATTGCAGCGTTGTTTGACAACCACTACACACTATGATGCGATTACGTTTTTTATATTTTTTAGCGATATTTTTCTGTGTTCCGGATCGTTCCGTTGCGCAGCAAACCAGGATTTATACTGATCCGGAAGCGGAATATAAACAAGCAAAAGAATTTTTCCAGAGCGGGCAGTATAGCCTGGCTTACCCGCTTTTCAAAGCATTAAAAAACGGCATGCGTTCTTCGGACCGCACCAACAATGCGATCACTTACAATGACGTATATTTTTATAACATTGCCTGCGGTTTGCAACAGAATGAAGCATTCGCGGCAGAAGAAGCCAGGCAGTTCATTGTATCAAACCATAACACTTCGTTAAAGGAAAGATTGAGCTTTTACACGGCGGAATACTACTACCGCCAGAATGATATGACTACTGCTTTGTCTTTTTACGAGCAAACCAGTTCAGATAACCTGAGCAATGCACAGATTGCCGACATGAAATTTCACCAGGGATATGCCTATTTCACCTTACAGCAATTTAATAAGGCAGCGCCTTTACTGGAATCTATTGCCAAAAACACTTCGGATCCCAATTACAAGGATGCCAATTACTATTATGGATTGATTGCTTACGCCAACCGAAACTATAAAGAAGGATTAACGGCATTTCAAAAAGTGGAAAACGATAATCAATACAAAAATGTAGTGCCGTTTTATGTAGCCAATATTTATTACGTGCAGGGGCAGAAAGAGAAAGCGCTCGAATACGGCGAATCTGCGCTGAAAAAATCAAACGGCTACTATGATGTTCCTATGAAGGAATTGATCGGGCATGCTTTTTTTGAAAGGAAAGAATATGCAAAAGCACTTCCGTATTTAGAAGAATATGTAAATAAAACAGATAAAGTAAGCAGGGAAACACTTTACCAATTGAGCTATTGCTACTACCAGTTTAAACAATTGGATAAGGCTGTTGCCGGATTAAAGCAACTGAGTGGCGGACAGGATTCCCTGAGTCAGAATGCGATGTATATTCTGGGAGATGCTTACCTTAAACTCGATCAAAAAGCGAATGCAAGAAACGCGTTTTCTTTTTGTGCGGCTAACAATACCAATCCCGGGCAAAGGGAAGTTTCCAAATTCAATTATGCGAAACTGTCGTATGAGTTAGGATTCCAGGATATTGCGCTCACTGAGTTCAAAAATTTTCTTGATGAATATCCCAGCTCCGTTTACCAGAAAGAAGCCGCTGAAATTGCCGCAGGACTTTTGGCCAACACGAACAATTACCGGGAAGCACTGAGCATTCTTGCTAAAGTGCAATCCCCTTCCGAAAACGTTAAAAAGATGTATCCCCGCATGCTGTACGGAAGGGCAATGGAGTTAATGAACGACCAGGACCTGGATGGCGCCAAAACACTTTTAAGCACGGCATTGAAAGATCCCTATAATGCCCCGGTTTTGCCGCATGTAAATTTTTGGCTTGGGGAGATTGCCTATCGGCAGAACCACCTCGATGAAGCCATACTTTATTATAATGCTTATCTGAACAATCCTTCCTACTCAAGTGGCGAAGTAAGTGTGGTGAATGCCAAATACAACCTTGGCTACTGCTACTACAGGAAAGAAAATTACAGACAGGCGTCATCTTATTTTGAACAGGTTTCAAAAAAGCCTGCTGTAAATGCCAAAGCCATAGAGCAGGACGCCTACCTGCGTTTGGCAGATTGCTATTACATGGAGAAGGATTTTACCAGGGCTAAATCGTTGTACAACACTATTATCGGTTATTCCTGGCCCACAGGCGACTATGCCAGTTATCAGGCCGCCATGATATCCGGAATTAACAATGCCAATGAGAAAATAACACTCATGAAAAGCATTGAAAAAAAATATCCTTCTTCACAACTTCTACCCGATGTTAACCTCGAAATAGCAAAAACTTACCTTGCGGACGAAAAATACCGTGAAGCCGTACCCTATTTAAACAATGTACTCTCCGCCCCGGCTACCGGGAATCTTAAACCCGAGGCTCAACTCAAGTTGGGACTGTCGTATTACAACCTCAACAATAATACAGAAGCGCTGAATCAATTTAAGAAACTGGTGGCGCAGTATCCCAATACTACTGAAGCGAATGAAGCTATTGATAACGTAAAAGCCATTTATACGGCCGAGGGTAAAACTGACGAATATATAGCCTTCATGAAAAGCGCCGGACGTTCTGTTACCGTTAACGAAGAAGACAACCTTACTTACAAAGCGGCTGAAAACAAATACGTGGATAAGGATTACAATGGCGCCCTTACCGCCTTCAATAGTTATATAGCAAAATTCCCCGACGGGCAACATGCATTAGACGCATGGTTTTTAAGAAGCGAGATTTACAACCAACGCAAGGATTGGAAAAATGCTGTTGGCGGCTATGCGGAAGTAGCAGACCGCGGACCAAGCAAATATGCGGAAAGAGCAACCGCCCAGGCAGGCAGAATTTACTACTTTGAATTACAGGACTACGCAAAGGCAGAAGAATATTTTACAAAACTTAAAGACATTGCAGGCGGTGGCGAAAACAGGCTGGATGCCATGCGCGGATTGTTACGCAGCCAGTACAATCAAAAAAAATGGGAAGAAGCGGTGGCCAATGCGCAGGAACTGTTGAAAGAAAAAAACACAAGTGTAGACGACAAAGTACTGGCATATATGGCTACAGCAAGAGCGCAGCAAAATAAGGAGCAGTATGCCGAAGCCATTCAAAACTTCAAAAGTGTTGTAAGCATTAACAAAGCTTCCTTTGCAGCGGAAGCCCGGTACGAGATAGCCCATTGCTATTATGCGCTTAATGATCTTAAAAACGCCGATAAAGCCGCGTTTGAAACCATCAATAAATCGGGATCGTACGACTACTGGATCACAAAGGCTTACATACTGCTTGGAGATATCTTTCTAAAGCAAAAAGATTATTTTAATGCTAAAGCCACATTGCAAAGCGTAGTTGATAACTGCAAAATAACAGCATTAAAAAATGAAGCTTCTGAAAAATTGACCACTCTCATCAATATAGAGAAAGCGGAAAGCAAGATCGGTGACTAATAAAAAAGTAGCGGCGTTTACCGCTTATTTACCGGTATAAAAATGATGATCATGCAAAACTCGATATACACGCGGCCATTTATTTTAACTGTTTTTGGCATTCTGCTATGCGTGGCAACAGCGTATGCACAGGTTCCCTTAAATCAACAAACCATTAATATCACGTCATCTTTTAAACCGGAGCTGAAGGATGCTGCTAAAATTAATTTTGCTGCAGTGCCGCCGGTACCTGATTCTACGAAACCCAGGTTTAGTTATACTGTTCCGGTTAGCAGCCTTGCGCTGACCTACGAGCCATTGGCCATCAGTCCGCTTGCACTGAATATTGATTCTGCCACCAACCAGTGGCCCGCAAGTAATTTCGTAAAACTGGGGTATGGGAACTTCCAAACTCCGTTTGTGCAGGCTGGATTGGGTTTTAACAATGGCGACAATTCGAACCTCAGTATTTTAGGACATTTTATTTCATCCAAAGGAAAAACAATCAGCTACCAGGAATACGCAGATGCCGGGGCGAGTGTGTACGGCAATACCATTACTTCCCGAAAACAGGAGCTTTATGGAAAGCTTTCTTTTGAAAACAATAAATACTATCTCTATGGCTACGACCAGGAAAACCTGCACTTCGACAAAAGTGACCTGTTACAAAGGTTTCTAACTTTTGATGCCAATATCGGTTTTAGAAATACGCAGCCCACTGAATTTGGTTTAAAATACCATCCAGACATAACGCTTTCTTTCTTTAACGACAACCATAATGGGAAAGAATTTAATGCAATAGCCAACCTTCCGCTTGAAAAAGCACTGTCTGAGGACCTGAGCATTAAATTGGGCCTGGCCGCGGACTATACGCAATATTCCCGCAATACGGCGCCTTCTATTAATAACACCATAGTAACTATTCCATTTGCGTTGCAATACAAAAGTGATGCGTTGAATATTCATGGGGGTGTAATTCCTTCCTGGGATAATTCTACCTTTAGACTATTACCCGACATTTCCGCCGACCTGAAATTAGGCGGTGAAGGATTGATTGTTCAAATGGGCTGGCTGATGCATTACGAAAAGGGATCGTACAAACGTTTCGCTTCTATTAATCCTTATCTCGCCCAGCCGGAGCAACTCCTAAATACCCGTGTAAATGAAACATTTGCGGGTATTAAAGGAACATTTGCCGAACGCTTTTTTTACAATGCCAAAGTCGGACTCGTGCAATTCTACAATATGCCTTTGTTTATTAATGATACCACTGCCCTGTCGGGAGGGAAAACCTTCCTGATACGCAATGAAGAAAAATTGAACGCCTTTCAGATGCAGGGAGAAATAGGGGTAACACAGGCAGAAGACTTCTCCCTCTCTGCCCGCTTCAACTGGCTGTTGTTTAATAACCAAAAAACAGAACCTCAGCCATGGGGGTTGATACCAAGAGAATTCACGGCTGTATTGCGTTGGAAAATAATTAAAGATCTGTGGCTTAAAAGCGATCTTTTCTTTTTTGAAGGGGCTAAATACCGCAATGCAGATGGCACTGTTGGTACCGGAGGAAATCCTTTTGATCTGAATGCCGGACTCGAATTCAAAATAACCCGGCAGTTTAACCTTTGGGTTCAGGCCAATAATGTTTTCAATAACCGCTATCAACGATGGCACCAGTACGATGTATACGGATTTAATATACTGGGGGGCGTTGTATTCAAGTTTTAAGAAACAGGCCGGTATTCAATAAGAATGATAGCCCGCAATTTCATCCTCAGAAATTGCTTTTTGCCCGGATAAAAATATTAACTTGAGCCACATCTTTTTAAGACATTGATATGTTCCATATCCTTCATCAATACCTCATACAACATAAATCATTAAGTCTTCCCGGACTGGGAACACTGGAGTTACAGAATATTCCGGCTATAAGTAACCTGTCTGATCATACCATAGAACCTCCTATGCAAAAGATTATTTTTGATGATATGAATGATGCCCCAAACAAAGATCTTTTCCAATATGTGGCTGCACGCCTGCAAGTGGAGGAATGGGAAGCCATCAAGAAAGTAAATGATTTTTCGTACGAATTAAAAAATCAATTGAAACAGGGTGGAGAAATTCTTTGGGAGAAGGTTGGTGTTTTGCAAGCGGAGCTCAACGGAAATATTAAGCTTGATGCCAAAACGATTACTTACAGCTTTATGGTACCGGCGCCTGCACGGCGTATCATCAGAACCAATGCTAATCATACCATTTTAAGGGGTGACATAGAAGTAAGTGAAAGTTTTATTCATCACCAGCGCGAGGCAACCTCCGAAGCGAATACTTTTGATCACATTTCATCATCCTCAAAAAAGTGGTGGATATGGGCCTGCGCATTGGCCGGAGCGGCATTGCTGTTATTGCTTTTGCATTTCAGCAAACATGGATTTACGCTTAATGCGCTACACAACACGCAGAAAACCGTTGTAAAGGAAGCCCCAAAAACTCATGAACAACTTCAATAAAATATCTGCGGAATTAATACCCTGTAGTTATGAATAAGTAGGCTACAGCCAACAAAGAAGCCGCGCTAACCAGCAGCACGATCATTTCCATTTTATTATTGCTTAGCAACGAGAATCCCAGTCGCGACCAACGGGAACCACTACCGTTTGATACATCATCCGGTTGAATGAGAGGTGATGCTGCGATTGTACCGGGTAAATGCTGAGCAGCATGATTTGTATATGAGGTAGTGCCGCTGTTGCCGGCATTTTTTGAAATATTTTCATTTTCCCTGGCTTCTTTTTCCCGAATTTCCACTTTTACAAGATTAGGCTGAGCGGTTGGCTTTATCGTTTTAACATGAACGTGGTCTATCTTGGGTTCAATCGTTACAATATGGTTCAGGTGCCGTATGGGCGCCTTTTGGTGAGCAACAATTTGATCGTTAACATAGGTTTGATCAGCAATTTTAAGAGGGGCATTAGCTATCGAAAAGTTGATAACCGGGTTCCCGAAATCTTCTGCTGCCGGTGCGAAAGCGGCCAATTCATCAAGCTCCGATGGGTATCTCCAGGAAAAACTTTCACGCTCCACCCAAATGAGGTCAAAAGCACGCAAACCCAGTTCCTTTAATTCAAACAGGGTGTAGGGACCCGATTGGATGTTATTCCGCAATAACAAATATTCTTTCATGAACATACAATTTTGATCAGAGGTTCAATACGAATATTTCAAAGGAAAACGGATAAGCGAAAATGAAAATCAACTGGCAGGCATCTGCCCCGGACATTCAAAGGAGTGGATTGGGTTGATGAGCAATGATGAAACGCCTGATACCGGCCCACTTCTACTGAAGGTACTATTTTAACCAGATATTATTGTTGACTAAAGGTAAATTTTTGGTTTTGTTATGATTTTACATTCCGTTAACCGGCGGCTGACAAGATGATTAAACTTGCTACCGTAGCTGCAACTCCATTCTTAAAAACATTCGGCCTCACCCGCAATGCATTTTCGCCTTCAACAACCTGATCCATTTCGCTTTCGGCTTCTGTATCCGGTATCGGTTTAAAATCGACTACGGAATAACTATCATTCAATATTGCATTCACCTCATCCAATGCATACTGCCCTGCTATCTCGTCTACCACCATTTCTGTTTGTCTTGTACCGGACGGAGCATTAAACTGCGTCGCACTCACCAGGCAATCGAATTCAAGAGCAACATCCGGCAACATGGTATCGAGTTCTTCTATATATTGAACATTTACTTCTTTATAATCGTAAGCTGGAATAACATTACCAAAGTAAGTGATCTCTTTCTCCTTTCGGTTTTGTATTACTGTTGCATTGGTTATTTCGGCTTTTGGAGCGTGGTTCCTGAATTCAAACATTTCCGACGGATATTTCCAGGTGATGCTTTCTCCTTCCACCCAAATAAGGTCGTACTTTTGGAGGTTCATTTGTTGAAGGCAGGTGGCTGTAAAGCACCCCATTTGTTTGTTGTTTCTGAGTAAGCGGTAAATTTTCATAATAAAAGATTTTTTTGATTGGCTTTCTTCAGGGATTGGGTGAATAACAGGATCAATTAACTGGTGTGAAGATACATACCACCACCCTGGCACGGGAATGTAATCGGCCAACCGTGCTTTTTTTTCGATTAAGAGACTGGAAATGGGCTTTAACGGGTTGTGGGCGGATTGGTAAAGAGAAAAAGCTGGAGCGTCCAACCAAGCGCCACTACCGCAAGCGCCCCTATAGCGTTAAGCCATAAAAAGCTGAGATTGATGATGTTATTCTCATTTAAGACAAACAAGCTAACCACAAGTATTTCACCGAGTATGGCGCCCCAAAAAACAGCATTCCCCTTTACAGGTTTGCTGTAAAAAGCAAGCAAAAAAACACCAAGTATTACTCCGTAAAAAAGAGAGCCCAATATATTTACCGCTTCAATTAAACTATTTCCAAGATTATAAGCAAACTGCGCTACAATAATGCAAAACACTCCCCATGCCAGCGTATACCAGCGTGAAACCCGGTAATCGCCCGATTCATCCAGGTTTTTATTGATAAACTTTTTATGAACATCAACGATCGTACTGGATGCGAGTGAATTGAGCGCTGCGGCTATACTTCCCCAGGAAGATATAAAAATAACCGCAATCAGCAGCCCTATCAATCCTTTTGGCAGGTAATCGAGCACAAAGCGTAGAAAAATATAATTGGCATCATTGGCATCTCCGCCTACCTCGGGCTTATTAACCAACCCTTTAAAAGCAGTGCGTAAACTATCCCTCTGCTGATTGATGCGGATTAGGTCGATCCTGCTTTCTGCGGCAATATCCGTTTTGCCTGTTGCCATAATCGACTGCATCAATTCCTTTTTTTGAAGTTCTGCTATATCGTATTCGGCTTGTATTTGGCGAAGTGTACCGGCATATTTCGTTTCACTTACCTTCTGTACCTGCGTTTGATTAAAAAACAGGGGCGCTTTATGGTATTGATAAAAGGCAAATATCAATACACCCAGCATCAATATCATAAACTGCATGGGCACTTTAACCAGCCCATTCATCAGTAATCCAATACGGCTTTGTTTAATGGATTTTGCTGTAAGATATCTCCCAACCTGGCTTTGGTCGGTTCCAAAATAAGATAAGGCAAGAAAAAAACCTCCGATCACACCGCTCCATATATTATACTTGTCGCTCCAGTCGAAACTTCCATCTCCTTTTACTCCTGTTGTTATTACATTGGTTTTACCCAAAGCCCCGCCCATTTTTAACGCATCGAAAAGCCCCACTCCCTCCGGCAAATATTTTACTACCAGGTAACCGGCAATAAACATGCTTGCAAAAATGATCACCAATTGTACCTGCTGGGTATAGGCCACCGCTTTTGCGCCGCCCGTTACCGTATAAATGATCAGCAGGCCACCCATGAAAATATTGG
This sequence comes from uncultured Terrimonas sp., assembly GCA_964391065.1. Taxonomy (GTDB): domain Bacteria; phylum Bacteroidota; class Bacteroidia; order Chitinophagales; family Chitinophagaceae; genus Agriterribacter. The sequence continues at coordinate 17,771 of CAYMKT010000011.1, read as the reverse complement.
TCCAGTAAATATTCCAACCCAGTAAAGAAGAGAGAATAAGGGCCGGGGCATAAATACTGATGCCTGTAGACAATCCTCTTTGCAGCAAAAAAAGAAATGAGGTAAGGGTTCGTGTTTTGAGATCAAACCTTTTCTCAAGGAACTCGTAGGCTGTGTATAATCGTTTATGATGAAAAATTGGAACAAAAGTGATGCACAGAACAATCATAGCCAATGGCAACCCGAAATAATACTGCACGAACCGCATCCCGTCGGTATATGCCTGGCCGGGCGCCGATAAAAAAGTAATGGCGCTGGCCTGTGTGCCCATTATACTGAACAATACCATGTACCATGGCATTTCGCGGTTGCTCAGAAAATAACCGTCGAGATTTCTGGTGGTACGGCTTTTGTATACGCCATAAAAAATAATAGCAGCAAGCGTTATAACCAGTACAACCCAGTCGGGATAACTCATGAAAAATATTTCGTGAAATAAACAAACAGCATAACCTGCAGAACAAGCACTGCAATAACAAGCAGGTACCATGACCTCCAGCTTTTAAATAAAGGTGGCCGCTCTTCGGGTTGTTGCATAAAAATCATTTGAAGGAGCGGCGCAATAACAAGGCTACAATAATGCCCATTAATATACCGATCCCGACTTTTTTGAAAATTAACGTAACCAGTACGCCCATACCCACTCCAAGAATAAGCCCCACCGCGGAGCCTTTGTTAATTTTATTTTTGTTTTGTTCTGCCATTTGTTTTTTGAACATTAGGATTAGAGACCAAATTAGCAAATAATCTGTAAGCGCCGCCAACACCCGCGGGTAATTCCCTGAAGAACACCAACCCGGTATAGATAAATCTTCCTTTCCCGTAACGACCTACAATAAGGCTGCCCCGTTGCTGTTCTTCACCAGGATCCTGCATGCTCAGTATACTTTTATATGCTTCATCGAATTCATTGGCAAAATAAATTCCTCTTTCCTGTATCCAGCCATCAAAATCTTTCGAGGTAATTTTATTCGGCCAGTTCAATACTGCGTCGCCCGGTTCTAAGAAACTAACTTCTGCATCTTCATTGGTTACCCTTCCCCTGGAAATGGTAAAAGGATAAGGCCCGATTTTCGATTTAACCGGACCAATAAAGCCACTGGTATTGTATTGCACAACAAAATTGCCTCCCTGCTGCACGTAGTTCATCAACTGACCATATACGTTACTTAACCAATCATGAACATTGTAGGCTCTGACGCCCGCAACGATCGCATCAAAATCTTTCAGGTTGCCGGTCAAAATATCCTTCTCATTTAAATAGGTTATTTCGTACCCCATTTCCTGTAATGCTTCCGGTACCTTGTCGCCCGCTCCCGTAATATAACCAATTTTCTTCCCCGCGGTAATAATTTCCTCATCAATCACCTTCACCTTGTTCAAATAAAAGTAAGTAATGACAGGTATGTGCGGGTAGTCGATTTTGCGAACCGTATAGGCCTGATATGATTCTTTATAAGGAGCATCCAATGCAGCATAAAACCCCAGGTTTTTATCGCTGGTATACTTTAATATATCCGCAGTATTGATTGCATAATTCACCGCATTATTTTTTACGAGCAACAAAGCGCTATCTGCCAGCACCTTGTTTTTAACTAATTCCGTTCCCTGGTATTCATATTGATAATATTGTGCCTTCGCTTTTTCGGGAGATGTACTTAACGCAGTGACATTTAATTTTACAGGCGTCGCCGGTTGGTTATTAAGGTTTGTAAATACAAATTTAGGCGACTCGTTTAATGACAAAGCAGGCACCACAGGAAGCGGTTGATATACTTCGCCATTAACCGGATCAGTGTGTTTATAGCGAACCGGCGCGGAGAATATAAAAACCTGGTTGTTTATTTCAACGGATATGTCTATGTTATACGGGGCCGCGCTTTCCGGCATCCCTATCAGTTGCTGGTTGTCTACCACAAAATGGCCATCATCCAATCCCTTTTCCAGCCAATAGGGTTGGGAAACCGGCATATTTACCGGAACAAAAATACTTTTGCTGTAAGTCACCAACTGGTTTTGTTTCAAAGGAACCGGAAGCTGGTAATCGAATGGGCGCACTACCCTTCCTGATACTACGAGACCGGCCCGGTTAATAACGTTAACAACTATACGAAGCGAATCGCCGGCAGCAACATAAGGCACATTTGTAGTGGCCTCAAAATATAAGCCCGAACAGGCTTGAACTAAATCCGAAAGCTCCTGTAATTTTTTTGATTTCCAGTATACCGGCAGTTGATTGCTCTTCAATATGATCTTGTATAACCTCACCAGTCCATCTACCGATTTTTCAGGTTGTTCATATGAAAAGTTACTGATCAAACTGTCCACCTGCTGAGGAATCCCCAATTGCCTCAACATTGATTCATTTCCCGTTCTCTTCCATGAAGTTTCCACTCCATCCATCAGGTCATTTTGCGGAACAGTTCCAGCCGTTGTTGCAAAGAATTCCCATGCCTCGCCCCGTTGAGCGGCCACACCAAAACCCTGGCTTTTGTGCTGGCTGCGGCTTTCGGCGGCAATTTCTCCATATCCTTTTCCCAAAAGTGTGTTATAACCGCCAACATCTATTTTAAACTGGTCATCGCGCTGGGTATTATTGCCTCCGAAATTGTAGGTGTTCCATAATATTCTCTTTGCCTGCCATGGTTGAACGCCGAGTTTTAACTGATCGGGAAATTTTGAAGGATCGGCCGCGGCGGTAAAAGCTTCATGGGCCAGTACTGCAGATGCGGAGTGATGCCCATGACCCGCACGTTCGTCTTCCGGAAACCGCGTAATAATAACATCGGGTTGAAACTTTCGGATCACCCAAACTACATCGCTCAGTACGATCTCTTTATTCCATTTTTCCAAAGCCTCCTTGGTGCTTTTGGAAAAGCCAAAATCGTAACCCCGTGTAAAGAATTGTTCGGCTCCATCGATACGGCGGGCTGAAAGTAATTCCTGGGTACGTATTAAACCCAGTTCCACCCCCTGCTCATCACCTATTAAATTCTGACCGCCATCTCCCCGCGTTATACTTAAATAGCCTGTGCGGTATAATTTTTCATTGGCCAAATAGGCTAATAACCTCGTATTCTCATCATCGGGATGTGCAGCGATATACAACACGCTGCCCAATACGTTAAGCTTTTTGAGGCGAAGTAAAATTTCAGCGCTGTTTAATGATACAGGAGACTGGGCATGGGTTAAAGAAAATGACAGGATTAATAAAAAGGATATTGCTACTTTTTTCATTTGATTATTTTATCTTTTTACCATTGCAGTTGAACGTTCAGCCTATTGTCATATATCAGCCACCGTTCTTTTTTACAAGCGGGAAATGTAAATTTAATTATTGCACTTTATTTTGAATGATATGTGGATGGTTAAATAGGAGGATAACCTGAAAATGCTACCCATTCATACCCCTATGCATTGCTGGAATATGTTATTGGGCATTTTCAACGGATGTATTAAAACGTATGCGGTTTTCTTCGGTGAGCGTTTCATTCCATGATTCCGAATAATGTGTAACTTTTTCGCGTTCAGCTATGCGTTTAAAATTTTCATAACTACCGTCATTTCGGGCAATTAAAGGAGTGCGTTTACACTTCAGGTATAATAAGG
>CAYMKT010000011.1:12485-14023 GCA_964391065.1 uncultured Terrimonas sp. | reverse complement strand
AGGCTTCAATAGGGCACAAACGGATAACCACATTATTGCGGGGGCGCAAATTCCTGGGCGGAGTGCGGGTATACTGGTAGGCCAGCGTTCCAATATATTTATCCGGAAATTCTTTTTCTACCGATTTGGCCACCTGGTTTACAAACCAGATCATGGGGCCCGATTCGCTACCTTCCTTCTTTACAATAGACTGGCATTTGTCGCATTGGCAGGGATTATACCAATCGTTTTGCGATACGGAATAAATCAAATACTGAGGATTGTCGCGCATTTTCTTTTTAATTCTTTCCGTGATAATCTTTAATACATCCGCATTACTCAGACAAAGTTGCGCCCTTTCGTGGATGCGGGTTCCATCAATCAGGCTATAATATTCCGGATGCTTGTCAAAAAATTCCGATGGCGGCATTAAGGGATAGAAAGTATGCACCGACCAGTAGGCTTCCACGCCTCCCGGCTGCTCAACGAACTCCATTCTGCCATTCATTTTATTTCTTGCAGCCCATACCGGGTCGAATGCTTCAAAATAAAAATCATTCCTGACTCTTATGCCAGGCGATTCGGAATGATTGTACCTGCGAAAAGTTAATGTTTCTTTTTTAGGTATTACCGAAACAGCAGGCGTATACCAGCGGCAACCCAACTCGTTTTCCAGGAACGACATCACGCCATACATTGTTCCTCTTTTTCTGCCGCCGGCAATAAAAATATCTGCACCGGAATTGAAGTATTTAAATGACTCGTCGAGGCTGTCGGGAGCCAGCGTGCCGGGGTTCATCCTTTCATCATAACCCACAACAATCCTTGGGCCTTCCTGCAACTCCCCTGCATTTTGTATAGGAAAATCGGCGCCACTCACCGCCTTCAGCCAATGCTGCAGTTCTTTCGCTGCCCATTGTTCCGATGGCGACGCGTTTTGAACGAGGCAAATTTTATAGTTAGTTTTTTGGTTTGAAAAAAGAATGTACTCCTGCCCGGACACCGTTTGCTGTGCCTGCACAAATTTCGTGGTAAGCATACCAACAAAAAGAAGAAGCAAAAAACCGCGGTTCATGATCATTATATTTGGTGATGCTATCCTTTGCGCTGGTTAATTCAAAGCAGGATACTTATCTTTTCCAATCAATATCGGTGAGGTTGTATATTTCCTGAATATCGTGGAGTATGCTTTCAAAGTCGAGGTTAAGATCTTTAAGCAGCCCCGTTCGCAAATCAAATACCCAGCCATGCACGATTGGATAACCGGATTTCACATATTCCTGTTGTACACTGGCCAGTTTGATCACATTTACACATTGTTCCTGTACATTCAGCTCTACCAGCCTGTCGTACCTTTGTTTTTCATCGGTAATCACCCTGAGCTCTTCTTTGTGCAACCGGTATACGTCCCTGATATTTCTTAACCAGGGATTAAGTATGCCCATGTCTACAGGCTGCATAGCAGCTTTAACGCCGCCGCAATTATAATGACCGCAAACAATGATATGTTTCACTCCGAGGTAGCGCACGCCATAATTGATGACCGACATCACATTTAG
>CAYMKT010000011.1:5539-12385 GCA_964391065.1 uncultured Terrimonas sp. | reverse complement strand
ATCCATTCTACTTCTGCACTGATGGTGGGAATGTTTTTTTCTTCGAGCGCTTTCTGCATGTTGCCAAAATCGGTAAAGCCACAACGAAGCACCACCACATCTTCACCGCTTTCATCTGTACTTTCCCCAAGCTCTTCCAATCCAAAATCAATCAGTTCCAGTTCCAGGTCTTCGGTATTCAATCCCTGGGGATGCAGTGTAAAGACCCCCATCTTTTTAAACTGAAAAGCCACGCTCCCGCTATTGCCTAAGGCCCCATTGCCTTTATTAAAATGCGATTTTACATTGGCTACCGTACGCACATGATTATCGGTTGCCGTTTCCACCAGCACGGCCACGCCATGCGGTGCATATCCCTCATACAAAATTTCTTCAAAATTATCCATCTCCTTGCCCTGCGCCCTTTTGATAGCCGCTTCAACCCGGTCTTTAGGCATGTTTACGCTTTTTGCATTTTGCATGCAACGACGTAAGGCCGGATTGGTACCAGGGTCGGGACCGCCTGCTTTAACAGCTATGGCAATTTCTTTTCCTATGCGGCTGAATTGTTTGGCCATGCGATCCCATCGGGCAAACATGGTGGACTTGCGAACTTCAAATATTCTTCCCATTGATATTGATTGATAAACTATTTTATTAATAGATCGCGCACCGGCCTTTAACTGTAACAGTTACCTACATGGGTGCAGCGCTGCAAATGTAAGGCAATGAAGTGAATTTGGCAGATGGGAACCGGCCATGCAAAATTTTGAGCGGCAACACCTTTGATAACAGCTTTCTTCAAAAAGCCAGCCTTTTGCGCTGCAGGGAAAAATTGAGCAGCAACCGCAGGTTTTAATAATGGGTATTTGCCGCCAGGATGCATCAAAAAAAGTGAAAAGTTTTCCCGGTTGTTTCTTTGTGGCATTTAGCTGAATGATATTACCTTAGCGGTATGGGTGAAATGTCTATGGGCGATGCAATGAAGCAGTTTCTTAAAAAAAGCAAGCTGAAAGGAAGTGTACAGGCTTTACAAATAACCGATATATGGGCTGAACTGATGGGTAGAACTATTGCCCGGTATACCGACAAAATCCAGATCATTAACCGTACCTTATTTATCTGCACTACAGTAGCCCCTCTCAAAACCGAGCTCATGTTTCAGAGAGAAAAAATAATTCAACGGGTAAATGAAGCCCTGGGAGAAAACCTGATTACGGAAATAGTGATCCAATAACCTTATGCCGAATGAATATAGCTATGCAACTGATCTATTGTTTCCTGCTGTTCGAGAATAGTTTCTTTCACAATATCCAAAACAGAAACTACGCCATAAAACTCATTATTCTTAAATACGGGTAAATAACGGATATTATGGGCTGTCATAATATTCATGCATTCTTCGAGGGTATGTTCAGCGGTAATTCGTGGAAGATGCTGCAGCATGATCTCGCTTACCGGTGTTTCACCGGATGATTTTCCCAACAATATCACTTTACGGGCATAATCCCTTTCTGTTGCCAGCCCGCAATATTTTCCGTCGTTGTCAACAACAATAACAGAACCTATATTTTTTTCCGACATAATCTTCAGGGCTTCCAGTACGGTTATATCTGGAGTAATAGTAACATTGTGATGCCCCTTACGCTGAAAAATATGTGCAACCGTTCTCATTCAATATAGTTTTAATTAAAAATCAATTCTGCCATCAAAAGATACGATAATTGTTTGAAATGGGGAAAATCCGCAATCCTAACCAGGCAATTTGCAGCACACATCGCGAAGCAATAAAATCAAAACCTGGATCTGCCAAACCTGTCCCGGCGCCTTATTCCATCATTTTTATAAAATGCCTGTAAAATAAAATTGTTACCATACAATAACTTCCAGCCCTGTAAGTTTAATGTACTAATTACTTTGGGCGAATGCCAAAGTTTATAATCCAATACCTTTTTGACTGTAATGAAGAACCATCCGTTTACCATTTCATTGCTGCTTTGTATATTATGCAGTATACAGGATCTGCAGTCCCAAAACTTAGCGGGCGTTCAGGGAAACCTGGCAAGGCTGTTGCCTAACCCAACGGGCACAATTCTTAGCCTGGATCAGTTGCTTCACTCGCCGGGAAGGTTCGGCGGGGAAAATGCAGTTGAAAAACAAGATAATGATAATCATGCCGTTATCGGCAATAATTCCATTGCAGGTAACCAGGCTATATGTTACAATACGGCTCCTGCGGCTTTAACAGGTAGTAGCCCTACAGGCGGAAACGGAAGTTTTACTTACCAGTGGCAAAGCAGCACCATTTCCGCCACAACGGACTTCGCTGATATTGACCAGGCTACCGCACAGGGATATGCCCCGGGCATATTAACTACCACTACCTGGTACAGGAGAATCGTACATTCCGGCGCAGAACACGATACGTCATCGTCCATACAAATTTCAGCAGATCCCATACCTGTTACCACCATACAGTACGAAGGCACACCTTATTGTGCCTCAGGAACTGCTGCAGTAACCCAGACTGGCCAGCCAGGCGGCACTTACAGTTCAGCCGCCGGTTTATCCATCAACACGAATACCGGGGCAATTAATCTTGCTGCAAGCACCAGTGGCACTTATACCGTTAATTATACATTCAGCAACGGAGCGTGCACAAGCACAGCCACCACCAATGTGCAGGTAGGTAACCCCGTACTTACAATCACTAACCCTTTGCCGGTTTGCGGATCGCCTACTGCAGACATCACCGGCGCCGATATTACGGAGGGAAGTAGCAGCGGTTTGTCGTTTCACTATTTTACCGATGCAGCAGGCACGTTTCCGTTTAGCAATCCATCGGCAATCACTACAAACGATACGTATTACATCCAGGGTGTAAGCGCAAGCGGTTGTTCTACCGCTGTTAAACCGGTAGTTGTGGTCATCAACGATCAGCCTGTAATAACAGCAGTTGAGGAAGCTTATGTATGCAAGGGTTCTTCCACTACCCTTACCGCGCATTCACCGGGTAATGAAATTACATGGGAAAACCTGGGAACAGGCAGCACGGTTGTTGTGCAGCCTCCGGGAAATACTACCTACAAAGCCATTGCCGTTAATGCAGCAGGTTGCACAGATACAACAGTAGTAAAAGTATATGTAAGAGATTTCAAAGTTTCGCTGATCGCCAATCCCAGCCCTATGCTGGTGGGCGCCATGGCAACACTCACTACCACCGCCAATATCAACTACGAGGTAATTGCGTGGAAACCTGAAATCTATTTCAGTAATCAAACCGCCAATACACAATCGCTTATTGTTAATGATACCACCAATACATTTTATGTGATTGCCAAATCGGAAGATGGTTGCCTGGATACTGCGAATGTGAAAACAGCCGTTGACAATAAAGATTTTTTTATACCCAACGCTTTCACCCCCAATAACGATGGAAAGAATGACCTATTCAAAATTTACGGAACATCTGTAATGGGAGCCGAAATAAAAATATACAACCAATGGGGAGTAATGCTTTATGAAACAAAGGATAACAACAAAGGCTGGGACGGAACACACAAAAACAAACCGCAGCCCATTGGCATGTACCTGTATGTTGTTAAGGTGCGATTGTTGAACGAGGATACATTCATTAAAAAAGGAACGATACGACTGATACGATAAAAGCTGCCGCAATGCAAAGGAAGCGCTATAAATTTTTTGAAATGAGGAAATCTATTTTTTTAATGGCATTCATCTCGCTGGCCAACATTTTAGGTTGGCATCATGCTCTTTTCGGACAAACAGACCCGCATTTTTCGCAATATTTTATCCAGCCAATGTTGCTGAACCCTGCACTAACAGGAGCCATTGAAGGCGATTACCGGGTATCGGCTGTATGGCGAAGTCAATACGGCAATACATTTTTAACGAAAGGTATTGCTGCCGAAATGCCCACCAGTAAAAATATCAATCTTGGTATCAATCTTTTAAATCAATCTTCTTCCGATAAAGCCTATAATTATACCAATGCTTATTTGAGTGTAGCGTACACCGGTGTAAGGTTCAACGACCACTACGTAGTAATGGCCATGCAGGCAGGTGTGCTTAACAGAACCTTTAACGTGAACAAGCTGCAGTTTGGCGAACAATGGATATCGGGTGTAGGATATGATCCTTCTGCGAACTCATCCGAGATGTTTCAAAATCCCGCTGTATTTTCATTCGATGCGGGAGCCGGGATCGTTTACTACGACGCTACGGCCGATAAAAAAGTGAACTTATTTGGCGGAGTTTCCGCATTTCATATTACCCAGCCCAAGGATCCCTTTGTATCCGGAGGCGACAGACAGTTTCTACCCATACGGTATAGCGCTCATGCAGGAGCCCGGATTATAGTATCGGATCTTTTAAACATTGTTCCTAATGCATTGTATATGCGGCAGGGGCAAACCGAAGAAAAAATGATAGGCGCCTACGTGCAGGTAAATGCCAGCGAACAGGTAGATCTGATGTTTGGAGTAAACCTGCGTTTGCAGGACGCTGTTGCTCCTTTTGCAGGGTTTTACTACAAAGGCATAACCGTAGGCATGAGCTACGATACCAATGTTTCTACAAAAGATGCCATGGAGATCAACAGAAACAGCGTGGAAGTATCGCTTTCTTATACCTGGTGGCGGAAAAACAGCATGAAAACAAAACCTTTTTATTGCCCCCGCTTTTAAAGCGTGGAAGTTAAATTATTATCGCATGCGCGAAAAAAGAAGGTATACCATGAAGAAAATATCGTTTTTACTTTATCACGCTGCGTTTGCGTTTTTGCTGCTCACGCCGTGTTTTGCAGATGCGCAAAATGATATGCCGGGTTATTATACACGGGGAGAGAAGCTATTTCAGCAAAAAAAATATTACGAAGCCATTCAATACTATGAGAAATACCTGGGTACTGAAAAAAAAGTGACGCCAAGATCCATGCCCTTTGCGGTAAAAAAGAAATCTCCGGGAAAATCAAATCTGAATATACACAACGAGGTGGTTTACCGCCTTGCAGAATGTTACCGGTTAATTAACAATTATACGCTGGCTGAAAAATGGTATAAAGAAGCAATGGCTTTTTCGAGAGCTGCGTATCCTGCCTGCGAATATTGGTATGGTGTGTCATTACGGGCCAATCAAAAATTTGAAGAAGCTTTTCATGCCATCAGCAATTTCAGGGAATCATACACCACAATGGACGATTTACTTGTGGGTGCGGATAAGGAATTGCAGAATCTAAAATTCATCAGGGAGCAATTGACGAAAGAAAGAGATGGGTTTTTTATTACGCCCCAAAAAAATACGGGGCAGACCTCAGCTTATGCACTGGCTGAGCAGCAGCAAAGCCATATCGTTTTTACGTCGGTATACGAAGACAGTTCGGCCCGGCAAAAAGGAAAAGACTATTATTTTGCCGCACTGTATGAAAGCGATCAGGAAAGCGGGTCCATTGGCAGCCCGAAAAGATTGCCGGTTGCGGGAGAAAAAGGTGTGAACAACGGGCTGGCTACTTTTTCCAAAAACGGCAAAAAGATGTTTTTTACCCGATGGGTAACGCAAAAGGGAGTTAGTGTTTCGTCAATTTACAGTTCCGACAAAACAGATACGGGCTGGACAAAACCCGTTAAGGCTCCCGAGCCCATCAACATGGAGGGATCCAACAGCACGCAACCTTTTATAACACCTGATGGAAAATATCTGTTGTTTGCTTCAAACCGTGATGGAGGAGTTGGTAAATATGATATATGGTACGCTTCAATGGATAGCAATTTCAATCCGCTGCTGGTTTATAATCCCGGCAATATCGTTAATACGTCAGGTGATGATGTTTCGCCCTCTTACCATCAAAACAGCAGAACACTATTATTCTCGAGTAACGGACATGTGGGCATGGGTGGGTTTGACATTTTCCAGGCTAAGGGAGACTTTCAATTATCGAACTGGGATAAACCCATCAATGCCGGCAGCCCCATCAATTCATCAAAAGACGATTTATATTTTATAAGCACAGATGAAGACAATTTATGGAATACCGGCTGGTTAAGCTCCGACAGGGCGACTGACTGCTGTCTTGATCTTTTTTCCGTCCGGCAGGATAATGCACAATATGTTTCGGGCTCCGTTATAGATTGCAACAGCCAGCAGCCTGTTGCCGGGGTGGGATTGACTATAAAAGACCCTAAGCACGATGGGAAAATAATACAATGGCAGCAGACCGACAGCGAAGGAAAATACAGTTTCGAATTAAAGAACACTTCACGTTTCGAAGTGGTTACGGAAAAAGTAGGGTACAATTCCGCCAACGAAAATTATATCGTGCATTTCGAAACCGGGCAAGACAGTGTTCGTAACGCACCCTTATGCATTTCCGTTATGGTAGCGAACAGTGCCAGGCAGGAATTGGAAGATGCATTATATGCCCTGAGCGAATCTTCCACACTGGCTAAATTTTCTTTCAATCAATCTTCCCTTGGCAATGGCTCCTTCTACCAATTGGATTCTTTAGCAGAATTGATGATGAAAATGCCCAACATAACCATTGAAATAGGCGGCTATACCGACGCTAAAGGCGCCGAAGCCTATAATTTAAAACTCGCGCAAAAAAGAGTGGATGCCTGTATTCGCTACTTAGTTAACAAGGGAATAAACAGGGAGCGCTTAGTTGGAAAAGCCTATGGCGAATGTTGCCCGCTCGAACCGGAAAAAATTGATGGCCAGGACAATCCTGCAGCACGGGAAAGAAACAGAAGGGTAGAATATAAATTGGTAACCGAGTAGCAGGCGGCAGGCCAGCCGGGACTAATTACCATCGCATTAGGTTGCCTGTTTGTTCGCGAATAGCAGCTTTAA
>CAYMKT010000011.1:0-5439 GCA_964391065.1 uncultured Terrimonas sp. | reverse complement strand
GTGAAGGGTTGCAAAACCGGCCTGCCCGGTTATACTATTGATCGATTTTGATCAACTTAAATGCTACTACAATGAATGAACTGCTTCTTTTACTGCTTATTGCCTTCACCCTTGTCAGCTTTTTTTCCCTCAATAAAAAAATGGTTTCGGCAGATTTCATCAACCCGAAATTAACGGGAAACAAGGAAAGCCATATTCCCTTTAATGGCATTACGAAGGTGATTTATGCGGCGATCCCGCAAAAAACAAAAGAAACATATAACCGCATATGGTCTGTTACGGCCACCGTGGGCGCCATATCAAAAAGCGAGGGTAATGAAATGGTGTTGATGTATCACCAGTCGGGTGCTACAGGCCTTGAACCTTATGCTAATAAAAACTCCGCAGTTCTAAAAAATGATACCGGGCGATATGGTGACGATGTATGCGTGATTTCATCCATCAGCGATATGCATTACCGTCATGCATTGCTTTCACTGGATGGATTGGAATAACAGCAACCGCTACTGAATAGTGACCGGCTGCTTCCGGAATGCTTTTACATATTTACTATCCTGGTAAGTTAGCTTACCATTGTGATATTCTTCTGTTTGCCAAACCGTCATCGAATCTATGTAATAATACCAATGCCCGTCTTTGCCTCCGTTGCAGGTATAGCCCGAAGAATCAATTTTCCCGTCTTCACCATAAAATGTAAAAAGTCCGTGAGGGATTGTAGTTTCCCTATCCTTGCAGGTTTCAACAGATATTAACGGACCGGCAAAAAGTGCATTCTTTCCCTTTTTAGATGGTTACGGTGTACATGTGCTATTTTACTTTTTCCGGATCAATATCTGATGCGCTGCTTTCGCCATCTTTCTTTTTAGTGGCTAAATAAGTGGGAAGATCCATCCCCGCCATATCAAAGAGGTCTTTTAATGGCGGTACGGATTTATATAAGCCTGAAACAAAGCCGGCGGTGGAATTCTTTCCATCAGACTGCTGTCCACCATCCCACACGGTTACCTTGTCTATTTTAATATTCTTAATCGCTTCCGTTTGCATCCTCACCAATTCGGGCAGCTTGTCGGCCACCAGCAACAACACTGCGTCTTTAGGATTATCACCCGCGGCTTTCACAATTCTATCCAATCCTTCGGCCTGCTTGGTTAGTATTTCATACATCCCTCTTGCTTCAGCTTCCAGTTTCGCAAAAATAGCATCGGCTTCACCTTTCGCTCTTTCACGCACCTGTTCGGCAGAAGCCTGGGCCTCAATAATAAGTTTTTGTTTTTGTATGTCGGCGGCCACAACGATCGTCGCATTCTGGGTAGCGCGATCCCTTTCCGCACGGGCTTCTTCCGCTCTTTGTTCGGCGAGGTAGGCTTCTTCCAGCGCTTTTGCGGTCTGCACTTTTTCGGCAGCAATCGCTTTTTTTAATGCCTCGGCTTCTCTTTCTCTCCGGGTAGCGTCGGAGTTGGCGATCTGAATTTTAGACTGATTTTCCCCTTGTACTGCAATGGCATTGGCTTCAGCCATTTTAACACGGGTATCTCTTTCCGCCTCGGCTTTACCAATATTTTCATCGCGGTTGGCGCCAGCTATCTGTATCTCTTTTTCCTTTAATGCCATAGCCACCTGGATATCGCGGTCGCGTTGTGTTTCGGCTACCTGGATATCTCTCTCCTTATCGGCAGTGGTTTTACCTATTTCGCCTGTACGTTCCTGTTCGGCAACTCTTATCTTGGCTTCGTTAATGGCTTTGGCAGCAGCATCTTTACCCAATGCGTCAATGTAACCGCTTTCATCTTTGATATCGGTAACATTTACATTGATCATTTTTAAACCGATCTTATTCAATTCGGCCTCAACGTTCGATGCGATATTGGCCAAAAATTTGTCGCGGTTATTGTTGATCTCTTCAATATCCATCATTGCCACTACCAAACGCATCTGCCCCAGGATGATGTCTTTAGCGAGATCGTGGATTGCCGGGCGTTGCATGCCCAGCAAGCGCTCAGCCGCATTTTGCATTACCGCGGGCTCCGTGGAAATACCCACGGTATAGCGCGAAGGAACATCCACCCGTATATTCTGCTTACTTAACGCACTGGTAAGGTTCACTTCCAGCGAAATAGGAGTAAGATCAATAAAAGAATAGTCCTGTATAATCGGCCAAATAAAAGCAGCGCCGCCGTGTATACATTTAGCGGTACGGATACCATCTGTTCCCGATCCTACTTTTCCATACACTACAAGTATTTTGTCGGAAGGACAGCGTTTAAAGCGCCGGAACATGGAAAAAATGAGAATAAAAAAGAAAAGAACCGCAACTGCAATGAGTATGAGTACGTATTCGGCCATGATGGAATTTAGTTTAGGGTTAAGCAATATTTGAGGAAACGATCAAAACGTTTTCATTCATTACCCCGGTAACCTTTACGATGCTTCCGCTGGGTATGTCTTTTATGTCGTCTGTGATTGCCGGAAGTTCGCGTAAGCTACCCTGCACCTGCACGTGCACCTTCCCGGTACCCGAGCGGCTTGCCGGTATAAACAGGTAAACGGAAGCCGTTTTATTGAGGGCGTTCGATATATTCATGGTGCCGCTTTCTTTCAAACGCCCCATGGAGCGCAGTATAATAGCCATAATAAACACCACTATACTTCCTGCAAGAAAAGAAAAAAACAAAGTAGCCCCCGCACTTATCCCTCCGCGTATACATGCTACACCCGTCCAGCCGAACATGGTAAAAAAAGCGATCAGGTTTTTGATGGTAAAAAACTGGTAGCCGATACCCTCATCATGATCTACATATGCATCTGCATCACCCACCGCCGTGTCGCTATCGCCGGCTGCAAACGACACAATGGTTTGAATAACAAAAAGCAGGGAGAAAAAAAGCGCAATTACCCAGAATATTTGTTCAAACATCTGCATCGATTGCCACCAGGTATTAATATTTGCAAGTATCATATAAGGGATAAACCCGAAAATAAGGATTTTGGAGTAATTGGTATCTTAAATAATAAATGACATGTATTAAAAAAGAGGCGCCTTTCGACGCCCTCATGCAGGATGGTTTAACATTAAGGAATAGCTTGAGGAAGAAGGTGTCAGGTGCCAGGAATCAGGTGCCAGGTATCCGCGATGAACGTTAAGCAAACAGCAATCAACGAAAGGCTCTGATTCAAGTCAAATCACAATATGTGGTCAGTTCACGACCGTGTGAATTAGTTTTTCACTTCCCTCACCGTAGTATTGCCTCCTCCGTTTAAGGTAAGGTCAACCGGTTTATTCGTTTGCCAGTTGCCCTTGCTGAAATCGGGCACATCTACTGTTTTTGACCGCTTCGCGACAGATTGTTCACTCAACGGCCCTATTACACTCCACAATACCCCGTCATATACATCCTGATCTAAAGGCAAGCCGTTGCGCAAACAGTCAATCGTACGCCAGTCCATCATAAAATCCATCCCTCCATGTCCGCCAATTTTTTTCGCAATCTCACCCACATGGGTTACAATAGGGGGAGTGTATTGATCATACAATGCTTTGAGTTCCTCCTCTTTTATCCATTCATGTCCAAAAGCAATCTTTGCCGGTTCGGGATATTTTTGTGCAGCCCCTTTTGTACCACTTATGATGTGAATGCGCGAATAAGGACGGGGCGACGTAACATCATGCTGCAGCATGATGGTTTTACCCTTAAATGTGCGGATAATAGAGGTGTTCATATTGCCGCGGTAGGGCTTTCCAACAAATTCACTGTAAAAATTATCCTGCGCTGCTTTTTCCTTTGCCATTGCACCCATCATAAAATCATTAGACGACATGGAAACCATATGATCCATTTTATCGCCGCGGTTAATATTCAAACACTGTGCTATGGGTCCCAAACCATGCGTAGGGTACAGGTTACCGTTACGGGATGCATTTTCCCGCAGGCGCCACATTTTGGAATAACTTGTTTTATCAAAATTGGAGTCGAGCAATGGATGAATATAGGCCCCTTCTGCATGAACCAGCTCTCCAAACAAACCATTGCGGGTCATGTTAAGCGTAAGCAATTCAAAGAAATCGTAACAGGTATTTTCAAGCATCATGCAATGCTTTTTTGTTTTCTCCGAGGTCTCTACCAATTGCCAGCATTCGTTTACGGTAACGGCAATAGGCACTTCCGACGCAGCATGCTTGCCATGATTCATGGCATATACCGCCATTGGCGTATGCAATTTCCATGGTGTGCAGATGTATACAAAATCAATATCGGCACTTTCGCACAAAGCTTTCCAACCTTCCTCCCCGGTATATTCCGCGGCTTTTGGTAATGCTTTACCGGCAAGCGTTTTTTGCGCCATTGCTATCCTTTCCGGGCGATTGTCGCACAACGCCTTTATCTCGGCCCCCTCAATAAAAGACAAGCGCCCAACAGCGCCTGAGCCGCGATTGCCCAAGCCAATAACACCAATGCGTACTTTGTCTATTTTAGGCGCTGCATAACCGCACATATTAAACCCGGTCTTGCCGGTATAACCCCGGTGGATTTCTTCATCAGCCAAACTTCCTTTGGCTACAGCAGGCAAACCCGCTGCTATTGCTCCCGTTCCTAAAGTAATATTGCGCAAAAAGTTTCTCCTGTTGGATGTCATAGTCAATAAATTGAATGAATAAGTTTGTATGTGCTAATATCCCCAAATTGTTTGAATAAAAACCATCTGCCTGCAATTCGCACAATCGTTTGTTTTCAAAAAACAAGGCGAAAACCGGTTATTTGTTATCTTTCGTGTGGAAATTGATATCAATACTCACTTTTTTCTATCCAACATTCCTCACCAATCGATATGGTTATGAAATATACACTTGAAGTAATTGCCTTTACTATAGAATCGGTGCTGCTGGCCCAGCAATCGGGCGCGCATCGTATTGAATTATGCGACAATCCCGCCGAAGGCGGCACTACACCGGGCTATGGTATGATTAAAACCGCGAGAGAAAAAACCTCGCTCCTCCTCTATCCCATCATCCGGCCGCGCGGTGGAGATTTTTTGTACAGCGATGAAGAATTTGAGATCATGAAAAAGGATGTGCTCCTTTGTAAAGACCTGGGGTGCGATGGTGTGGTGATTGGATTGTTGCAACCCGATGGAAGTGTAGACCGGAAACGTACCAGGTTGCTGGTGGATGCAGCTTTCCCGCTTGGTGTAACCTTTCACCGGGCCTTCGACAGGGCTGCCAACCCGTTTGAAGCGTTGGAGGATATAATAACCTGTGGATGCGAACGTATACTTACGAGCGGACTAAAACCCTCCGCAATTGAAGGTGCTGACACCATTGCGCAACTTGTACGACAGGCGAATGGGCGCATAAGCATTATGCCCGGGTCGGGTGTCAGAGCCGAAAATATTGCAGCATTGGCCGGTCAAACGCTTGCCACCGAGTTTCATTCTTCTGCGCGA
>CAYMKT010000010.1:0-47346 GCA_964391065.1 uncultured Terrimonas sp. | reverse complement strand
CTCGGGTTCAACTCCCGATCCCGCTACAATCGTTTCGTAATATTTTTCAGTTTCATGACTTACACCGTTTATGTTTTGCATTCAGCCACTGCTGGCAAACATTATACGGGCTACACATCGGATTTGCCTAACCGGATACTATCACACAACCAATTCGGTAAGTTACAATTGCAGGAAGCAAGCCCACGATCCATGTTCGGTTCATCACCTATCTTTATCACGTACAATGGCGCTAAAGATCTGTTATGAAATCTGCCGTTCAAAAATCTTCTATTCCTGCTTCCAGAATATTTGTCATCAAGGAATTGCAGGAAAAGCATTTTGACGCCACCTGGCATGCACATGGCGAATACCAGCTATTTATAGTATTAAAGGGAACAGGTACACGTTTTATCGGCAATACCGTCACCTCATTTGGCGAAGGAGATCTCACTTTCCTTGGGCCAGGTATGCCGCATTTGTGGAGGAATGATAGTATTTATTTCAACAAAAGAAATAAACAACAAAGCCACGGTCTGGTTATCTATTTCAACAATGGGTTTATGAGTGACCTTCTTGAAAAAGAGGAGATGCAGCAGATCAGGACGCTGTTTAAAAAAGCCAGGAGGGGTATAGAATATTATGGAAAAACGGTTATGCAGGTTGGGGGATTGATGGACCGGATCATTACATCACACGGCGCCTCCAGCCTGATACAGTTATTGCAGATCCTGGAACTATTAGCGAGTACAAAGGAATTTCGCCTGTTGCACAACGCCGATTACGTATATAACCTGAATGACTCGGCGACGCAGCGCATTAATATTGTATACAATTATGTTGCACAGCATTTTCATAACAATATTACGCTAAGGGAGGCAGCAGGATTGCTTAATATGACACCTACCTCATTCAGCAGGTATTTCAAAATAAAGACCAGTAAAACCTTTTCCGGATTTTTATCGGAGCTTAGGGTTAGACAGGCCTGTAAATTACTTACGGAAGACGATGGTAAAAGCATTAACCAGGTTTGCTATGAATGTGGTTTCAATACACTTTCTAATTTTAACCGGCAGTTTAAATGGGCACTTAAAATGACGCCAAAAATGTACAGGGAAAAATTTTCAACGCTCTAATGTTTTCCTGTATTTTATGGATTTCTGCTACTTTAGGATAAAATACAGTCAGGATTTGGTATAATTCGCAAAACCGAAGGAATTAAATAAACGTAATTTAGCGGTTTGTTTTAGTTCAGCACTAATGCGGATTGCTATGCCAGCTTCAAATACTCAAGGAAAGTTAATGGTTATCAGGCCGGATATGAAGTTATTTTACTTCGGTTTTGATGCTTTGATTTCCACTTCAATGGTCTTCATCTCCCTTTCCCGTGTTAATTGGTTATTTAATTCAAAGAAAATACTTACAAACGAAATAGCGGTAATACGCTCATGGTTTTTTTTCTATTGCCAGAATATGGCGAAGGGGATCAAAAATAGGAATCATTCCGCAACCAAAACTGCGTTTGAGGCAGGCTGCATGAATATTGAAGAAAACCTTTTGAACAAGCTATCTCAACCCCGGGAATGATCTTATTCATGCTCCGGTTCCCAAAACTACAGAGGTGCGCCGGTACAGGTCATGCCCACCGGACGGATTTAAAGAAACGGTTTAGAAAAGACAGGCTGCCCTGCAGATTGAAGCTTTAAAAAAGAAAAGAACCCTTATTATTTTGCTGCTTTCACAATTTCGCATAAATTATATTTTTCGCATAAATCATATTCGTTATGTCAACAGAAAAAGTAAAAATAGCAATCGTCGGACTTGGTTTTGGGGCAGAGTTTATTCCCATCTACCAGCGTCATCCTAACGCAGAAATGTATGCTATTTGCCAACGGAATAATGAGAGTCTCCAAAAGATAGGCGATGCTTTTGGTATTGAGAGGAGATATACCGATTATGATGAATTGTTAAAGGATACTGAGATAGACGCAGTTCATATCAACACGCCTATCCCTGACCATGCTATTCAATCATTAAAAGCGCTAAAGGCCGGCAAACATGTAGCATGTACCGTTCCTATGGCTACTACGGTAGAAGAATGCAGGCAAATTGTGCAGGCCGTAAAAAATAGCGGGCTTACTTATATGATGATGGAAACGGTAGTGTACGCCAGAGAGTTTTTATTTATGAAGGAATTATACGATAAGGGCGCGTTGGGTAAACTGCAATTCCTTAAAGCAAGCCATCAGCAGGATATGGACGGCTGGCCTAATTATTGGCCGGGGCTGCCGCCCATGTATTATGCTACCCATTGTGTGGGGCCTGTACTCGGCTTAACAAGGGCAGAAGCAGAGTATGTGTCTTGTTTTGGCTCCGGAACCATACGGGAAGAACTTCACAAATTTTATAATTCAACCTATGCGGTAGAAAGCACTCATATTAAATTCAGGAATTCTGATCTAAGTGCTTATGTATATCGTTCCTTATTCGATACTGCTCGACAGTACCGGGAAAGTTTTGAGGTATACGGGTCTATCAAATCTGTGGAATGGCCATTAATTGAAGGTGAGCCGCTGGTAGTGCATACTGCCAAAAGGCCGGAGCCCGAAATTCCTGAGAAAATAGAATGTCCCGATTATGGTCACTTATTGCCGGAACCTATCCGGGCTTTTACCAAAGCAGGCGTATATGATACCGATGAACACCAGCATCTTTCTTTTATACAAGGTGCAGGTCATGGCGGATCGCATCCGCACCTGGTACACGAATTTGTGAATGCTTTAGTTTCAAAACGCGATCCATTCCCGAATGCAAGGCAATCGGCGAATATTACTTGCGTAGGTATCCTGGCGCATGACTCTGCGCAAAAGGGCGGAGAAATCATCAAATTGCCTGATTTTACATTGTCGAAATGAACAGATATAGCGCCGCTTTTCTAATAGGTGCATCCATTTAACTGTAACCAATTTCCTGGTCATCGGTTAATCGGCAGTCCTCAATTCAATGTTTTCTATTTTTTAGTCTAAATAATCCATCGATGAAACGTGATATCCTCCGGCCCTTGATTTGCATATTTTCTTTTGCTATAGTATTACAATCCTGCAAACAACAGGTGAAAGATGATCAACCCCGGCGCCTGGAAATATTATTCCTGGGTCATAACAGTAAACATCACGATTCGGAGAAACTGGCCGAATTGCTTTCGCAGGAATATTTTAAAAAAGGAATAAATATTACCTATACTACCAACCCGGACGATCTTTTAAGAGAGGATTTGAAATGGTATGATGGGTTGTTGTTGTATGCCAATCACGATAGCATCACCAGGCCGCAGGAAAAGGCCTTACTCGATTTTGTGCACTCAGGCAAAGGGTTTATTCCGGTTCATTGCGCTTCCTGGTGTTTTCGTAATTCACCGGAAGTTGTAGAACTGGTAGGCGGACAATTTAAAACACATCAGTACGATTCCTTCACAGCGGTAATAGTAAAGCCAGATCACCCTGTATTGAAAGATATTCCCGCTTTTTCTACGGAAGATGAAACCTATATACACGATAAGATTAACAAGGATATAGAAGTGCTTACAGAACGGGTGGAAGGCGACCATCATGAACCCTACACATGGGTACGTAATTACGGACAGGGAAGAGTTTTTTATACAGCATATGGTCACAATGAAAAAACATGGATGAATCCCGGTTTTTTGAAACTGGTATACAATGGGATAGTATGGGCCGTAGGCGACCACGCCAAATCCTTACTAGATCAATTCCAAGTCCCCAATGCAAAATACGAAGATGCGCGCATGCCCAATTATGAAAAACGCGATCCGCCACCTCAATTCCAGGAGCCTTTATCGCCTGAGCAATCTATGCGGCTGATACAGGTACCGGTTGGCTTTGAGTTGAAACTTTTTGCTGCGGAGCCTGATATCAACAAGCCGATTTATATGAATTGGGATGAGCGGGGGCGCTTATGGATAGTGGAAACTATGGATTATCCGAATATGGTACGTGAGAACAAAAAGGAAGGCAGGGATATGATAAAAATCCTGGAAGACACCGACGGCGATGGTAAAGCAGACAAATTCACTGTGTTTGCGGATAATTTAAATATACCTACCAGTTTTGCCTTTATAAATGGCGGTGTGGTAGTAGCCCAGGCGCCCGATTTTCTTTTCTTAAAAGATACGGATGGCGATGATAAAGCAGATATACGGGAAACTATTATTTCGGGCTGGGGCACTTTCGATACCCATGCGGGGCCTTCAAACTTTAGATATGGCCCCGATAATACAATATGGGGTACCGTTGGTTATTCCGGGTTTAAAGGCCTGGTGGGAGATGGGAAAGACACGATGCGGTTCAGTCAGGGCCTGTACCGTTTTACAGCCGATGGTAGGCAGTTGGAGTTTTTGGGTAATACCTCAAACAATACCTGGGGCCTGGGTTTTTCGGAAGATTTTGATGTATTTATATCAACGGCCAATAATACCCATAGCGCGACATATACAATACCCAAAAGGTATTTCGAAATGGCCGGACAGGGGGGTGAGACCGGCATAGCCAAGATTGAAAGCCATTACACAATGCATGTTGCTACAAAAAATCTGCGGCAGGTTGACGTGCATAATGGTTTTACTGCGGCGGCAGGGCATAGTTTATACACAGCCCGTCATTACCCAAAAGAATTCTGGAACAGGATTGCGTTTGTAAACGAGCCAACCGGAAGAGTTATACATCGCAATATTATTGAGCGCGACGGTTCTACTTTTAAAGAAGGCCGGGATGGCTGGAACTTTGTGTCCAGTGCCGATGATTGGTTTGGGCCCATTCAGGCTGAGGTTGGGCCGGATGGGAATGTATGGATGCTCGACTGGTATAACTTTATCATCCAGCATAACCCAACTCCACAAGGGTATGAGACGGGCAAAGGGAATGCTTATATAAACCCGATAAGAGACTCCATTCGGGGACGGATTTATAGCATCCGTTTGAAGCAATCCGATAGCGATCAAATATTATCTCTCGATAAGGATGATGCCGGTGAATTGGTTAAGGCATTAAGCAGTACTAACATGTTTTGGCGTACCACCGCCCAACGTTTACTGGTTGAAAAAGGCGATAAAGCTGTGGAGGATAAATTATACAAACTGGTGCAAAACACAACCCTGGATAAAATTGGATTGAATGCTCCGGCAGTGCATGCCCTGTGGACTTTACAAGGCTTAAAAGCATTTGAAGGGGATAATAAAGCTGCACTGGATGTAGCCTTTGCTGCACTGAAACACCCTGCCGCCGGCGTCCGTCGGGCTGCCATACAGGTGTTGCCGGCCACAGAAGCTACAGGCAAAGCGTTAATAGAGGCAGGCGTTTTTGACGATAAAGACCTTCGTGTGGTGCTGGCTGCCGTATTAAAAACCAGTGACTTGCCCGTTTCGGATGCCCTGGGGCAAGCGCTATTTAAACTTGCCAGTATAGAAAGCGGCGGCGCCGAAGATAAATGGATACAAAAAGCATTGGTGATAGCATCTGGTGTACAGCGGCAAGGTTTTGAAAAGGCTTTCAAGGCGAGTGGGATTAACGAAAAGGTAGAGTTGGGCAAAGCCGGTTTAATTCATCGCATTATGATGCGTTCAACATTAAACGTGGTTCCATTGCCACAAAACACGAATATCAGGCCAGATATGTTACCGGACCTTACCAATAGGGAACTGTTTTTTACGGCTCATGTTGAATTGAGTGATGAGAATGGGAAAAAGGGTGTTATAGTGGCCCATGGAAATAAAACAAATGGGTATGCTGTGTATGTAGACAATGAAAAGAAATTAAACTTCCAGGTGAACCAGGATAACCAGGCAGTTACCATACGAACAAGAGATAAAGTTTCCGACACGTTTTCCGTTACCGCTAAATTGTTAAAAGGGGGCGTCCTGGAGCTTTTTTTGAATGGTAAAGAAGTGGCAGCGGGCAAAACAAAAGGACTATATCGTTTGCCTTTACGGGATGAAGGGATAAGAATTGCGAACGACTACCGGAGTAGCGGGACTAAAAAAGCGGGCAATTATGACGACAGTGCCCGTAATATCGGTAAAGTGTACGACGCACGGTTAGAGACCCTATTGGATGAAACACAAAAGACAGATATGGGCAAGCCCGACCAGGTGATTGAACTGAAAACCGTACAGAACCAAATGAAGTTTGAAAAGACAAAACTCACCGTCAAGGCAGGAACTATTGTGGAGATTGCGCTTAACAACATAGATTTCATGCAGCATAATTTTCTTTTGTTAAAGCCAGGCGCCATGGAAAAAGTTGGAGCGGCGGCCGATAAACTGGCTCAACTACCCGAAGGCGTTAGTATGCAGTACGTGCCGGCTATCCCGGAAGTATTGTATGCAACACCGTTGATTAACCCTGATCAGGTATTCCATTTCAAATTCAGGGCGCCGGATGTTCCGGGTGATTACCCCTTTATCTGTTCCTATCCGGGCCATTGGAGGATCATGAACGGAACGTTGACGGTTATAAGGTAAAAA
Organism: uncultured Terrimonas sp.; assembly: GCA_964391065.1. Classification (GTDB taxonomy): domain Bacteria; phylum Bacteroidota; class Bacteroidia; order Chitinophagales; family Chitinophagaceae; genus Agriterribacter. The sequence continues at coordinate 40,829 of CAYMKT010000010.1, read as the reverse complement.
CTTTATTTATTACCCGTAAGGATTACTATTTTCAATGCGGTTGGTAAACCTTATGGGTATTCTTTAACACGGGGTTTGGATTTTCTTGCTTTAAAGAAAATAATGATAGCAAGGATTACCAGGATAAATAGAAAACATGAACTGTTATGCTATTTTCGGGGGGAATGCTCAGGGGCACACTTTTTATTCACACTTCGTAAAACGCTATGCCGGTTTAACTTTTTGGTGGGTTGAATAGATGATATCGCCTCTAAAAAAAAGACTGACGCAGTTCATCAACGGAGATTTTTTTGCCGTCCATCAGGGTTTGGTGCAGAGACATGATGGCTTGCCGGCCCTGGGACTCAACAGGCATGTTAATAATAGCACTTCCTTTTGAGCGTCCATTAAATTTATTTCGGTTTACCATTGCCGAATCAACAATACCGTAGTGTGAAAATAATTTTCTAACATCCGCATCAACCGTATTAAGACTGAGATTGGATACCTGTATGTTCATAATAAGGATTTGATGTAAAAATTAGACATATAAATGCACTCCACCTATTTTATTATTGCTATTCACTTTATCATTTTGTAAATAAAATAATCCGCAGGTGGTATGATTTAAAAAAAGGCAATGCAGGAACGTTGACGTTTTTAAGCTACGGTATTAATCTTTATGAGTTTGCTTCTGTTTCTTTCTCCATCATTAAATAGGCTTTAATGAAGCCATCGAGGTCGCCATCCATTACAGGCTGCACATTACCCACTTCGTAGTCGGTGCGATGATCTTTAATCATTTTATAAGGATGGAATACATAAGAGCGGATCTGGCTTCCCCATTCTATTTTCTTCTTACTGGCATTCGATGCATTTTTCAATGCTTCCCGTTTGCGTAATTCTTCTTCATACAATCGGCTCTTCAGCATCTTCAATGCTTTTTCCCTGTTTTCACCCTGTGTTCGCGATTGCTGGCATTCTACAATGATACCGGATGGCATATGCTTCAACCTAACCGCCGTTTCCACTTTGTTTACGTTTTGACCACCCTTACCACCGCTGCGGTAAAATTCCCATTCCAGGTCTGCCGGACTCACTTCTATTTCAATGGAGTCATCTACCAAAGGATATACATATATGGACGCGAAAGAAGTATGTCGCCTCGCATTGCTGTCGAATGGTGAAATGCGAACCAGCCGGTGCACACCACTTTCCGACTTCAGGAAACCATATGCGAAGGGTCCGTCAAATTGTAAAGTGGCGGATTTAATACCGGCGCCATCGCCTTCCTGCCAATCTAATTCTGTAACGCTCCAGTCTTGTTTTTCGCCATACATCCTGTACATGCGGGCAAGCATCTCGGCCCAGTCCTGGCTTTCGGTTCCACCTGCACCACTATTGATTTGGAGCACAGCGGGTAATTCATCTACGGGTTGATTCAATGTGCTTTTAAATTCCGCTTCTTCAATGCGCCGGTTTGCATTTTCATACGCATCCTTTACTTCTTCTTCCGATCCTTCTCCTTCTTTCCAAAACTCAAACAGCACGGCAAAATCTTCCACTGCCGTATGAACATCTTCATACAGCTTTATCCAGTATTCGTTTAATTTGATGTCTTTAAGAATTTGAGTTGCCCGGGTATTGTCATCCCAAAAGCCGGGAGAGAGGGTGAGCTGCTTGTCGCTTGCTATTTTGTCGCGCCTGTTAGCAACGTCAAAGAAACCTCCCCAACACGCCAATGGCTTGTCTCATATCTTTAATTTGCTCTTGTGTCATAGGGCGCAAAAATAGGGTAATTTTTTTTATAAAAAAGGCGAAGAAAGGTGCAGCCTCCGTGGTATATGAGTTATGCGCAGCACTTGAACTTATTTGCAACAATCTTTTTTAAACAATCCTTTCAAAAACAGCAACAGTGATGATATGATTTTTTTTGACGTCATTGTATAATTAAATACGCACTTCGGGTAGTGATGATGGTGTTGAGGCATTCTTTTAAGCAGAAGGTTGGTAAGGTCAATTTACAAAATTCCAGAATACACCGACCCTGAATATTATACCCTCGTAAGGATATAACGGCGCCGCCATATTATTGTTGGTAAAGGTAAAGGTTTCGATATTAAGGGTATTCAGGTTTTCTAAGCGGAAAAAGCATTGAAAACTTCTGATGCGAAAGTTCAAAAATGCAGCTATGTCGGGCCGGTTGGCTATGCGTATACTATCCTGCGGAAAAAACTGCCCCATAACAGGAGAATAATTATCTGCTGTATATGGCGTATTATATCTTGAATCTATACCTGTTGCGATATTCAGGTTTTTAAAAAATCGCCCCTGGAAAACAATCCGGTTACGAAAGTACATTAATGGAATGTTAACAGGAGTATTACCTGCTGTTTTTTGAACCGCCAGGTCAGCATACCAATGCCAGTTTTTACTTAACCTGAAATCTTTACTCGCCTTAACCTGAAGCACATTAAAAGGATCGCTTTGCTGATCGGTTTCATAAAAGTTTTTTAAATAGGTATAATTACTAATGAGATAATAGTTAGCGCTCAATTGTAATTGTAAGGACGGAATGAAATATGCGCCAAACAATTGCGTAATGTTTTCTTTATTGGTACCGCCGGGGGGTGTTAATACCGGGAATCCACTTGTATTACGCAACAGGAATGAAGGGGTTCGGTTGGCATTCTCAAAACCCATCTGCAGGGCGCCAAGTTTAGCACTGAGGAGCCTTTGCAGGCTAACGTATGCCCGGTAATCTCCTGCATTGAACCCAGTAATATAGAGTTGCGCATAGGCTTCAATGTCCCATTTTTTATCGCGGGTGCGGTTTCGGTATTCGCCATGTACGAAAATGTTGTAAAGTTTGTTTTTCATGGTATCGTACCACTTTACCGAAAGATTTTGCAAACTGGCCCCGAGTTTCAGAAATTGTTGCTGGTTTTTTATATCTGGATACTGGTAAACAGAAATATCGTTAATAATCTCCTTCCACGAATTTTTATATACTAAAGTATCGCCTGCATCAAATGAGATATCATAATTTTTTTTATAAAATGCACTGTCGGGCCCAATATCCTGGTATAAAAATTTATAAGTATTATACTGGAGAGTATGTTCAATGCGGAAGCGGGGATAAAAAAGTTTGATGACGGTAGAATCGGTTTCTAAGGAATCTTTTTTACCAAAATCGTATTGCTGCCTGATAAGAAATTTGAACTCCTCGTATCTGTTACCGGTTTTTAACTGGGTATTAAATGGGTCACGGCTATATACCGCGTCATTTGCGGTATTAATGGGGATATTAAAGCGGTCTGTATAAGTACCTGTTTTGTCAACCAAAAAGCTATCGCTTACTATTCCACCGTTTTCGGCAGATTGCAAGCCATTGCTTAAACCGATCAAATATATTCCGTATCTCTTGTTAGGCGCCTGGTAGTACGTGTTGAACCTGAGATTGGAATGGTTGGTATTCTCACTCCTGAAAAACCCTGGCGAATTAATCAGCCTGAACTGAAAAGCAAAGTTCCAGTTGGGCTTAATGTTTTGCGTGTGTATAACATTAATGAACTGTTCGGCGCCGCCGCCAATCAGGTAATCTAATTCTGTAAAGGGACGGGTGGTATTGTAAAAACGGGTTTGTTCTACCGTAAGGGCATAGGCGTCAAACGCATGAAAGCCAGGGTCCCAACCAGGTTTTGTTATGGGATTAAAAAGGAGGAAAGAGGTAGCATTCCCGTTATTGCCGAGCCACGCGAATTCTGATTTTAGAGGAACTTTCGTATAAAAGTCAATTAATGAAGAATCAAAGGTGTAGGATCGAACAGAATCAATATACTTAAACCGGATGCTTACTGAATCCGAAAATGGATCCCGGTGTTCAAATTTTATTGAATCGCTTCCCCCGGATCGTCCTCCACGTCCCATATTGCTAAAATTGCCCAACCTCCCTGGAAGTTGCTGAGATAGAACGGGTAATGCGGTGCCTGTTAAAAGGCTAAGCAGTAAGTATGTAAATGCTTTCTTCAATACAGTAAACTTGTTCCAATGCCCGGCGAAAATACCTGAAATCGCAGCATATCCATTGAAAAAATAGCTAAATCAGATAGCTTTAACTAACTCTTTAAACAAGGCGGTAAGCTTAGGTTCAGCAGCCGTGGCTGCCTGTAGCACTTCTTCGTGGGTAATAATATTATCTTCTTCACGGATGCCTAAATCTGTAATTACGCTGATGCCGAATACTTGTATCCTGGCATGAACTGCCACAATCACTTCCTGTACCGTACTCATGCCTACTGCATCTCCTCCCAGCAGACTAATCATTTTATATTCTGCACGCGTTTCAAAAGTAGGGCCCGTTACTCCAAAATACACGCCTTCTTTAATGGTATATCCCAATTGGTCCGCAATCCATTTTCCTTTTTTAATAAGGGATTTTGAGTAAGGCTCACTCATATCGGGAAAGCGTACCCCAAAAGCATCTTCGTTTTTGCCGATTAAAGGATTAACGGTAGCTAAACTGATATGATCGGTGATGATCATCAAATCTCCAACGCTAAAAGAGCTATTCACTCCGCCCGCTGCATTGCTGATCAGCAAGGTATGTATGCCAAGCAACTTCAATACCCTTATAGGAAAGACAACCTCCGAAGCGTTATATCCTTCGTAATAGTGGAACCTTCCCGACATAACAACAATTTTCTTTTGATGCAGTTCACCAAAAATCAACTTTCCAGAATGTCCATCCACGGTAGAAACCGGGAAATGGGGAATTTCGGCGTAGTAAATTTCTTTTTCGACCGACATTTCTGCTACAAAATTGCCGAGGCCGCTGCCCAGAACAATCCCGATTTCCGGGGCCGGGTTATAAAAACTTTTAATAAATGAAACCGCTTCTTCTGGTTGATTAACTTTTTTGTTCATGCTTGGTAGGTTGTGGCGGCAAAGATAAGGTTGGCAGGCGGAATGAGTTTCATTGAACGACTAAGTCTGCTGTTCTCATATTTCCATGATAACCCAACCAAACAAAAACCACCAGGCAATGACGTCAGCTTTAATTTTCCTGAACTGCCATTTCCTGGTGGCTTTATAAAACGAGTGTTATTCTGAAGATTAATTCAGCGATGCCAGAAGCTTTTTATTCAACGCTACATAGTCATCGTTTTTTGCGGTTGTGGCCAGCGCAATTGATTTATTGGCTGCTGTCGCCGCCTCCTGGTTTTTACCCAATTTTGCCAGGCATTTTGCTTTTTGATGCCATATCCAGAATGCATCCGGTTCTTTTTCAGTGGCCTTATTGAACCAGGTAAGTGCTTTGTTCAGATCTTGACCATTTTCCATATAAAACATGGCAGCGGAAAAATATGGAAAATTTTCCTTTCCTTCCATGCTATTGATTTGAGCATTGATCTTTGTGTTTACATCCGTTGTAATGGGAACGATAACAATAGTCCTGTCCCAGCCAATCACCATATTCATGGAGGAAGAACTAATATTATCAAAAGAAATTAAGAAAGACTCAAGCGGAAAAGGGAGATCTGTTGCGGTTATTTTAACGCGTGCTACATCCTGGTCCTGCTTGTAGGCTGCCGGACCGGTTACGTCTAGCTGTTTACTGAGAATTACAGTCCATTGTGAGGCTTCAGGTATGGTGAGTAATCCATATTTACCGGCAGGAACTTTTTGTCCACCAAAAGTAACATCCTCACCAAAAGTAATGGTGGTGGCTCCGTTAGCTCCTGTACGCCATACTTTTCCGTAAGGCACAAGGTCGCCAAATATCGTTCTTCCTTTTACCCCGGGCCTCGAATAAGAGAGTTCAACAGCCGACAAACCAAATTCCTGTTTTACCGTTTGCAGGGGAGATGGGGCAGGCGTTTTTAACTGTTGCGCTGTTGCAAAACAAATCGTTGCAGAAAAAGCGGCAAGTAAAAAGATCTTTTTCATCTGTTGTTGTTTTTAATTGATTAAATTATAAAGGATAAACCGTTGCTGCGGCTTATTTTATTACTTATACTTGCGGCGAAGATAATATTTAGAGCAATGCCACGCATGCGGTTCGGAAAATCAAATGGATTTTACCGAAGTTAACCGGCATGATATATTTTGAAGTTACTTTTTAGATTAGAACTGCACCGTAAGGGAAACTTTTGCTGGCTTGTCGCCTTCGGTCAATTTCCAACGGGGACCTTCTTTTATTACCCTTATGGCTTCCTTATTACACGCAGTACAGGTAGAATGGATAATAGTGAAATTATCTAACCTGCCGTACCTGTCTGTTGTAAAGGAAAGCTCAACAAATCCCCGATACGTGCCGGATTGTTCGTCCGGAAGGCGAATATTGTTGGACAGGTAAATGTTGTAGTTCGCCCACCCATCCATGGGCGCTGCTTCAGACGATTCATCTGTGTTGTTGTGCTTTACCGTCTCTTTTTTTCTTTTTGTGCTGTATCCCGAAGCCACTACTTCGGGTAAGGCTTTTTCCTGTGCGTTAAGTACGATATTGTTAGCGGGGGAATTAGCTTGTAAAGTCACTTGTTTCGATTGGAAGCCTGATGATTTTACCGTTACCGTTACGGATGAATCTCCGCTCATGATTTTAAAGTTTCCCTGAACGTCACTGTAAATGCTTGTGGGCGTATTGCTAATGCCAATGTTTACAAACGGAAGTCCGTTGTTGTTGGTATCAGTTACTTTGCCCGTAATAATTTTTGCGGATAAATACCCGGAAGCATTATTGGCGTTTTCCGCGGAAATATCGATATCTTTTTTTGATCGCTCCCTTTCTTCTGCTTTAATATTTTGCAGCGTAACGCCTAAACGCTCGCTGGTATTTGTTTTATCAGCAACTCGGGAGTCTGGTTCTGCCTGTTTTTTTTGTATTGCTGGTGGTTGTGCCAGGGTAGTTTCAGGCAACACACCCGGTGCTTTTTTCGATTCCTGTGTATCCTCAATGTTTTCACGTCCTTTGGCTTCGTTTTTCGCAGTAAAAATGGAATCTTCTGCTATAGCAGACTCACCTGCTGACTTTTCTTGCGTTCTCATCACTGAAGATGTATCCTGCTTGTTTTTTTGTTGGGCAATATTCTTTTCAGTAGGCACACTTAACCAATACCATGTTAGTCCCATTCCTAACAAAACAATAACGGCTGCGGCAACGCTTCTCCATATTTTTTGACTGCTCATTGTAATTACCCTTGAAGCAGTTTTTTCATCCAGCTGGGTTTTAATATCCCTTATATCTGAAGCGATGTTTAACGGGCTCGTATTCGTGAAGCCTTCTATTGCCTCGGCCAAAAAGGAGTCTTCCAACGCTGCTTTTTCCAAACGATGCATTTCTGCCGCCGTCATTTCACGGTTCAGATACCGTTGAATATCCTCAGCACTATACACGATATGTTTTTTATCGTTATTCATTTAGATCATACGTCTGTTATTGACCAACTGTTTTCTTTCCTTTTCACATTATCTCATTCCTTCTCCATACACAGCTTCAGGTTTCTTCTCCCGTTTTGTATAAAGCTTCTCACCTTATTCCAGTCGTGCCCTGTTATTGTTACAATTTCTTCGTAGCATTTCTGCTGAATGTAAAATAATTCAACCGCTTTTTTTTGGTCTTCTGAGAGGGACTGAATACATTTTTCCAGTTTATTGAATTGCTCTTCCCTTTCAAACACCCCATTAAGATGCAGGCTTTCCTCCGATTGCATATACTCCTGGCTAAATGTAGTGGTTTTCAGATTTTTAGGTGTGCGCAACTGCATTAAACAATGGTTCCTGGTCGTGGTATGCAACCAGCTTCTAAAATTGCCGACTTCATGAACCTTCAATTTTTTAACCAGCTCCTCAAAAATATTCATCACCGCATCTTTACTTTGTTCCTGATCCTTAAAGTATTTCAAACAAACACCGTATACCAGTTCCATATAACGTTGGTAAAGTTCCGACAACATCCTCATATCCCCTGTTTGCCTATACAAAACCAGCAAATCGGCATCCGTACTATCCGCAGTTGATATGTTCTTTATAAAATCCAAGCAATAGGTAAAAGTGAAAATCAAAGATATAAGATTAACGGAATCGAAGCGCGGTTGCCTTTCCGGTCAGGGGCAAAGGACTTGATTTCAATCTTCATTTGAAAATATGCTCTCCCTCATATGTAATCTATTCCGGCAGCGCATCTATCCATAAAGTAAACCTTTAAACTTATTAATATGAAGTACGCAACACTTTGCAGCATAATCATTATTGCTGTATTAACGGCTTTTTTGCCAGGAAAATCTTTTGTTATTAAAGGCAGGGTAACCGATAACAATGGCAATGCAGTCTCCTCCGTATCTGTTATTGAAAAAGGCACTGGCAATATTACCCAAACCAATTCAAACGGCGATTTTACTATTATTGTTGCCCACTCCAACGTTACGCTTATTTTTTCATCGTTGGGCTATGAGGTTAAGGAAGTAAAGGTATCGGGTAAAGCCGACTTGAAAGTGCAGTTGTTGCCCGCAACAGATGTTTTGGAGGAAGTGGTTGTTATAGGATATGGAGCCACCCAAAAGAAAAACCTTACAGGGGCCGTTCACCGGGAGGCTAAAGCAGATATGATGTTGCAAGGCAGTGTGGCTGGTGTAATAGTAAGGAGAAATAACAGTATGCCCAATAACTCAACAAGGAAAGCAGGTAATCACAGTTCAGGGTTGTATAATAGTCGGGACAAAGAATTTTATACTGAAGATTATGACGGCATTATTGAGAATCGCTTTTTAGCGGTTAAAGATAATCCCTTGTCTACCTTTTCCATTGATGTAGACGCAGCATCTTACAGCAATGTAAGACGTTTTTTAAACAGTGGACAATTGCCACCGGCAGGCGCTGTACGTATTGAAGAGATGATTAATTATTTTCATTACGATTACCCGCAACCGCAGGATGATATTCCCTTTTCTGTTTATACTGAATTGTCGGAGTCGCCCTGGAACAGCAGTCACCGGCTGGTATTGGTGAGTTTACAAGGGAAGAAGATAGAAACTCAAAATATTCCGGCGTCCAACCTGGTTTTTCTGATTGATGTGTCGGGTTCTATGCAGGATGAGAATAAATTGCCCCTGGTAAAACAATCCATGAAGTTGCTTGTAGATCAACTGCGTGAACAGGATAGAGTTGCAATAGTAGTATATGCCGGAAACGCCGGAATGGTGCTTCCTGCAACCAGCGGTTCAAACAGGCAAACGATCAAAGATGCTATTGACAGGTTGGAAGCAGGTGGTTCTACCGCCGGTGGCGCCGGGATAAAACTCGCCTACCAAATTGCGAAGCAAAATGTAGTACAAGGTGGGAATAACCGTGTTATTCTTTGCACGGATGGCGACTTTAATGTGGGTGCAAGCAGTGATGACGATATGGAGCGCCTGATCGAACAGGAGAAAAAGGGCGGTGTTTTTTTAACAGTGCTCGGTTATGGTATGGGAAATTATAAAGATAACAAAATGCAGAAGCTGGCCGATAGAGGCAACGGTAATCACGCCTATATCGACAATATGCAGGAAGCGAGGAAGGTATTGGTGAGCGAGTTTGGGGGAACTTTATTTACGATTGCCAAAGATGTGAAGCTGCAGGTGGAATTTAATCCAACCAAAGTGCAGGCTTATCGGCTCGTAGGATACGAGAACCGTATACTGAATAAGGAAGATTTTAATAACGACAAAAAGGATGCGGGCGAACTGGGCAGCGGACATACGGTTACCGCCTTATACGAAATAATACCTGCGGGTGTGAAAAGCGAATGGATTGAACATGTTGATCCGTTGAAATACCAGGCATCGCCCAATCAAAGGATTAGTAATGCCATTAATGCAGAATTGATGACGATCAAGTTTCGCTATAAGAAGCCGGATGAAGGCAAGAGCCGTTTAATCACGCATCCTGTAACCGATGAACATACTGCATTGAAAGATGCCTCCGATAATTTTCGCTTTGCTGCTGCGGTAGCCGGATTCGGCATGCTGCTGCGCCAGTCGGAGTTCAGGCAACAGGCAACATTTAATAACGTATTGGCATTGGCCGGTTCAGCCGTAGGACCAGACGCAGAAGGGTATAGGAAGGAGTTTTTGCAACTGGTGCAAAAAGCAGGTGATATTGCTAAGATCGATGACCAGGATAACACAAAAGAGAAACTGGCGGGAAAGAAATAGTGATACATCCGGGGATTGTTAAATAGTGCCGGCTTTAATTTCGGCACTGTTTTTCTATATTATCTGCGGAGTTCACGGTTGCCATTCCTTCTTTTTGCGAACATGCACTTGTACCTGGCATGGCATTTTTGTACATATGCTGATTATCTTTGCGTCATGCATATCGACATTATCACCGTTTTGCCCGAATTGCTGGAAAGCCCTTTTGCGCATTCCATGATGAAAAGAGCGAAGGAAAAAGGATTGCTCAATATCGAGGTACATCAATTGCGTAAATGGGCTGTAAATGCTTACGGACAGGTAGATGATTATCAATATGGAGGGGGCGCCGGTATGGTAATGATGTGCGAGCCTTTGGTGAATGCAATTGAGACCCTTTGTAAAAATAGAACGTATAATGAAATTATCTATCTTACTCCGGATGGCGAAAGGTTTAACCAAAAAATGGCCAATCAATTTTCATTGCAACAAAACCTTTTATTAATCTGCGGTCACTATAAAGGCATTGATGAGCGGGTGCGCGAACATTTTGTGACTAAAGAAATTTCAATCGGCGATTATGTATTAAGCGGGGGTGAGTTACCAGCCGCTGTATTGGTAGACGCGATAGGACGCCTGTTGCCGGGTGTATTAAATGATGAAACTTCAGCATTATTCGATTCTTTCCAGGATAACCTGTTAGCGCCACCGGTATACACACGCCCCGCCGATTTCAAAGGATGGAAAGTGCCGGACATCCTGTTAAGTGGCGACCCAAAAAGAATAGCGGACTGGCGCCATGAAATGGCTTTGCTGCGCACAAAGGAAAGACGGCCGGATATAGCCGATGAATAGATTCCGGTTCAGATATGCCCCTCTTAAAAAAAGCTGGATGACCTGTTTCAGTCAGTTCCAGCTTTTGTTCGGGAAAGGATCCTTTCCCAGGGTTCAGGGTTTTAACCGGGATCGAGGGACCCTTTCCAGGGTTGATTGAACGATGCTCAATCGTTGAAACGTAAAGATGGCAATGCCGGTGCGATAAATGAATTGTATTCGTTGATGTTATTACTTTTATCGATGTTCGGCTTGATATCTTCGATGGGTAATTTGTAAATAATCATAAGGATTACCAGAAGAACCACCCTTGTATGCACCGGAGTAGGAATTGAATTATTAACTGTAGATTATGAGACTATTTGTAGTTTTTGTTGTTATGCTGTCGGGTATTTGCTCGGCTTGCAGCGACGCTGAAAAGCAAAATCCCGCAATTGAAACAAGAGACACCACTATTACTCAGGCAAACGCCTATACCCAGTTGTTTTTCGATAGTGTTGCGTTAGAACAACATATTCAGCAACAACACTACGATGATTCACTTGCGAAAAAATTCCGTGTTTTTTATAATCAGAGAAACTATGAATATGCATGGTTTTTTAGTGATGGCCCTGACGAACAGGCCTACCATTTCTTAACGCTTCAAAGTGAATACATCGCATATAGTGGCGACAGTAGTTTGTATAGTCCTGTGCTTCAGCAAATAGCAGATACCCTCCAATCTGGCGGTCATGATGTTCCTTTAAGCGACAGTAACCGCCTGAAAGCGGAATGGGCTCTTACCCTTCAGTTTTTCCGTTATGCCGACAAAGTATACCAGGGCGATGATAAATTAAATACAACCGACCTTAAATGGTTTATTCCGAGGAAGCAGATTGACCAGGTAGCCTTACTCGATTCCCTGATTGCTAATAAAGGCAAAAAGGTAGACAGCTACGAACCGGTAAACCCGCAGTATCATCGGTTGAAAGAAAAATTGCTTCAATATTATGAAATAGAAAAGAACGGCGGTTGGCCTACGGTTTTAACACGTAAAGAAAAGTTCAGGCAGGGTGATACGTTTTCCGAGATTGCATTAATAAAACAAAGATTATATCTCACAACAGACTTTGTTTCGGAGGATACAAGCTCTTTATTTACTGAAGACCTGAAAATAGCGGTGAAAAAATTTCAACGCCGCTATGGTTTGAAAGATGACGGTGTTGTAGGCAAGACTACTATGCTAAAAATGAACGAACCTGTTCAAGTGCATATTCGCAAAATGCTGATCAATTTAGAACGCTTACGATGGGTGCCCGTAAAAACTGACATGGACTATCTTTTGGTGAATATCCCGGAGTTTACCCTGCACGTTTATGAAAACGGTAAACTTCTGTTCAACATGAATGTTGTGGTGGGCTCTACCCAGCATAATACGGTTGTATTTAGAGGCGACCTGAAGTACGTTGTGTTTAGTCCTTACTGGAATATTCCTGTGAGTATTGTGAAGAAGGAAATAATGCCGGGAATAAAAAAAGATAAAAATTACCTGGCGAAACATAAAATGGAGATTACGGGCTATTCCGGAAATGTGCCCATTGTACGGCAGCAACCAGGTCCTGATAATTCATTAGGTAAGGTTAAATTCCTGTTCCCTAACAGTTACAACATTTACCTGCACGATACCCCGGCCAAAAGCCTGTTTGGCGAAACGAAACGGGCTTTCAGTCATGGCTGCATTCGCTTAGGCAACCCTCCGCAACTTGCTGAATTTCTTTTACGCAATGACACTACCTGGACGACTTCAAAAATAGAGAAGGCCATGAATAGTGGTAAAGAAAAGTATGTAACATTAAATGAAACTGTTCCTGTATACATAGGGTATTTTACAGCCTGGGTTGATTCAAATGACGACCTGAATTTGAGAGATGATATTTACGGACACGATGGAAGGATGTCCGAAAAAATGTTTGAAAAATAGGGTGCCGGGCGAAGTTGTACTGATCGTCCGTTAATTAATAGTCTACTTGATGATATGGCTAACAGACCGGGCAACCCGGGCTTTCACTGAAAATACTTTTACAGGATGTTGATTTTTTGCATCACGCCCGATTTATGTGTTTTGCTGATAGGTACCATATTGCCGTTAATAAACAACACATTTTCCTGGATGTCATTTATTTTGGTAAAGTTTACGATATAAGACCGATGGACTTTCATGAATACCTGGGGGTTAACTTTTGTTTCGAGGTTCTTGATGGTATTATGCGTGATATATTTTTTGTTTGCTGTGATAAATTTTACGTAATCCCCCATACTTTCAATAAAAAGTATATCATCGTTGTGCAAACGGATCAGCTTGCCATCTGATTTGATAAACATATGATCCTGTTCAGAATTACCGCTTATTTGCTCTGTTTTTTTACTCACTTTCTGAATGGACTCCAGAAAGCGTTGATAAGTAAATGGCTTTTTCAGGTAATCTGTAACGTTATACTGAAATGCATTATAAGCATACTCTGTTTTGGAAGTAGTAAGAATTACCTGTGGTGTATAAACCAACTGGTCTAATAATTCAAAACCACTGGCGCCTGGCATCTCCACATCCAGGAAAATAAGATCGATCACATTATCCTTCAAATAAAGGATAGCATCCTCTGCATTCAGAAAATGATGGGATACATCTATTACGCCGGATTTTTCGCAGAATCTTCTGAGAAATTCAGCGGCGACCTGCAGATCTTCCACAATAATGCTTTGATACTTCATGGATGTTCGGTGTTGTGTTCTTTCAAACGGTTAATCTCAGTTTCTATCTTATCGGCAGCGCGGTTGGCAATTGCCATAATATGGTAAAACTTTTCTTCAAGTTCGGTTGTTGTTTGAGCTGCAGCACAATCGTTCTCAAGGCCCGCGAAGAGGTGCATCGTTTCATTCATTCCTGTATATCCGAACAAGGGTTTCATCTTATGAATGATTTTTTTTAAGCCCGTAACGTCTTTGCTTAAAAATATTGATTCTGCAAGAGTAATGTCGTTACGCAATTGCAGTACTGTAGATTCAAAAATGATTTGAGCCTGCTGGAAATCTCCCCCGTACAAGTCATCGAGAAAGCCGGTATCCAGGTCGGGAGAAAAACGGAAAAGTATTTTTTGTTCTTGATTATACATATCACAATTTGTAGTACCCAAAGGCGTTTCCTTCTTTGCGTTGTATAAGTTGTTATAGGATAAATCCATTATTCGAGTTATGAAAACGAACATTTTAGACAGATTAGTATCTTTTTGCTACAGTATTTTAAATAGTGGTATTGATCCGGCAAACGGGCACGAGGAAAATAAAAACGTAAAAAGACTCATCATTTTTATATGTTTTGGTATTGGGGTAAACCTGGTTTCGGTAATGATGAACTGCCTTCGGGGTCTGTATATCAGCGTTTCGCTGAATGTTACATCCATACTCTTGTTATCGGTTTGTTTTTTTCTTAACAAAGATGGTAAGCTTTCATTTGCAAAAGTGCTCGGTATTATTACCATTAATCTCTATCTTTTTGCCATAAGTTATGCCGAAGGATTACGTGCAGGTGAACATTTGTATTATTTCCCTTTTTTGCTGGCACTCATTTTTGTAGTGGATATCCGGAAAAATTATGAAGAATTAATAATAACTGCCGTTGTAACTTTTATTACCGTGGCGCTTATTTTTATACTGGCGCCTTATGTAAGTAATGTGCAAACCATCAGTACGGAACAATACAGCGCAATATTCAGTTCCAATCTCAGTCTTTCACTTGTTATTTCGGCCTTATTCACCTACTACGTTTTAAAAACCCTTGAGAACAACGAAGAAAAAATACTGGAAGAAAAAAGGTTTAAGGATACAATGTACAATACTTCGTTAGACGGTGTTTTTATTGTTGATGTGAACAGTCTCAGTATAGTGGATTGCAATAAGAGAGCAACAGAGATATTCGGTTTCGGTAGAAAGGAAACGATATTGGGAAGCACGGCTAAAGCGCTGTTGGGGCATAAAATGGAAGAGCATATTGTTGTACAGGGGCGCCAGCAGTTTACAAAAAAATCGCCATGGTATGGGAATATGGATTTTTTCAGAAATGACGATACTCCTTTTTTTGCATACGTTAACATTGTTCCTTTTTCGCACAGCGAGTTTAATTATTGCAAGATTAGTATTCTTGATATTACGGAAATTAAGATAGCCGAGTTTGAAATATTGAATGCCAAAGAAAAGGCCGAAAAGGCAGCGCAGGTAAAATCACGGTTTCTGTCGAACATGAGCCATGAACTCAGAACGCCTTTAAATGCAATTATTGGAACAACCAATATCATTTTGCAGGAAGAATATTTGCCAACCCAGCGACAGAGCTTTGAAGTGCTCAAGTATTCTTCGGAACACATGATGCAGTTGGTAAACGATATTCTCGACTTTAGTAAAATAGAAGCAGGAAAAATGGAGCTTGAATGCGTTCCTTTTAATCTTAAGGCATTTCTTCAGAAGGTGGTTACCTCCTTTACAGCGTCGATTGGATCGAAGAACCTGGGCTTCAAAGTAGCTATCGACGACAACGCCGATATGGAGATTAATGGCGATGAAACCCGTTTAAACCAGGTGATGAACAATTTACTCGCCAATGCCATCAAATTTACCGAAAGCGGAACTATTGGTATTGAGGTAAAGGTGAAAAATAAGAAGAGCAACAGTGCCGATATATACTTTGCCATTACCGATACAGGTATTGGAATCCCGCAAAATAAAATGAGGCAGATATTTGAAAGTTTTACCCAGGCCGACATTGAGACTACAAGAAAATTCGGTGGAACAGGATTAGGGCTCGCTATCAGCAGGAAAATTATAGCACAAATGGGAGGAACACTTTCGGCTGAAAGTAACCTTAATGCGGGAAGTATTTTCTATTTTACAATTAACTTCAAAATTGCCAAGCAAATGAAGCCCTATGTTGATGAGGGGAGAATAAAGGGCTTATCGAACATGCAGGGTATTACGGTATTGCTTGCTGAAGACAATCCCATCAATATGATTGTTGCTAAGCGTTTTTTGCAGAAGTGGGATATTACCGTGATAGAGGCAGAAAATGGCGTTAAGGCCGTTGAGCTCTTTTATCAGAACAAACCAGATTTATTACTCATCGACCTTGAAATGCCGGAAATGGACGGAGCGCAAACAGTAGAAGCAATCAGAAAAACGCATAGCGATATTCCTATCATTGCTTTTACGGCAGCTACCTACGAAAATATAAGGGAAGACTTGTTGAACAAAGGATTTAACGACTACGTTCCCAAGCCATTTAAGCCGGAAGAATTGCATCAAAAAATCATGCAATATACTAATCTGCTTAATTTCAGAAAGGCCTCTTAGCGGGCGATGTATCCGGGTTAGTTTGTTTTTCCCAATTCTTTTACATCGAGCGCGGTATTGACTTCTATTTTCTTAACGGTCGCATTTATTTCGCCCACCATCGGGTTGTTTATTACAGAACTATAGGGGAAAACATATCCCTCAGGTGTTTTCCTGTAATTTGAGTAGCTGGTTACCTGCTCCACCTGCTGACCATTAATATTTGCCCTGCTCACATTGCGGATGGTATAATAATTTGACGCATCGAGGTAAATAGTGGTTTCTATTTCATTCTTGCTTAATTTGATTTTATGTGCCAGAACGCCGTTTACGCTGTCTCTGCCTTCATAAACTGCCGTATAACCATTCAATTTATAATTGGCGAGTTCTCCCCCGGCACTCAATAATCCCCCTGCGTTGTTTATCATCTCATCGGGTAAAGGTTGTGCTGCTGTGCTGCCCATTAAAGGGTTAATCATCCACCCCTCGGTTTTTCCTATATAAGTAACCATCGTTTGACCCTGTATTTCCAATTCCTGCCGCGAACCAGTGTCGTATACTATCCAAACTTTGGCGGGGATCTGCATGCCCATGATTTCCATTTCTGCCTCCTGGTATACATTCTTTAATGTTGACAGCTTTTCTTTTCCCCCTAAAGCACTAACATATTTTGCCTGCAACTCGTCAACCGTTTGAGATTGCGCAAAAGCCGAAAATAGTATTGCAGTTGTGGTTACTAAAATGAAACTTAAATTTTTCATGTATTTTTTTAATCCGTCAAAAATAAGGGTTCCCTGCTTATTTGTATTCTCCATTTATCAATTAACTTAGGCGCAGATCGTTAATTTCTGTTAATAGTTGTATGAATTCATTTGCAATTGAAGGTCAGGTAGTTGATATCCTCGGACAAAAAATATATCCGGCGATAGTTTCTGTTGTTGATGGTATCATTCAATCGATGGAGGAAGTGCGGGGAGATTATAGGAATGCGCCCTTTATATTACCCGGATTTATCGATGCCCACGTGCATATAGAAAGCTCAATGCTCATTCCTTCTGAGTTTGCAAGGTTAGCCGTGGTGCATGGCACAATAGCCACCATCAGCGATCCGCATGAAATAGCGAATGTTTGTGGAGTAAAGGGCATTGAGTATATGATTGAAGACGGGAATACCGTTCCTTTTCATTTTTTCTTTGGCGCGCCAAGCTGCGTGCCGGCTACCATGTTTGAAACAGCAGGTGCCGGTTTAAACGTGGAGGAAGTTGAGAAACTGCTGCAGAAAAAGGACATTAAGTACCTGAGCGAAATGATGAATTTTCCAGGTGTGTTAACGAAAGACACGGCGGTCATGCAGAAAATTGCGGCTGCACACAGGCTGAATAAGCCTGTTGATGGCCATGCTCCCGGACTGATGGGCGCTCAGGCCCAACAGTATATTAACGCTGGCATTTCCACCGATCACGAGTGTTTCACAAAGGAAGAAGCGCTGGATAAATTAAAATACGGTATGCATATTCTTATTCGGGAAGGCAGCGCCGCCAAAAATTTTGAAGCCCTGATTGATTTGGTGAACGACTTTCCGGAAAAAATAATGTTCTGCAGCGATGATAAACATCCCGATAGTTTGGCAGAGGGGCACATTAACCAGTTATGTGAACGGGCAGTGCAGAAAGGTATTAGTGTTTTTAAGATATTGAGGGCTGCGTGCATAAACCCGGTATTGCATTATAAATTGGAAACCGGACTATTAAGAGAAGGAGATCCTGCAGATTTTGTTGTTGTAAGGGACTTAAAGCGCTTTGAGCCTATGCAAACTTATATTAGTGGAGAATTGGTTGCAGAGAATGGAGAGACGCTTATTGGAAGGTTGAACAACGAACGAAAGCCGGCAATTAATAATTTTTCATGTACTGTTAAATCCAGCCGGGATTTTTCCCGTCCATATGCCCTGGCTTTGCAACCGGGAACGCCTGTTATAGAAGCGCTAAACGGGCAATTGATTACTAATAAATGGAATACAGAGCTATTCGCAGAACAGGTGGACATAGAACATGATATTTTAAAAATTGCGGTAGTAAACCGTTATGCAGATCAACCCATTGCTATTGCATACATCAAAAATTTTGGCTTAAAAAGAGGTTCAATTGCCTCATCCGTAGCACATGATAGCCATAATATTGTTGCGATTGGTGTTGATGATGAAAGCATTTGCGAGGCAGTTAATATGATCATTAGGCACAAAGGTGGCATTAGCCTTTTTTCAGCATCGGAAGAGATGATACTTCCTTTGCCAGTTGCGGGCTTAATGAGTATGGAAGACGGCTATACCGTAGCCAAACAATATGCTGCAATGGATAAAGTTTCAAAAGCGATGGGTTCAGCTTTATCTTCTCCTTACATGACTTTGTCTTTTATGTCATTGCTGGTGATTCCCCATCTAAAACTCAGTGATAAAGGACTGTTTGATGGGGATTTGTTTCAATTGATACAATGACTTACAATTCATCATCCTGCTCCGGTTTGTATTTCATTATGGCATCGAATATAATATTACTTCCTGGTTCAGGTTTCCTGAACGTATGATTCATTTTACTTTATTTCGGCAAAATATTGATGAAAATACGGGATGGTTTCTATGCCTTTATAAAAGTTAAACACATCGAATTTTTCATTCGGAGAGTGAAGGTTATCGCTGTCTAATCCAAAGCCCATAAATACAATCTTAATTCCCAATTCCTTTTCAAAGAGCGAACAGATAGGAATGCTGCCGCCACCCCGCACCGGAACCGGCGACTTGCCAAAAGTGGTTTCAATGGCTTTTGCTGCGGCCTTATAACCCGCAGAATCAATAGGGGTCATATAAGGCTCACCGCCATGATGCTCTTCTGCTTTAACAGTTACTCCCGCCGGCGCTATACTTTTAAAATAGTGCAGTAGCTTTTCCGTAATTACCTGAGAGGACTGATTGGGAACGAGTCGTGCCGAAATTTTTGCATACGCTTTGGCTGGAAGAACGGTTTTAGCACCTTCACCGGTATAGCCACCCCATATGCCATTGAGTTCCAGCGTTGGTCGTATGCCGGTGCGCTCATTTGTTGAATATCCCTTTTCGCCCCACAATTCATTTACTCCCAAATCTTTTTTATACTCTTCTTCATCAAATGGAGCGTCTGCCATTAATTTTCTTTCTTCGGTGGTGGATTCAATTACATCATCATAAAATCCAGGAATGGTGATATGATTATTGTTGTCGTGACAGGAGGCGATCATCTTTGCCAATATGGTTATTGGGTTGGCCACGGCCCCACCGTATACCCCGCTATGCAGGTCACGGTTGGGTCCGGTAACTTCCACTTCTATATATGACAAACCCCGAACGCCAATATCAATAGATGGCGTTTCCATGCTGATCATGGCTGTATCGCTGATAAGAATAACATCGGCTTTTAACAGTTCCTTATGGGAGCTTACAAATTTGCTCAAATGGGGCGACCCTATTTCTTCTTCGCCTTCAATAATAAATTTGATGTTGGTAGAAAGCGTATTGGTTTTAACAAGCGTTTCAAGCGCTTTCACGTGCATGTAAAACTGGCCTTTATCATCGCATGAACCCCTGGCAAATATTTTACCATCTTTGATGAGCGGTTCAAATGGACCGCTTTTCCATAGCTCCAGCGGGTCTGCCGGCTGCACATCGTAATGTCCATATACCAGCACTGTGGGTTTTGACGTATCTATTATTTTTTCACCGTAAACCACGGGATGGCCCCCGGTGGTAAATATCTCGGCTTTATCTGCGCCTGCTTCCAGTAACCTTTCTTTTACCGCCTCTGCACATACAATCATGTCTTTTTTGTGCGCACGGTCGGCACTTACCGATGGAATGCGCAGCAAACCAAGTAATTCATCTAAAAAACGATCCTTGTTTTTTGACTGGTAATCTTTCCAAGCTTGCATAATTTTTTATTTTCTGGTGAGGAATATGGGTAACGAAATTAAGCTTTTGCAGTTGAATTGCTTTTTGCATGAGGTTTGCCCTATGCGTTATTGTTCAGCATCGCGGCTTTTGCTAATTTGAACTATATAAGGCCAGTTGCAAAATATTGAATTTTGGCTAATTGCATTGTAAGGATTAAGTTAGACATGGAATAATAAAATGATTCTCATTTATGCGACTGGTTATATTGTTTTGCGTGTTATGGATGGCAATACCAGCGTGTGCTCAAAAAAGCAATTCCTCTAAAATGAATGAAAAGAGAATATTGGAATCGGTTGAACAAGGCGACCTGGTGAAATTGCAGGATGCTATTACCAGTAAGGACGACCTCGAAGTAAGAGATGACCAGGGTAGAACCCCGTTAATGATAGCAGTTTATAAAAATAATATAGATGCGGCAAGGATGCTCATTGCAGCCGGCAGCAATGTTAACGCACAGGATAAAAGATTGAACACAGCTTTTTTATACGCCGGCGCTGAAGGGTATACAGAAATTTTGAAAATGTGCATGATGGCTAAACCCGATTATAGCGTTTTTAACCGCTATGGCGGAACAGCGTTAATTCCTGCCTGTGAAAGAGCCCACCTGCCGGTAATTGAGGTTTTGTTAAAGGATAAAACATTTCCTGTAAACCATATCAACCTATTGGGTTGGACAGCATTACTGGAGGCAATTATTTTAGGTAGTGGGGGAACCGGCCACCAAACTGTGATAAAAATGCTCATAGCAGGTGGAGCAGATGTAAATATAGCGGATAAAGACGGTGTTACGCCATTGAAACACGCTCAAAACAGGGGTTTCGTTGAAATCGGGGAAATGTTGCAAAGTGCCGGGGCTAAATAAACTATAGCAGCAGGTTGCTAATGCATGCCGGTTTATTTTTCAGGTGCGTGCAGCCGAAATACTTTTGCATTTCTTTAAGATCAACTTTACCCGGGTGAAGTTCAGGACTGTATCTTTGCAACTGTATTGCAAGTCATATATCAGCCTTTGTTGGTCCAACCGTATTGGAAGGTTCCAGCAAAGGCTGAGCCAATTAACAGCCATGCTAATTGGCAGGTTTACGGAACAGTGTAATTACGGCCGAAGAAAGGATATACAATATGGCAAAGCCAATTAACACAAACTTCGTAGCTGCCATAACGGCCGTTAACATTGATGTAATTGTTGTAACGAAAAAGTGAACAGACAAAGTCATCAGAATGTTTTCTATAACATCAAAAGCCATCGCCAGTAAACTTCCAAAGGCCAGTAATACGCCTAACCTTTGTCCTTTGCCTGTTTGGTAATGGATGGAAAAATAGCCGCATGCCGAGTACAGAAACAATCCGTAAAAGGGGATAAACAAAAAATCAAGAAGCATATTTAGCCGGAATGAACCTCGCAGTGAATTATTCCAGGCATCAGCAATGGATTGTGTTTGCGAATGAGTATTGCTGAATTCCAAAGATAGAATTCCAAAAGGTGATGCAGCAGTAATAAGCTGTCTTCCCTGTAGTTGAAGCAGTAGTAGAAATAATATGGTGCCGGCAAAAAAAAAGCCAATTATTTTCCAGTTGGTCATTTCTATGGTATGGCGATGTTTAAAACAGAAATAAATCCCGATCTATACCTCGTATGGTGCGTTATATCTTCCCTTTAACGCTTATCGCACCAATTCACATTAACGTTGAACTTTTTGCACGGGCCTGATAAAGGTAAATCAAAATCGCCTCAGGACTTTACCAATTTTATTTGTTTCACAAGCTTTTGAATGCTTTTGAAAAATCGATAATAAAATTCCTTATTGAATAATTGTGAATCGCGCATGGCTTTATAGGTAAAAAATATTCCTATGGGAAGCAATACCAATGTAGAAAGCCACATACCCAGAAAGGCGGAAGTGATATCTTCCCGGACAAACTTTTCACCAAACATGTTAAGTAAGTGGAAGATCAGAAAGAAGATGACGGCTATTACCAGGGGCATTCCCATACCTCCCTTTCTGATGATAGAACCTAATGGCGCCCCTATTAAAAAAAGCACAACACAGGCCAGGGATAGTGAAAATTTTCTATGCCATTCTATTTGGTGAAGACGAAGGTTTTTTTGCTTCATACGGGCTTCTTCCGCTATTATGGCAAGACTGTTTTTCTGACTGTTGATTTTATCAATAGTGTGGCTGATCACTCCCCGCCGGGCAGAATCGGGTATTAACATGGTGTATGCAAATTGGCCTGGCGAAGGAGGGAATGCCAGCATAACACTATTGTTGTTAGGGTTATACCGGGGTTCCTTAGGTGGCACTAGTTTGATGGATTCATAAGGTTTGATATCAGAGGGAGTGGCTTTTGGGACTACAATCTGTTCTTTTGCAGGTTTGATCTCCTGTCGGGCAAAAGCGTAGTTCATTCCTATCTCCCGGTCTGTTCTTTTTCTCAAATCACTTCCAGACGTTTTTTCAAGCGAATCAATGGTTTTATTCAATTGCCGGACATTCAGCATTCTGAAATTATCTTTAAAAAGACTGTCTGGAGTAGGCATCATTTTAAAAGAACTCAGATCAAATACTTTTTTATAATCTTTAAACCCCAGCCTGATATAATCCGTATTGGTACTGTATGATGGCCCCCTTTCTTCATACCGCCATCCATTCTCCAGGTAAAATTCAAGAAATTTTTTATCGGCGCTGATGTTCATTTTACCATGCTCGGCAATAATAATATTGTCCTGAAGGTTATAATTTCTTTCAAAAATGATGATATTATGGATTGTAGTGTTGTCTTTATCCTTCCTGCCAATTTTTATTGTATAGCCTTCAAATTCTCTGAAGAATACGCCTTCCTTAAGGTTGAACGCAGGTTTTGCCACGGTGATGTCGTACAATAAGGTCTGAAACTTTAATTGAGCAACGGGAATGATATAGTTGGAAAATAAAAACGCCACCACAGAGATAAGGAAGGAAATGATAAACAAAGGCCGCATAAAACGAAGCAGCGGTATGCCGGCCGATTTTATGGCTACCGTTTCAAAACTTTCTCCCAGTTTTCCGAATGTCATAATGGAAGAGATCAATACCGCAAGAGGTAATGCCAGGGGAACAGCCGTGGCAGTAACGTAACTGGTTAAACGTAAAATAGTAATGGAATCAAGCCCTTTCCCCACCAGGTCGTCAATATATTTCCAGAAAAATTGGAGTACAAGAACAAACAGGGTAATAAAAAAAGTAACAACAAATGGACCTACAAAGGCTTTAACAACAAGGGTGTCTAATTTTTTAATCACTGTTTTTGCACTTACTGTTTTGTACTGCTATAACTTTATTTCATGAACCACACAAAAATACAGTTTTTGCCAGATGAACTGCGCCTCGTCGCCGATGAGCGCATCATTTTAACAAAGACCCGGATCATTAAAAAGATTTCACTCTTCTTTGAGTCCCTATTGGATGCTTACAGCATCGAATATGGTCATGTTTTGCATCAGCTTGAAATACCACCACACTCAAAAATTTCGAAAGGTGAAAACTATTGCGGGCTGCCTTATGTAATTCTGGATTATCCGAAATATTTTACAAAGCATGATATTTTTGCTGTGCGAACGATGTTTTGGTGGGGAAACGACTTTAGCCTTACCCTTCATCTTAAAGGGAAATACAAAACGCTTTTCGGGGGTATGCTGATCAAAAACCTGGAGAAATTAAAACAGCCTGGTTGGTATGTCCAGGTATCCGACAATGAATGGCAACATCACCATTCTTCAGACACGCACCGGGCTATCGCCGGAATGGATCAAAATGACGTGAAAACAATTTTTGAAGAAAAGCCCTTTATTAAAATCGCATACTATTTCCCCCTGCTACAATGGGAGAAGGCTGATCAGCTATGGCGAGGTTCCTTTTTCAGCATCATGCACGCCCTTGAGCGCTAAAAAGGGTACTATGCCCCTAACCGGTGAAATAACTCCTTTACCTGGTAGTCCCAAAGCCGGCTTTGGTCTGAAATTTCCTTTTTTTCGGCAAAATCTTTAATTACTAATATAGTCTGATTGGTAACTTCTGATTTTTCAATACCAAATTCAAAGTATTCTTCCTTTGGAGCATGGCTCCAGTGAAAGCGAATGAATTTATTCTCTTCCCCTTCCAGCACCTCGGCTTTATCGGTAGAATCGTTCCATGTAAAACTGAATACCATATCCCTTTCATCAACTTTGTCTGCAAACCATTCCTGGAGTCCTGCGGGGGTCGAAAGAAATTCATATAATATAGAGGGGGAGCATCTAACCGGATATTCTAATGTATATAGTTGCTTTTTACTCATTTGTCAGTCTATTAGTCAAAATTCATATTGCTCTTCGTTTTATATAAAGCCCTGCAATAATATAAAAATAATAGAAGCATCAAAGTTTTTTATATAATATTTTTAAATAAACGGGGGGTAACAGAATGCCAGCCCTGTTTATTTTAACCGGTGAAGTATCTACCATTGGTCAATAATATTTTTTTCTGGTACCTGCTATTTGCTTAAATTGCTAAAGAAGCGCAATATGTTATGGTTGCCAACGTTTTATAAAATCTGTATTTATGTGATTTCTTATAAACCTCTTAAATATGCCTGCTTATGAGTATGCGTCAACTTAAAATCACGAAGTCGATTACTAATCGTGAGTCGCAAAGCCTGGAGAAGTATCTGCAGGAGATAGGAAGGGTTGAATTGATCGGCCCCGAAGAGGAAGTAAAGCTTGCCGGACTTATTAAGCAAGGAGATCAGAAAGCGCTTGACAGGCTTACGAAGGCTAACTTACGTTTTGTGGTTTCCGTAGCAAAACAATATCAAAATCAGGGGCTGTCGCTTCCTGACCTCATTAACGAGGGGAATCTTGGATTAATTAAGGCTGCACAACGCTTTGATGAAACAAGAGGATTTAAATTTATCTCTTACGCCGTTTGGTGGATACGCCAGAGCATCCTGCAGGCATTAGCCGAACAATCGCGTATCGTTCGCTTACCCCTTAATAAAGTGGGACTTACCAACCGCATTAACAAGGCTTTTCAACAATTAGAGCAGGAATACGAACGGGAACCCTCGGCAGAAGAACTGGCCGAAATGCTCGAAATAGATACGGAAGAAATAGCTGCAACGCTGGGCGTAGCTGCAAGACATGTTAGCATGGATACGCCATTGTCGGATGGGGAGGACAGTACGTTGGTTGATGTGATGGAGAATCCTAATGCGGACAGCGTTGATTCGAAAATTATCCATCATGAATCCTTAAAAAAGGAAATTGAGCGATCTTTACATGCCTTAACCGACCGCCAGCAGGATGTTATACGCTTCTTCTTTGGAATCGGGTTTGACAACCCCATGAGCCTCGAGGATATTGGGGAAAGGTTCAACCTTACGCGGGAAAGGGTTCGCCAAATAAAGGATAAGGCTATTACCAAGCTCAGAACAACTTCGAGGTGCAAACTTTTAAAAACTTATTTAGGCACATAATTCTACTCCACCTTTTACGTAACTTTGCAGCGGTATTACAAGTGAACATTTTAATTTGTTCACTTTTTTTATGTTGTATAATCGGTAACCCAATCATGGCAATAATTGCATGATTACTTTCTTTAAGAATAGACTAAATAAACACTTGTATGTTCGAATCATTGTCCGAGCGGTTAGACTCAGCCTTTAAGCAAATTAAAGGAGAAGGTAGAATTAATGAACTAAACATAGCCAATACGGTAAAGGACATACGCCGGGCCCTGGTTGATGCGGACGTAAACTACAAAATAGCCAAAGAATTTACTGATACGGTTAAAACCAAAGCGCTTGGAGAAAAGGTGCTTACTGCTGTTAGTCCCGGCCAGTTGATGATTAAGATCGTCAAAGATGAGCTGGCAGAATTAATGGGCGGCGCTGAAAGTGAATTTCATATTACCGGTAATCCTGCCGTTATTTTGATTGCCGGATTGCAGGGTAGCGGTAAAACCACATTTAGTGGTAAGCTGGCGAATTATCTTAAGACAAAAAAAGGGAAATCTCCACTTTTGGTTGCTGCCGATATCTATCGCCCTGCAGCAATTGATCAATTGAATATTTTGGGTGCACAGGTTGGCGTAGATGTGTATAGTGAGCCGGAGAATAAAAACGCGGTATCTATTGCGCAAAACGCTGTAAAAGAAGCGCGGAGTAAGAATAAGAATATTGTTATTATAGATACTGCCGGGCGTTTGGCAGTGGATGAAGCTATGATGCAGGAAGTGGAGCAAATAAAAAATGCCGTTTATCCCCAGGAAATTCTTTTTGTGGTGGACGCCATGACTGGTCAGGATGCAGTAAATACCGCAAAAACATTTAACGAAAGGCTTGATTTTAGTGGCGTGGTGCTTACCAAGTTAGATGGAGATACACGCGGTGGCGCTGCGTTATCTATTAAATACACCGTAAAGAAACCTATAAAGTTCGTAAGCAGTGGAGAGAAATTAGATACGCTGGATGTGTTTTATCCCGAAAGGATGGCGCAGCGCATTCTGGGAATGGGTGATATTACTACTTTGGTAGAGAAAGCCCAGGCGCAGTTTGACGAGGTGCAGGCTGCTAAGCTCCAAAAGAAAATGCGGAAGAACCAATTTGATTTCCAGGACTTTTTAGATCAATTACAGCAGATTAAGAAAATGGGGAATATTAAAGATTTGATGGGGATGATACCCGGAATGGGTAAGGCCATTAAAGATGTTGACGTTAGCGACGACTCATTTAAAGGGATAGAAGCCATCATTAACTCCATGACTCCTTTTGAGAGAGCGAACCCGGATGTAATAAACCCCGGGCGACGGGCACGAATTGCCAAAGGCGCCGGTAAAGACCTTACAGAGGTAAGCCAGTTTATGAAGCAGTTTGAACAAATGAAACAAATGATGAAAACAATGAATAAGATGCCGATGGGAAGAATGGGTTTGGGGAAACGATGATTTTTTGTATTTTTAATTTTTGGGAAATAGTTTGCAAGCATTATCTTCGCAAACCTTAGAAAGAAACCATAATGCATCACCCATTTAAAATGTTTATTTTTTATGGCTGTTAAAATCAGACTACAACGTCACGGGAGCAAGAAGAGACCCTTCTATTTTATAGTGGTAGCCGATGCCCGTGCGCCAAGGGATGGTAAATTCATCCAGAAGATCGGTACCTATAATCCATTGGGCCAACCTACCGCTGTTCAATTAGACAGACAAAAAGCACTGGACTGGTTACAGAAAGGAGCTCAGCCAACAGACACCGTTCGCCGGATTTTGTCGTACAAAGGAGTTTTGTATCTCAAACATTTGTTGCGCGGCGTTAGTTTGGGCTTATTTGATGAAGCTACTGCAATGGGAAAGTTCCAGCAATGGCACGAAGAACATGAAGGCAGCATCAGACAAAAGCAGGACGAAGCAGCTAAGGCAAGAAGGCCCAGAAGACCCATTGCCCCAAGAAAAGCTGAACAAAAAGAAGAAGAAGGTAACTGAGTATAAAGTTTCTTCAACTGAATTTAATAGCCTTGCATCACTGCAGGGCTTTTTTTTGATTTTAGCCCATCATCCGTTGTGTTGAAATATCCCGGAAAATTAGATTAAAGCAATGCCCCAGTATTATAAAATAGGAAAGCTCGTTTCTGCTTTTGGTGTGCAGGGAGAAATGATATTATTGCACAGCCTGGGCAAAAAAACAGCGATTAAGGGAATCCGTGCGATTTTTTTAGAAGATCATAAATCCTCGTTCCTGCCTTATTTTGTGCAGGCTTCACGAATGAAGAGCGAAAAGGAAATTTACCTTGCATTGGAAGATATTCATTCCCGGGAGGCTGCCCTAAAGTTAATTCAAAAGGAAGTGTGGATGGAGGAGAAGGATTTTGAAAAATTTACCGCAAAAACGGCTCCAATTTCATTATTAGGATATTACCTAATCGATAAAGATGAAGACATCGGTGAAATAGATGAAGTAATAGAACAACCGCACCAGGTGCTGTGCAAAATTATAGTGGAGGGCAAAGAAATATTAATTCCATTGCACCAGGAAACATTGCTAAAGGTGGATAACAAAAACAAGAAAGTGTTTGTTGATTTGCCGGATGGGTTATTGGAATTATACAGGAACGCATAACCATTTCAATGTTTTTCGGGAGTATTGCGCGAAATGCCCCGATCTGAAAGGCATGGGTTTAATAAATGCTATGCTGATAATTTTTTTTCAATAAATGGCTTATATAATTGGATAAGTTTCATTTTTGACTATCTTCGTCGCATAATCTCCAATTCTGGTTCTGAATAACCATTGCTTCCCCCCGACCTTTTAGGATTTAAAACAACACAGCATGAAAAGCAGAACCGCTCCGGGAAGCGTTATAACTTTGTTATTGGTTATCTTCGCAATAGTAGTTTTACACGCACTTAAAGATTTTCAAAAAGATGAAGTGGAAAGAAGTTCACTGGACGCATCTGCGTTAACGAACAAAGTCTCCAGGCAATAAATAGCGGCAAATTTTCTTTACAATTCCGGGGCCTTCATAAATAAAGCCTGTCCAAACCTGTACCAATACAGCACCGGATTGCATTTTTTCTGCGGCATCTTCGCCGTTAAATATTCCTCCGCTGGCTATAACCGGTACGAGTCCGCTTGTTTCGGCTGTAATTTGCCGTACGATTTCCGTTGATCTTTGTTGTACGGGTTTTCCGCTTAATCCCCCGGCTCCAATGTCATTTACTAATACATCGCCCGTATGCAGTCCATCCCTGCTAATAGTGGTATTGGTAGCTACAATGCCATCAAGCTGTATTTCCTTTGCCAGGGATACTACATCACTAACTTGTTCTTTGCTTAAGTCGGGAGCAATTTTCAACAGTATGGGCTTAGGAACAGGCTTGGTTGCATTAATGCTTTGCAGGTTCAATAATATTTTTCTCAGTGAATCCTTTTCCTGCAATTCCCGCAAGCCAGGCGTGTTGGGAGAGCTCACGTTTACCACAAAATAATCCACCCAATCAAACAAAGTGGTAAAACATATCTCATAGTCTTTCCACGCATCCTCATTAGCCGTTAACTTATTCTTTCCAATATTACCGCCAATAATCAATGGCAACGTATCTCCCTTGTCGGGCTGGCTTTCTTTCCATGCGCGCAACCTTTCCGCAATCACTATTGCGCCATCATTATTAAATCCCATCCTGTTAATAAGCGCTTTATCTTTAGGCAGGCGAAATAACCTTGGCTTATCATTTCCGTCCTGCGGCTTTGGGGTAACTGTTCCAATTTCTACAAACCCAAATCCCAGGCATTTCAGCTCCCTTAAATACTTCGCATTTTTGTCGAACCCTGCCCCTAGTCCTACAGGGTTTGAAAACGTAAGAGACGAATAGCGCGTACGCAGTGTCGTGGTCAGACGGTCAGCATTGCCAGGTTTATAAATCGCTTTGATAAGCTTCCGCATCCATCCGATACTGCATATGCCTTTCAATAGGTTCATGGAGAAATAATGCACACCCTCTGCCGGAAAAAGGAACAAAATATGGCGTAAAAATGTATACATAAGCGGCGCGAAGTTAATAAATGAAACGGAGTGCAGGATTTTGGTATCCATACAAGGAACATTTATCTTTGAAACACAAAGTTGCATAAACAACTAAAAATCTTATTATGCAGGACGCATATATTGTGGCGGGTTTTCGCACCGCCGTAGGAAAGTCAAAACGCGGAGGATTTCGTTTTACCAGACCCGACGACCTGGCCATAGAGGTGATAAACGCTGTATTGGCTTCGGTACCGCAATTGGATGCCAAAAGAGTTGATGATGTGATTGTGGGGAATGCCGTTCCTGAGGCCGAACAGGGCTTACAGGTTGGCAGGATCATCGCTGCCCGCGCATTGGGTATTGAAGTGCCGGGCATGACGATTAACCGTTATTGCGCTTCGGGTTTGGAAGCTATTGCTATTGCAACGGCAAAAATACGCACGGGCATGGCAGAATGTATTGTTGCCGGTGGTACCGAAAGTATGAGCCTTGTACCAACTGCAGGATGGAAAACGGTTCCGGCTTATTCTATTGCAAAAGATGAGCCCGATTATTACCTGAGTATGGGACTAACGGCGGAGGCTGTTGCCAAAGAGTATAATGTGAGTCGTGAAGACCAGGATGCTTTTTCCTATCGTTCTCACCACAAGGCTATTGATGCCATCCGGAATGGTTATTTTAAAACCGGTATTTTACCCGTAACAGTTGAAGACATATATGTGGATGATAAAGGAAAAAGGCAAACCCGGAGCTATGTTGTGGATACTGATGAAGGCCCCCGCAAGGATACTTCAATTGAAGCGCTATCAAAATTAAAACCGGTTTTTGCTGCCGGGGGAACAGTAACGGCGGGCAATTCTTCTCAGACCAGCGATGGCGCCGCTTTTGTAATTGTGATGGGAGAAAATATGGTGAAGGAGTTAGGATTGAAACCATGGGCCCGGTTAGTAGCTTGCGCTTCCGCCGGCGTGCATCCGCGGATTATGGGCGTAGGACCCATTGAGGCGGTACCGAAGGCATTGAAACAGGCGGGCATGTCATTGAATAATATTGACCTCGTTGAATTAAATGAGGCCTTTGCTTCACAGGCGATTGCCGTAATCAGGAAGCTGGACATTAATCCTGAAATTGTAAACATAAACGGAGGCGCTATTGCCCTTGGCCACCCCTTAGGCTGTACAGGCTGTAAACTTACCATACAACTCACAAACGATATGAAACGGCTTGGTAAAAAATATGGTATTGTAACAGCCTGCGTAGGCGGAGGGCAGGGAATAGCAGGGATATTTGAAAATATCAACTAGGCGTTGCAATGTAGTCGCGTAAATGATCTTGATGCTTAGTGCAAGCTAATTTCAGCCAGCAGTCACAGTACAGCCCGGGAGGTAATGCTGCCCGGCAGGTGTTATACAAGTTGCGCGATTTTAGAATAGTGGCTTTAGCTTATCTTTACCCACGAGGTTGAATTGGGAAAGTAAAACGAAGTTGATCATTCATAATTTCTGTGCTCTTCTAAAACGAAGCTGAGTATAGAGCCCATACTTCCATTCCTTAATTATGAAAAGCTTTATTACGGGTTTGTATTTGTTTATGTTTTTTGCAAACGGCGACAGGGCTTTTTCTCAACAGGATACTTCTTCTATTAAAGCATTATATGACCGTGCGTTGGATTTTAGTAGCAAGAAGGCGGATTCTATTCTTTATTACGCAAACTATATTGAAAAAGAATCCCAAAAATTGGATTTCGATAAAGGCAGCGTATTATCGTTAAGACTTAAGGGGATCTACCAGGAATTCAGAGAAGATTATGATTCCGCGATAAATTATTATTATCTATCACTTGAACAGGCCCGATTGCTCAATAATCTTGACTATGAATCTGCCGCTCTCGGCGACCTGGCAATAGCTTACAATAACATCAATCAGCCAGAAAAAACCAGGGATTTATTTAAAGAGGCTTTAGACATTGCTATTCAAAGAAAAGAGATTTTTTCCATTTTCACCGGCAATACGAACCTTGGTTCTGTTTATAACCGGCTTGGCTACCCCGACAGCGCTTTGATTTATTTGAGAAGAGCGCAGCAAATGGCTAAAGGCCAGAATTTTGATCTAACCTCACTGTACAATAATATAGGGAATGCCTGGTTCTACAAAAAAGAATGGGATAGGGCCCTTGACTTTTTTAAACTTAACTATTACGCTAATATCTCCAATGGCGACCAGGAAATGTTGTGGTATGACTGTCTTAATATGGGGGATGTGTTCATTGAGAAAAAATACTTTGATTCGGCACATAAATACATCGACCTTTCTTTGGGCATCGCAAAAACATTGGGATCGAGAAAAAAGGAGGCAGACGTATATTCTTTGTATGCCAAGTACTATTCTACCAGAGGAGATTATAAATCTGCATATCAATATTCTACCATGCAGTATAAGCTCGATACCGCTTTGGTTACTGAGCGTACCCTAAAAACCGTGGCTGAACTTCAGGAGCGGTTAAATGTAAGGCAAAAAGACCAGGAAAATAGAGTATTGGCTCTTGAAATCGACAGGCAGAAACTACGGAACCGGAATATTGTTCTTTTAACACTTGGCGTTGCCAGCCTGGCGATTTCAACATTCGTTATTTTATTGCTCATACGACGGAAGAACAGCCAGTTGCTGAAGCAAAATGAGTTGATTCAAAAGCAGAACCATAAACTTGCTCAATTCAATAGCGAAAAAAATTCGTTGATCAGCGTGGTTTCCCACGACTTAAATGGACCATTTACCAGTATTAAAATGTGGACCCAGATTTTATTGTCGAATGTATCAAACTTTACTGAAGATCAGAAGAAGGCATTGTATCGTATTCAGTCGTCTGCTGATAATGGCGAACTGTTAATACGCGATATTTTGTACATCGAAAAAGAAGAGATAAGGCATCACACCCTGGATATTGAAGAACTGGAAATGAATGCGTTTTTAGACGATATCGTGCAGATGTATCATCCGCAGGCTCAGCAAAAGGACATTAATATTACCTACGCCGATGCGGGCAAACAGGTATTGCTGATTAATGACCGGTATATTGTAAGGCGCATATTCGAAAACCTGTTAAGTAATGCTATTAAGTTTACGCCCCGGGGGAAAAAAGTATGGGTAACACTGTTCGACGACGAACATGAGGTTCACATTAAAGTACGGGATGAAGGGGTTGGTATAGCAAAAGAGGATATTCCTTATCTCTTTTCCAAGTACAGAAAAATATCGTCTATGCCTACGGAAGGTGAGTATTCTACAGGAATTGGTTTGTCCATAGTTAAGCGGCTTGTTGAAGAATCGAATGGGAAAATTGTATGTGAAAGTGAGCCGGGTAAAGGAAGTACGTTTACCGTAATTTTTCAGAAATAACCTGTCTAACCCAGGGCTAAAAGCTAAAACCGGGGCGTTGCAAAATGCCTTTCAGATTTAATTTTCAACGCTTTCATGCTTCAACGCACAGTTCAGATAAAGAGCTATTTCATCCTGCACAACAGGTGAAACTAACTGAGTGATTCAATCTTTGATTCCTCAATATTGGCGGCGTTTGCAGGTTTCTTTCTTTCGCCGATCTGCTGCCGCCACATGGCATAGTACAACCCCTTTTCACCTACCAGCGATTCGTGCGTACCTAATTCCACCACTTCGCCTTTCTCCAGCACGTATATTCTGTCGGCATGCATTATGGTAGAAAGCCGGTGAGCAATGAGTATAGTGATTTGATTGCGATGAGAAGAAACCCTTTTTATCGTACTGGTAACTTCCTCTTCAGTTATGGAATCCAGCGCCGATGTTGCCTCATCGAAAATAAGGAGGCGCGGGTTGCGCAGCAATGCCCTTGCAATAGAAAGTCTTTGTTTTTCTCCTCCCGACAATTTTAATCCTCCTTCTCCTATCATTGTTTCTATGCCCTTTTCTGCACGTGCAAGTAAATTGGTGCATGAAGATTTGTGCAATGCATCCATCATATCTTCTTCAGATGCTTCAGGGTTTACAAACAACAGGTTCTCCTTAATAGTGCCGGCAAATAGTTGGGTATCCTGCGTTACAAAACCAATCTGGTTGCGCATATCTTCATAGTTAATGGAGGTCTCATCCATGCCATTGTATAATATTTTACCTTGTTCGGGGCGATATAACCCAACCAATAATTTCATGAGGGTGGATTTCCCCGCTCCTGAAGGACCTACAAAGGCGATCGTTTCCCCGGCTTGTACGTTAAAACTTATATTATCAATCGCCTTTTGTGAGGCCGTGTGATGCTTAAAACCAACATTCCTGAATTCAAGTGTTTCAACCTCTCCAAGGTGCAAAGGCTTTTCGGGTTGCAGTTCAGGTTTTTTTTGCATGAGGGTTTTAAAATTGTTCAACGATGCCTCAGCTTCGCGATAGGAGAGGATGATATTGCCTATTTCCTGTAAAGGTCCAAAAACAAAAAAAGAAAATATTTGCATCGTCACTAATTGACCGGCATTCATGCGGTCTTTGAAAATCAGCCAAAGCAGCATAAATAAAATAACCTGTCGCAGGGTGTTTACAAAGGTTCCCTGTATAAAGCTGATACTTCGTATCCGTTTTACCTTAGTAATCTCGAGTCCCAGTATTTTATAGGTGTTTTTGTTTAAACGGTTTACTTCCTGTTGCGTAAGTCCCAGACTTTTTACAAGTTCTATATTGCGAAGAGATTCGGTAGTAGCTCCGGCAAGAGAAGTAGTTTGGGATACTATATTTTTTTGAATAGTTTTTACCTTCTTGCTTAGCAGATTGGTAATGACAACCAATAATAAAATGCCGCCAAAATAAATGGGAGGCAGCGACCAGTGGATGCTGAATGCGAATACGCCCACAAAAGCAATACCCACTACCACGGTGAAGAGCACATTCACGAAATACGACATGAATTTTTCGGTATCGGTTCTTACTTTCTGCAACACGCTAAGCGTTTCGCCGCTTCTTTGATCCTCGAACTCCTGGTAAGGAAGTTTCATAGCATGTTGCAGTCCTTCAGTAAATACGCTGGCTCCGAATTTCTGGATAACTACATTTAAAAAATAATCCTGGAAATTCTTGGCGATCCTGCTAATCATGGCCACGCCCATGGAGGCAAGCAATAACCATAAAACGCTGTTATAAGGCTTTGTAAAGAAATCTGCCCAGGTATACTCCGAGGGATGTTGGGCGTATGTATTGGCGAGGTTTACAAGATGTCCGAAAATGATAGGATCAAATAAGGAAAAACCGATATTCATTGCAGCCAGCACCAGCACCAGTAACACCAGCCATTTGAAAGGTTTGAGATAAACCAGGAGCATTTTCATATCTAAGAATATAGAAGATGTAAGTTTAAAACAGTGATCTCATCAAATAACGTACAAATTTAAGTTTTGTGACAGGATGGCTGTGTTCATTACAGGCATTTTGAGGATAAAAACGAACAGGTAGGAGAATACACAGCCTGAAATTGGTATTCCTGCAAAAAAAACCTCCACCAAAGACGGTGGAGGAATGTTTTTAATCGAGCCTACTCTAAGATTAGATGGGCTTTTCAGGATTGGACGTTAATTCGTTCGGGGAATAGTCAAAATCAATTTCGTTGTCCAAGGTTGTGGTTTCAAGGTTGCAATACTGGATTGGTGTTGGTTTTTCTGGTCCCGGATATAGGACTTACTTTGGTGTTTTGCTTAGGTAAAGCAGGTCGTTTTTCTTTGGATATCGATTTTCAAAAAAATGAAAGTTGATTGATATTGGATTTTATTCTACCCTTTTCAAAGGATTTGGAATTCAACTTTTTTTGATCGGTTTTAAGGATTTTTGGACGGCTGAGGTGTAGCTTCCTCATCAATCAACTTCAAATCAAAGATACTCACCAGTTATCCACGGTACAATAGCGGTTTCCCCCAATTTTTAAATTATGTTTTTTACGCAATGATGAGTAAAGTTGCTAAAATAGTTGGGGTATATTTCCGGTAACAACTATAGGTAAAACAACCAAAAATGTATTGAACAGCAGGCGCCGGAAATGATTAAAAAGACTGAAACTATTTGTGGCATTGCATTTTAACTAATTTATCGGGATGCCTTATTGAAATAGATGATTATTGTTTTGCCAGGGATTGTATGATATCGTATTTTGTAATAATGTGAAAATCTCCTGCCTCATCGCGACTGAGTATAGCGCCATTTTCTTTGTTAATAAGTTTGCCTAACCGTTCAACGGGAGTGTCATATGAGACAACCGGGTAGGAGGGTTCCATTACGGTACTTACCATCTGACTTTTGATATCGGGGGCTGCAAACATTTTGCTGAACAACCCATTTTCTGAAACAGATCCTTCCGGAATGCCATTGCTCATAACAGGTATGTTCTCAATATCATGTTCCTTCATTAGTTCAAAAACCTCGGCTACCGTTTGGGTAGCCAGAACGGTTACAATGGGCTGATTCCCTTTTCCGGTTATGATGTCTTTAAACGTCTTCACTTCCAGGAACCCCCTTTCAAGCATCCACTGGTCGTTATATACTTTGCCCACATACCGGCTTCCATGATCATGAAAAATACAAACAACGAGATCGTTTTTTTGTAAGCGATCTTTCAACTGCAATAACCCCTGCAGGCAACTTCCGGCACTATAGCCACAGAAAAGACCTTCCTCTTTAGCGAGGCGCCTGGCCATTATAGCCCCGTCTTTGTCAGTAACCTGCTCAAAATGATCAATTACGTCCATGTCAAAATTTTCCGGAACGAAATCTTCTCCAAATCCTTCAGATATGTAAGGATGCACTTCCGACATATCTTTTTCACCAGTATTAAAATATTTGGTAAGCAACGAACCGTACGCATCTATTGCCCAAACTTTTATACCGGGGTTTTGCTCTTTCAGATACATAGCCGTGCCCGTTACCGTGCCGCCTGTTCCCGCCGTACTCACAAAATGGGTTATTTTGCCGTCTGTTTGTTGCCATATTTCCGGCCCTGTAGTTTCGTAATGGGCTATGCGATTCGCAAGATTGTCGTATTGATTGCAAAAAAAGGCATCTGGAATCTCGCTGGCTAACCTTCTTGCCACGGAATAGTAGCTCTTCGGGTCATCGGGCTCAACATTCGTAGGACAAACAATTACCTCCGCCCCTACCGCTTTCAGTATGTCAAATTTTTCTTTGGATTGTTTGTCAGTTGAGGTGAAGATGCATTTATATCCTTTTACGCTGGCTGCTAAAGCAAGTCCCATGCCCGTATTGCCCGATGTGCATTCAATAATAGTGCCTCCGGGTTTCAGCTTGCCTTCTTTCTCTGCCACCTCTATCATTTTGAGCGCCATGCGGTCTTTTATAGAATTGCCGGGGTTAAAATAATCCACTTTTGCGGCTACTTCGCATGGTAAATGTTTAGTGATTTTGTTTAAGCGTATCAACGGGGTGTTGCCAATGGTTTCGAGTATGTTTTTCTTAATATCCATGCTTTAAGCTTTTCAGTATAAAGATACAATTCAAAACTTGCCTGGCTGACGGGGATAATGATCAGTTTAACATTAAAAACAAAGAGGTTGCCGTTCCAATGGCTTTGCCGAACGTTATTTAGCCAGTTCCTCCAATGCTTTTTTTACCATGTCATCGTGCGCATTACTGATTTCGTAAAACCCCTCATTTCGCCATTGCTGCCTGGCAAAAAGACTTTTTAGTCTTTGCGCCAGAAATTGCTTGTCTGTTGCCGAAAGTGTATTGATCTTAATACTGTCCCGCAATGCAAAATCGTTTAAGGCGCTCCATACAGCATCATCAACATCAAAGCCTTTATCAAAATCGGAGGGATTGGCAAATAGTTTGAATTGATCAATATGATCAACATAATACCGGTATGTAAAATTGCCAATGGTGTTTTTGGTATATAACCGGCTCGCATTGCTGCTAATGCCGGTAGTGTCAATAGCCACAAAAACATCCGGTGTTATGCCTCCTCCTCCGTACACCGCCTTTCCCCCGGGAGTATGATAGGGTTCGCCGGTTACCAATTTGTTACTATCTGCGTTAACTAATCCACCATTATGATAACGTTCATACAACTCCTCGTTATAGCTTGCTATACCTTTGTCGTATGGCTTTTGAATTGACCGCCCAAGGGGGGTATAATAACGGGAAATAGTTAATCGCAAAGCAGACCCATCGCTGAGGTTATATTGTTCCTGCACCAGCCCCTTTCCAAATGTTCGTCTGCCTATTACTTCTGCCCTGTCCCAGTCCTGCAAAGCGCCCGTAAGCACTTCACTGGCAGAAGCCGAGCCTTCGTCTACCAGCACTACCAGTTTTCCTTTTTCAAAAATTCCTTCCCTTTTTGCACGGAACTCCTGTTGCTTTAAATGCCCACCCTGTGTATAAACAATCAATTTATTCCCATCTAAAAACTCATCTGCAATCTCCACCGCTTCCTGTAAAATACCGCCTCCATTGCTCCGAAGGTCCAGAATTAATTGTTGCAAACCTTCTTCTTTTAGTCTTTGCAGGGCCTCCATAAATTCTTCGTAGGTGGTTTCAGCAAATTTGTTCAGCCGTATATAGCCTGTTGACGGGGCTATCATATAGCCCGCATCGAGCGAGTAAAGCGGAATAATACCTCTTGTAATATTAAATTGTTTTTTTTCTTTTCCACGCAATACTAATACCTGCACTTTCGAGCCATGCAGTCCACGCAACAGTTGCTTCACCCTATCTGCATTAATATCATTGCCTGCTACAACGGAATCGCCAATTTTCAGAAATTTATCACCTACCTGCAAACCGGCCTCTTCCGAAGGTCCGCCCTTCAAAACACTCAATACATTAATGGTGTCGTTGAAAACATTAAACTCTATGCCAATACCCTCAAATCTTCCTGCCAGGTCTTCATTTACCTGTTGCAGGTCGCTGGCCGGAATAAAAACAGAATGAGGGTCTAAATGGCTGAGCATCTCCTCAATAGCAGCGTCGGCAAGACTATCGGTTTGTACGGGGTCAACGTATCGTTTTGATATGAGATCCAACACTTCCTGCACTGTTCCTTTTTTTTCGGTTGAAAAAAAACGGGCGGTAACCGGCATTTTTTCCTTCATTTTATAACCTAAAAACATACCGCCAATCATTACCAGCGAAAAGATCAAAGGCAACCAAAGCTTGAATTTATTATTACCCATTAGTCAGTTTTTGTACATTATCTTTGAGACCACGAATTTCACGAAATAAGTTCAATTAAAAATGTCATCCGTAAAATTGATAGCTGATAGCGGGGCTACTAAGGCCGAATGGTGTTTATTGCAGGGCAAAAAGAAGAAAACAATTTTTACGCAGGGCATCAGCCCATATTTTTTCAATACTGCCCAAATAGCCGAAATACTGGAAAAGGAATTACTTCCAAAGCTTAAAGGAGTTAAAGTGAACGAGGTATACTATTATGGTACCGGCTGTATTAATGCGAATAATGTTCGAATTGTAAAGCAGGCGATTCAAAAAAACTTTGGCGGGTTAAGCAGGATAGAGGTTACACACGATGTAATGGCAGCGGCGAGGGCGCTGTATGGTCACGAAAAAGGGATAGCCTGTATTTTAGGAACAGGTTCGAGTTGTTGCTATTATAACGGGAAGAGGATTGTGATTAATAAACCCGGACTGGGCTATGTTTTAGGAGATGAAGGCAGTGGTGCATACCTTGGAAAAAAAGTGCTGCAATATTACTTATACAATACTTTTGATGAAGAATTGATGGCGCGATTTACAACAAAGTACAACCTGAGTAGTGCTGATATCCTTGAAAATGTATACAAAAAACCATTGGCCAACCGTTACCTTGCTTCGTTTGCCCCGTTTTTATCCGAAAACAGGGGACACTATATGATTGAAAATATCATTGAAGATGTAATGAACGATTTTTTCTTTCATCATATCTGTAAGTTCAGGGAAAGCTGGACTTTGCCCATCAGCTTTGTGGGTGGAGTGGCCTATCATTTCGGCGATGCGGTTAAATCGCTTTGCCATTCCTATGAATTTACCATGGGAAGAATATTAAAAAATCCAATGGAAGGACTCGCGGTATATCACCAACAAGGATGAATACCTGTATGTAATACACCAAATAACTATCCAGATATATTATATGACGCAGTTTACTAAAATTACAGAGCAGGCTTCCGCTTACCGCCACCTGGAAAAAATGCCTGTTGCTGAAATTCTCACTCATATCAATAACGAAGACAAAAAAGTTCCGCTTGTAATCGAAAAGGTAATTCCCCGGATTGAAAAGCTCGTGAATATTGCAGTAGATAAAATGCTGGCTGGCGGCCGGCTGTTTTATATTGGCGCGGGAACCAGCGGCCGGCTGGCTATTGTGGATGCCAGCGAATGTCCGCCTACCTATGGCGTATCCGCGAACCTGGTGATTGGTATTATTGCCGGCGGAAAAAAGGCGATGACCCAGCCCGTGGAGTTTGCAGAAGATAGTGTTACGCAAGGCTGGGAAGACCTTGAGAAGCATCATGTAAATAGCAAGGACGTGGTAATAGGCATTGCTGCGAGCGGTACTACGCCATACGTAATCGCTGCATTAAAAAACTGTCGTCAACACAAAATTGTTACGGGTTGCATTACCAACAATCCCGGGTCTCCCTTAACGAAGCAGGCAGACTACCCCATTGAATTGCCGGTAGGGCCCGAATTTGTAACCGGTAGCACGCGCATGAAAAGCGGTACTTCCCAAAAACTGGTACTCAATATGATCTCCACTTCCATTATGATTCAATTGGGCAGGGTGGAAGACAACAAGATGGTGAACATGCAATTGAGTAACGCTAAATTATTCGACAGGGGCGCCAAAATGCTGATGGAAAAATTAGGCATTGCCGACTATGCAAAAGCAAAAGCATTGCTGGAAAAACATGGAAGTGTAAAAAAGGCGATGGAATCTCAAAATAATAAATAAACAGGC
>CAYMKT010000009.1:40797-47548 GCA_964391065.1 uncultured Terrimonas sp. | reverse complement strand
AAATCGTATACTTTAGGACTTGCGCCGCCGTGTGTGGCTGTGGCCCCGGCATACATGAATCCGTATTCGCCGGATTGCAATCCATTTTCGAAATACAGTTCATAAATGCCCTTCTCCAGCCGGTTAAATTTGAATGACGCCTTAAACTGGTCATCGATACCCTGTGCTTCTTCATAAGCATTGGCAGAAGCAGTAGTAACAGCTCTTGCATTTTTTACTTTCTTGTTTTCGAACTTGATCAGCAGGAACTCATTGGGGCTCGTAACAATTGCGAACCAGGTAGGCGCCTGGGTATTTAAACTCTTATTTTCCGGATCAAAATAGAAATAGAATACAGGGTTCGCGGTTTTGAACTGAACGTTGGCTTCACTGCCACTCACCGACATTACTTTACTTGATTTTGCAAAACCATAACTCAATGCCGTAGCCCATTTGTTATTTTTTTGTTGGGAAAATACGTTCGATTCCAACTCATAAATCTTCCCTTCAGAAGCCTGGTAATAATAAATACCGCTTCCTTCCTGTTTTAACAGCGCAATGGCTTTTGCCGATGCCGCGGGGGATGTACGGGCAACCGCCTCTGCAGGCTTAGTTGAAGTTGTTGGAGACGGTTTGGAAGGTTCGGTAGCGGCTGCAGGAGATGGATCAGCCCCGGACATTTTCTCTACCATAGCATTGATTACATCTTCGTCTACATTACTTTTTTTCAGGCTGATCAGTGACTTCGAATCTGTAGTAAATTTGCAATTGGAAGTGCCGATTTTTGTAATTATCGTTTTTTTACTCATGCCGGCGGCGGTAAGATCAACGATGGTTTTATTG
The DNA here is from genome assembly GCA_964391065.1 of uncultured Terrimonas sp. GTDB lineage: Bacteria > Bacteroidota > Bacteroidia > Chitinophagales > Chitinophagaceae > Agriterribacter. The sequence continues at coordinate 46,726 of CAYMKT010000009.1, read as the reverse complement.
TTGAGTGTTTCATTGTTTTGTGCAGGAGCAAAAAAAACACACTTCACTACAAACAAAGCGGTAATAAAATATTTCTTGTTGCAGGTTTAAAAAAAAATGAATGTTTAGCTACGGTTGTCGTTTTACAAAAAAAGACCCGTTCGTTATGGGTTGATGTACGGCATTTATCCACGAATCGGCCTGGTAGGCAGTGCCGGAAAAAGTTCCTTTTACATACTGGTTAGTGAGTTCCGTAATGCTCACTGTAGCATCAATTTTTATATTCTTTAAAGACGGGATAAGATCAGATCCGGTTACCACCCCGTTTTCATCTGAAAACAGTCCCACAGTTTGAAAAGCAGTTTCGGCGCTGTTGTAATGGGTAATGATTACCTGGGGCACTGTTGTGCCATTTGTTCCCGTAACTTTTACAGGGTCTTTATAGGTGGCGCCTGCTGCTATCGTGGTTTTATTGTAAATCAAAATGCTGATATGCTCCTTTAAGGGAGATGATGCATTGAGGTTTTTATATGCGCCAATGAGCATCATTTCCATCCCATTGTTTGTTGTTATGCTTCCAAAGGGTTGCGAAGTATATTCTGCCTGAACGCCATTGAATGCAAAGCGTATGTAATAGTCATCGTCGTTGCCTGCATTGAGATTCTCTTTTTTGCAGGATCCCATCAATACAACGCAGGATAGCAAAACGGTGAGGGTCTTAAAAACCAAAGGGAGTTTCATCATAAAAAATTTGTGAGGTCATAAATGGTTCCATTTCAAAAATAATATAAGCCTGCAGGCCTGGAAACCAGCATTTATTATTTGCCGGACTTCATTTATTATTCGCGAAAAGTGAATGATTGCCAGATTCTTGTTAACTTTCTCAAGTTAGCTTTCAATATCGTTCCTTATGCTCAGGATCATATTCTTTACCGTCTTTCTGTTTTTAAACAGAGTGTCTGTGGCGCAGCAACAGGAACTGGATTCTCTTTTGCAGGTACTCAGTATGCACAACGGGCAGGACAGCACCCGTATCGATATTCTTAACGACATCGTATATGCGTATCATAGTATCGACCCGGATAAGGGACTTGCGCTGGCGGATGAGGCCATTGCCCTGGCAAAAAAGATAAACAATACCCCCCGCATCGCTTCGTCTCATTCCAATAAAGGTGTTAATTACTGGGCAAAAGGGCAGGATAGCCTGGCGATGAAAATGTATACCATCGCACTGGAGATACATAAAACTGCCGGCAATAAAAATGGCATGGCGCGAATGTTCAATAACATTGGCTTGCTTTATTTTAACAAGTCGGATTACTATAATGCAGTTGCATACCACGAACAGGCTTTAAGTACTTTTAACGATCTGCATGACAGCGCCCGAATTGCCACCATCCTGACTAATTTAGGCGTTGAATATCAATATCTCTCGGATTATCCTAAAGCGCTGGATTGTTATTTCAGGGCGGTAGTGATATACAACAAATTAAGTGCAGACCCTACCGTGTATGGAACGGGTATTGCCAATGCATATACTAATATAGGAGTGGTGTATAGAAATATGGGAAAAGACAGTTTGGCAATGCAATACCTGGAAAAATCGCTGAAAACTTTTGAGCAAATCAATAACAGGCTGGGCATGGCCTCCGTTTACGGCAGTTTGGGAGTGCTGTACGATCAGATGTCGCAGCCGCAGCAGGCGATTGACTTTCATCTAAAAGCTTTTCAGATCAATAAGGCGTCGGGCAATATGCGTCGCGCAGCCAGCGATCTCACCAATTTGGGTGGCGCTTATATGCAATTGAAGAATTATGAAAAAGGGCTGGCATACCTGCAGGAAGCCCGGCAAATTTATCAGTCTGCCAACGACAGAAATAACCTGGCGGTAGTGCTTTCCCAGATTGGAGAATTATATTTTAATGCTCCGGAATCCTTTTTACTGAAGAAAAATATCGGACTATCCGAACGCAATTCAATGGCGCTGAAGTACCAGGAGGAAGCATTGCTGTTGAACCGTGAAGTTGGGGCGGTGGAGCAACAAAGCCTCACGGTAAAAGCCATCAGTAAAATACATGAAGCCAATCACGATCCGGCTAAAGCGCTCGCAGCATTTAAACAATACATTACCCTCAGGGATAGTGTGCTGAATGATAACAAGCGGTTGGACATCACCAGGAAGGAAGCGGCTTTTGAATTTGAGAAAAGACAGGCAGCAATGAATGCAGAACATGATAAGGCCGTAGCCCTGGCTGCTGCAGAAATCAGGCGGCAACGGATTATACGGAATGTGGTTATTGGAGGCATACTGCTGGTGCTTTGCGCAACAGTTGCCGGTTATGTGCTTTACAAAAGGAAACGGGACACGGAACAGCGGCAAAAGGAAGTTGAATTCAAAGCACAGGTAACAGAAACGGAGATGAAGGCGCTGCGCGCGCAAATGAACCCCCATTTTATTTTCAATTCTTTGAATTCCATCGCCGACTACATCAATAAAAATGATATTCCTGCCGCCGACATTTATCTTACAAAATTTGCAAGGTTAATGCGTATGATATTAGAGCATTCCGAACGAAAAGAAGTACCCCTCTCCGATGATCTTACAGCGCTTGAGTTGTATATGCAATTGGAAGCAAAGCGCCTGGATAATAAATTTACCTATGCAATAAAAGTAGATGATAATATTGATGCACAAAATACGCTGGTGCCCCCCTTGCTGCTTCAGCCGTTTGTTGAAAACAGTATCTGGCATGGAATAGCGAAAAAACAGGGACCTGGAAAAATAGATATCCATATTGTAAAAGAAAATGAAATGCTTACCTGTATTGTTGAAGATAATGGAGTGGGACGCAACTATACTGCTACCAGCACTAACTCCGCAAACGAAAACAGAAAATCGCTAGGCATGAAAATAACCAATGAACGGATTGCTCACCTGAGCAAAAACAACAAACCCGGTGGCGCTGTGGTGTTACACGATCTCGAACAGGGTTTGAGAGCGGAAGTAAGTTTTCCCCTGGAGTTGGCCTTCTAAAATCCAGTGCATTCATCGAATAATCAAAATACCATGTTGCACTTCCGGAAAGCAGGTTTGAGAGACATTGAGCTAATCCGCGAACTCACTTACAAGATATGGCCGCAAACCTACGCTCACATTCTTACAGCTACTCAAACGGACTATATGCTTAACATGATGTATAGTGAATCTTCTTTACAAAACCAGATGGCTTCACTGAACCACCGGTTTATTGTTGGGTACAATGATGATGAACCGGTTGCATTTGCTTCCTATTCTGCCACAGCAGAGAAAACGGTATACCGGCTGCATAAAATATACGTGTTGCAAAACCAGCACGGAAAAGGGATCGGAAAGAAAATGATTGATTATATTATTGCCGATATCAATACCGTTGAACCTTTCCGGTTGGAATTGAATGTAAACCGGCACAACAAGGCACTTGATTTTTATCTGAGACTGGGTTTTGTGGTTGTGCGGCAGGAAAATATCGATATTGGCAATGGCTTTTTTATGAATGATTTTGTGATGCAGAAAGTTGTTGGGGGCGGATAGTGTTGATGACGAACCAGAATCGTCCTTTCGACTGAATAGACCCATGACAGCATTTGTGAAATGCTTTCAATGAAGGAGAAATACGGCTGGCAGCAATATTACAAATTCAAAGTTTTAATCAGCCCATTCACCGTTTTTTTAAAATCCTTTAATGCTTTCTGCTGAAGCGCGATAAAGCTATTCTCTTCCAGCTTCCCCCATACTTTGTCCATTTCTTCTTTGTTGTCGAAAACCATAGTGCGAAATGGATTGTGATAATCTTTTGCCCTCGATTCGTAGATGCCTTCTGTTAGCCAGGTTTTGGTTTGTACAGATTGCAACAATATTTGCTTAAGCACTTCAGGTGTAAACGCCGAAGCCGGTAAATCTAATACTTCCAGTAATGCTGTAAAGGCATGTTCAAATTTGTCGGCATCATAGGCCTGTCCTTGCGCAGTATAAAATGCATGCACATCATCCCAGCTTTTTACTTTTCCAGCCCTGATGTGTTTTCTGAATTTTTCCACTTCTGCTTCTGGTATCAATTGACCGCCTACATTAAGCCACTGGGTTCTCCTTGATGGTGAAGGAAATTGCCTGATGAGCGAGGTGAAATTTTTGAAATCATTCTCTTTCAACTGTTCAATGCACTGTAGCGTGCCGTAGTACACGACCAGTTCTTTAAAAATAATATATGCCTGTTGTGCTTTTATGATAACCGTTTTTCTTTCGCTGTTTTCTACTCCGTCCGCCACAATTTTCAGTTCATTAATAATTTCATCGTTGGATTCTAAGAGTTGTTTGCCCTTTTTGATGTATTCTTTTTGTGACAGGGTTTTGCTTTGCTTTTGCCGTTCAATAAACGCTTTGCCGGTATATAAGGCTAATAATTGGAGCGCATTCATGATTTCATTAATGCTATCGGGAGCCAGTGAGGCAAATTCAATGTGCTGCGTTTTTTCAATGCGGGCATCGCGATCCTGGTATTTCCATTCGTTGCGTGCAATAGCATACAAATTATACATGAACCAATATGCCGGCATAATAATCAGCTCATCATTGGCAATATCGTTGCTGATCAATGCAAACGGAAAAGGAATATTCAGTTCATAGGGATAATCACCTTTTGCGAGGATATTAAAGGATGCGAATTTAGAATTGTGTTTTAAGCTCACACATAAGCCGGGCCAAAACCCTCTTCCCGCTATCAATTCGCCGTCGGGGCTGCGGGAGTTATGATTAGACCCGATGGTGGCGCCAGCGGCCATATTGCTTTGTCCCATTACCGTAGCAGCACAAAGAAAAGAGTTATTGTGGTGTTGCTCGTGCGATGGAAAGATGAGGGAATTCAGTACTTCGCAACAGGAAATAGTGGAATTGTTGCCAAGATAGGAATTGATCAAACGCGCGCCATACTTTAACTGCGAATGGGAGGCCATAATAAAACGGATCGCTTTAACCCCATAGAACACTTTGCAACCCAACCCAACAATACCATTCACCATTTCGCAACCCTCTCCTATTTGCGAAGGCGCTTCGGAAGAAGAGTTGACTGTTAGATTCTTGAGTTTATTGGCGCCTTTAATATAAGCATCCGAACCAATCCACACGTCTTTCAGGATGCTGGTATTTTTAATAATCGTGCGGTCGCCTATTTTACCGTAGTATCCCCGCTGTACATCATATTCTTTCTGGGTAAACAGTTTAAATTTTTCAAGCATAATATCGTCATCCCTGTATTTACTCCAAAGCCAGGCATCTCCGGGCAACATCCTTGTAAAAGGTATTACTTTCCTTCCGCCGTTTTCATTACATATTTCAAGCCATATCCGGATGTTTTCACTTTCACCGTCTTTAATAATACCGTTGCCAAACTTCGCCACGTTGGTGGTAGCCAGCTCATTAATGTTTACCAGTATTACTTCACTGCCTACAATATAATGAGAGAGGTAATTTACATTGTCTACCACTACATTGTCGCCAAAGTCGCAACTGATGATCGTGCTGTTATACAATCCAACCGGCATGCGGAGATTATGATACTCCAAAAAATAAGCTTCCAATTTACCAATGCGCACCAGTCCGAAGAACTTGCAATTTTTTACAAGTTCGGGATTGAAAGCATCGGATACCAGTATCTTATTCCAGTCGTCGGAAGTATTCCTGTTGCGCACCAGTACCTCAATTTCCCAGGCTGTAAGACCGCGATATTGAATGCCATTCCTGTTTTGAATATTGCGAAGATGGTATTCATCTTTTCCTTCCGGAAGATAGCCGGGGGCGATAAAATTATATCCGAGGGAATCAATCGCTCTTTTGTTGATTTGGTTCATATATCGATTTGAGATCGGAAGTTTGAAGTTTCTGGTTTATGGTCTCTCGTTTGATTCAGACTTTTCA
>CAYMKT010000009.1:36326-40697 GCA_964391065.1 uncultured Terrimonas sp. | reverse complement strand
TCGGGCTTTATTTGGAATTTGTACCTTGTATTTTGTTGCTTTTTATTCCACCGTTACACTCTTGGCCAGGTTCCGGGGTTTATCAACATCGTATCCTTTGGCAACACCGATGTAATACGAAAATAGTTGCAAAGGGATAGTGCTGATAATGGGTGCGATCAGTTCATCTGCTTCGGGTATGGCTAAAACGTCGTCTGCCATTCCGGTAATGGTTTCATCACCATCGGTAATTACAGCAATCACCTTCCCTTTGCGGGCTTTTATTTCCTGGATATTACTGATGATCTTTTCGTGATAAGCATCTTTTGTTGCTACAAATACCACCGGTAAAGCGTCATCTACCAAGGCAATAGGTCCATGCTTCATCTCTGCAGCCGGATAGCCTTCGGCGTGTATATACGATATTTCTTTTAGCTTCAGGGCGCCTTCCAGCGCTATTGGAAAGTTATACCCGCGGCCTAAATACAGCGCATCCGATACGTTCTTATATTTTAACGCTACTTCTTTTATTTGATCTGCACGTTCCAAAGCCAGCTTTACTTTTTCGGGCACATCATTCAATTCGTTAAGCAGGTGTATATACCGGTCGCGGCTAATGGTAGCTCTTTCTTTGGCAATCATCAGCGCCACCATAGTAAGTACCGTAAGTTGTGCAGTAAATGCTTTTGTACTGGCCACCCCAATTTCAGGGCCGGCGTGCGTGTAGGCGCCGGCGTGAGAGATGCGTGCAATGGATGAGCCCACAACATTTACAATGCCCAGTATAACAGCGCCCTGTTCTTTTGCCCTTTCAATGGCTACCAGCGTATCGGCTGTTTCACCACTCTGCGATATAGCGATAATCATATCGCCTTTATGAATGATGGGGTTGCGGTACCGGAATTCTGAAGCATACTCTACCTCAACGGGAATCCGGCACAATTCTTCTATTATATATTCTGCCACCAACCCGGCATGCCAGGAGGTACCGCATGCTATAATGAGTATACGGTTGGCATTTTTGATTTGCTCCATATTGTTTTGTATGCCGGACATGGTGATGGTTCCTGCCGCCACATCGAGCCTTCCCCTTAAACAATCATAAATGGTATGAGGTTGCTCAAAAATTTCTTTCAGCATAAAATGATCATACCCGCCTTTTTCAATGGCAGCCAGCTCGAGGTCTAATTTTTGAATAAAAGGCGTTTGCCGCTCGTTGCCCAGGTTTTTTAAAATGAGTTCATCAGGCTTAATGATGGCAATTTCATAATCATTTACATATACCACTTCCTTGGTATATTCAATAATCGGAGATGCGTCGCTGGCCAAAAAGTGTTCTCCTTTACCGATACCAATAACCAACGGGCTGCCCTTCCGGGCAGCGATCAGCGTTTCCGGATTGTCCTGGTCGATCAATACAATTACGTAGGCCCCTACCACACGTTTCAGCGCTATACGCAAGGCTTCCTCCAGGGTGCTGCTATTGTTCTCCTGGATATCTTCAATAAAGTTCAGCAGCACTTCCGTATCGGTATCACTTTGAAATTGATAGCCTTTTTTAACCAGTTCCTGTTTAATCGAAGCGTAGTTTTCAATGATGCCATTATGAATCATGGCTATTTTACCGTTAGCGGAAAGATGTGGATGAGCATTCCTGTCGCTGGGCTCTCCGTGCGTGGCCCAACGGGTATGCCCGATGCCGGTATAGCCATCTAAATCCTTTCCCAGTGTTGCTTCCTCCAATGCCACTACCTTACCTTTTTTCTTATACAATTTAATTCCATGATTGAGCAAGGCTACGCCCGCGCTATCATAGCCCCTGTATTCCAGTCTTTTCAGTCCCTTAATAATAACCGGGTAAGCCTGGCGGTGTCCGATGTATGCAACAATTCCACACATAGTATGATATAATCTGTTTTGATAGATGAGTGATGGTACGCTTAACGCAAACGATTGCGCAATATTATAAAAAAAAAGCCAGTTCACGCTGGAATCACAATTGCGGGCTTCAGACATGCGGCAATAAAATAGCAGCATTTCAGGCAAGCCGGAAGATAAATGCCGGCGCCCATTTTGGGCGCCGGCATGGAAGAATTTTGTAAAGCGGAAGATATCGTTAAGGGACTTACAATTGCGCTTTCAGATCCTGTAGTTTTGATTTTACGGCGGTGCTGTATTTACGTTTTACCAGGGCTAAAACAATAAGCGCTATCCCTGCAAGAAGCAGTTGCAATCCAATGATGGTACTTAGGGCTACGGCGCCGGCGCCTAAATTGAAGATTACCATTATGCCGGCAATTACCGACAGCACGCCGGTAATGATCATCATCCATTTCGAAAGCGCCTCGCTGGCCATTTTTGAGCCATGCCGCACTAACCAAATGCCGGTAACGATCATCCAAATACCCAGCAATGTAGTAATAAGCGTCATCGCTATTCCAATCCGCGCAAACAGCAGTAGCCCCAGCAGCAGGGTACCTACGCCCCAAAGTAAATCTCCGGTGCTGCGTTCGGTCTTGTCGATCAGGAACCAGTTTACTGTTCCTGCGATGCCGGTAATGATAATCATTATGCTGATCCAGAAAGCAAGGCCTACTAATGTTGCACCGGGGTGATTAAATACATAAAAACTTAAAACAATTAAAAGGATACCCTGTAGCAGAATAAGCCACCATTTCATTAAAAGTGTGTTCATGATAATTGGTTTTAGATAAAGTAAGTTAACATTTAAATTTTACTTTTAGCATTACTGCCTTCGATCAGGGAGAGATACCCCCTGCCGAATTGCCTGTTAAACTGGCTCATCTGTTTCATCGTAATTTCCTGGTACTTAACGTTGCTTCTTTTGGTAATGAGCATGCTACCGGGGTCTGTGCCGGGAAATTTTGTATATACCAGTGTAATCCATTCAGGAGTCTCCTCAATAATATAGGCCGGGGCAAACGTATCTCCGTTTTCGAGCAGCACGGGTTTCCATTGATTGGTGGCATCTTCAATGTCCAGTTTTTCTGCTGCTATCAATTTTAAATGGTTAAGAGAAGGAATTAATTTGATGATCCAATCCTGCAGGAAATATCTCATTCTCGAAACAAAGGGAAGAAGCATGAGTAATCCCAGGAGGAAGGCCAGCACCAGTATGCAAAAAATGAAAAATACCGCCATGGTAATTGCGCCAAAAATACTTTCCACTTCCAGTTTTTTGGCAACAGGCCCTATGAATTTTTCAAAAATGCCGAAGAGCCTGATTAAAACATATAATAAAACAAAAACGGGAAGCGCAAGGGCAATTCCTCTAAAAATGGTATGTTTAAATGAAAATGATTTCATACTGCGGAGTGTTTAAAGTTTGTATTGATGGGTTGGCGATTATCATTAATCCTTTCCTGAAACCTTACCGAGCGCTTTTGAAATACCCAAACCCAATACCCCGGTATCGTAGGCATTCCACTTAAAGTCATAGCTTACTGTGCCAAAAATCTCCCATCCGCGGGGTAATTCAGCGCTGTATTCAACTCCTGCGCGGTTCAAAAAAAACTTTCTCCTTTCTCCAGTTCCACACCGGCTCCTAACAAAAAACTCCAATGATCGGCAGGCTTGTAAATGCCCATCACAGCCGGCGCAACCGGGTAGCTTCTCTCCAGTACTCCATCGTCCGAACCCGCATATTCCACTTCAAACTACTCAACAATGAGGTCGGTGTGTAATCCTATTGCCCATTTGGGACGGAAATGGTAAGTATAGTCAATACCCCAGGCCGGTAGCGCAAGTGTTTTCTTTATTTTCTTTACGCTCCTGGGCGAAGGTACTGCTGATGCATGCCAACGCCAATACAGGAGCGATAAAAAAGGATGATGATCTCATATGACGCCATTTTTTAGATTGAATGTAGCCGCAATTTTGCAGCCGTTGCTGAAAATGGTTGATGGCCGTTGATGTTTCCTGTGCAAATTATGCTTTCTTCCACTTTCAAACGACATGGGCACTCAGTAAATTAATCTAAACCAGCACTTTTCTTTTCACTGACTATGTATGTATGTTGTATGTTTCTTTGCAACGTTTTTGACTTTCATCATCTCAGTCATTAAACAATTCACCAATTATAATAAAAAAACAGGAAATGAATTCAAAGTAAGTGTAAAAGCTTATGCTAACCTGTTGCCCTATTTAGAAACCAGGGTGCAAAATGGTGAGCTGTCAATAGCATACAAAAACACCAGCAGCGTAAGAAGAGATATTTCGGAGGTATTTATTACGGTACCGGCGTTAATATCGATTCAGTCGAATGGCAGTGGCGATATCAATGTTCAAGGTGCTTTTAACGACAATGATCGTTTTGAAGCAACTATTAGTGGTTCAGAAGCTGAAAGCAAAAATAAACGGAAGCGGAAATGT
>CAYMKT010000009.1:29085-36226 GCA_964391065.1 uncultured Terrimonas sp. | reverse complement strand
AGCGGAAATGTTGTAAAACAGTAAAGGACTGAAAGTAAAATGGTTGATGGAAGGCGCTAATAGCGCATACAGAAGCGCCCGGCAGCTTGTCGCGCACTGATACCGTCAATAACCAATCGGGGCCGGTACCGTGATGGCTGTTTGATAGCAGGGTAGCTGTTGGCGTTGCCTGCGAAAAAAATAAAAAAATAAAGGTGAATGCTCGCTTGCTCTATTGTCGTTACACTTACAATTGCTATTTTGATTTTATATTATTTTGTATTTTTGTATATTTGTCCTGGTAATTATTTGTACATTTGCCTTAACAATTTTCTTTGTTTTAGCAATTTGTTCCCCCGTCATCCTTTTCCTGTATAAAGCCAACTTCTTCTCTTTTCCCATCTGCAAAGAATGCGAGAATGAATCCAATATAAAGGCATGCTGCTTCCCTGAGGGGCATTATCCGGTAGGTATGAAAAACCTGTAGTGATAACATAGTAAAAACCACATGTACAGTAATTAAACAATCTTTATGAAATCAGTTGCCAATTTACTCCGCTGGAGCTTTCTAGCTTTGTTCGTAGTGAGCATTGAAGCATGCACACCTTCAGATCTTGATTATATTTCAGATTATGATGTGGTGTATACGAACTACGACAAGCAATTTAATTTTACGGGCATCAATACTTATTTTATGCCTGACTCCGTGGTGCATGTTGTACCACCGGGAGAAGATGCCGATCATCGCTTCGACGCACAAATTTTAGCCACGCTTAAAGCTAACCTCGACGCGTTAGGTTGGACACGCCTGGCTGTAGATGGCGGAAACAAAGCCGATGTAGTGGTTTTGCCGCTTGCCAATAAAACTGCCTATGCAAGCTGCGCATATTATTGCTGGTATTGCTACTGGGGCTGGTACCCCGGATGGGGTTATTATCCTCCGATATGGGGACCAGGTTGGGGCTGGGGTTATCCCGCCGACATTGTATGCACCACCTATAGCACCGGTACGGTTGCCGTAAATATTACCAATCCGAATACCGCAGCGGATGATAAGTTACCCGTAGTATGGATGGGCATAATGAATGGTTTGCTGGAAGGGTCGGATGCCAGCGTTAACGACAGGATAGACAAAAGTATTAACCAGATGTTCATACAATCTCCATATCTCAAATAAATTTTATGAAAAAAATCCCATATATAATCGCGTGCGCATTTTTACTCTTATCATTTCGTTCAAACGCACAATATTCCGGCGTCGGTGAATTTGGCTACCAGGCTTCTTTCCCTATGGGGGAGGAATTTAAGGATTTTGTTAGCAAAACAAGTTGGGTGGGTATAAATTTCCAGGCAAGAAAATATTTAAAGAATGAGCGCCTGTCCCTTGGCGGTAGTTTAAGCTGGTTTTATTTTCCCGACAAAAAAGGGTACGGAACGGTGCACCTTGATGAAGGTGGTGGGACCTACACCGGGCACACTACCAATTGGACTAATATTTATGGATTGATGGCAATAGGACAATATGATCTTAAAGACCGCAATGAAAAGTCTGTCCCCTTTATTCGTGCAGGATTGGGGGGAGCATATCAAAATCAACGCAGCGATATAGGTATATATGCATTTAAAGAGGATGGTATTCAGTTTATGATGAACGCCGAAGCCGGGGTGAGATTTAGCAAAGATGGCATGCGGGGCCTTGTGCTGGCTGTGAACTGGCATTATCTTCCTGCATCGAGCGGGATGCTTTCTACCAGTTTTTTCGGTGCTAAAATAGCGATTACTAATGTATTTAGGTAGATCTGTTTTTACAGCTTCATTGCTGGCTCCGATTTAGCCCCGGGGGAAATGATCACCCATTTTGACTGGCAAACATCGGCAGTATATTTTTTAAGAAAAGCCAATCAGTCTCCGAAATAAATATATTGGTTCAAAGGAGTAGCCCTACAAAACGGTTACTCCTTTGAACATTTAATACTCCCTGTTTTATGGTGGTATTGGTTTTTTTTGCACCCGGCTAATTCTGTTTTTCCTGCATCCTGCCACAGCTTTTTTTGAGATTGAGAAGAATACGTTGCATCTGTTGCAACCGGAAGAATGAACAGTTCCCTTAACAGACGCCGCTTTTACCTAATGCCCTATTTACCGCCTAACTTGAATACGAGCCCACTCCCCAACGAAAACTGCAGCATAGAAGAATAGGAACTTATGCCGGTACCCACCCCACCTGTACCAAAATACAATCCGCCGCCAACAGCCTGCGATACGGATTGTATAGCAGCTTGCAATTTTATTCCAACAGACTCGGAAACCCATACATGTGTACCTCCTTTAAAGCCCCAGGCAAATTTGGTGTTGTTGCTGCCATTGCCGTTGGTTGGGTTCGACACGTCAATGATACCAACGCCCGCCTGTACCCCGATAAAGGGTTCCACTTTCGCACTTACCGGGAAGTACCGGGTAGCGCCCAAAAAAATATAATTGACTGCAATGTCAAACTCTGCTGATTTTACAGGATCCAGTACCGCGAAAGGGTCGTAGTAAGTGGTAGGTCCTTTGGTATCCTGCCTCAAATAACTGATTTCAGCACCAACGGTGGGTTGCACCATGTATTCAATACCCACACCCCACTGAAAGCCGCCTTTAATTTTTCCATCAAAGTAGTTGGTGGCGGAATAGTAGGAATCCACATTGTCGTCAAAAACATAGTTACCATAAGCATTTAACCTGAATGAAGGTGATTTTTGTGCATAGGAGGTTATTCCGACCAGCAACAGTGATAGTGTGATTAGTTTTTTCATAACATGTACTTGTTGTTTAGTAATACCATCTTTACGACGGACTTTCAATAGCAAAACTCGGCTTTATTATTATTTATTTAATACTGTGTTGTTAATAATTTGCTGTATGACTGCTGATGCTTCCTCCGCGTTAGCATAACAGCACATACCCCATAAAGGTAAAAAATCGTTTAGTCACAACCGGTAGGTCGAAATATTCAACCCGCAAAGCCCATTACACCAGTTGGTACAGTAACATATTTTACTAACCGAACGATAATTTTCGAAGCGCGATTACTTATCTCCCAGCTTAAATACCAATCCACTCCCCAGTGAAAATTGCAGTACGGAAGAATAGGAACTGATCCCTGTACCAACCCCTCCTGTACCAAAATACAATCCGCCGCCAACGGCCTGCGACATAGACTGCAATGCCGCCTGCAATTTTATACCAACAGACTCGGATACCCAGAAATGGGTACCTCCTTTTAAGCCCCATGCAAACTTGGTGTTAATGTCGCCCTTGCCATTGGTTGGATTGGACACACCAATAACACCCACACCTAACTGTGCACCGAAGTAGGGCTCCAATTTCGCACTAACGGGGAAGTAGCGGGTAGTGCCAAGGAAGAAATAATTGATCGCCATTCGAAATTCCGCTGATTTTACGGGATCCAGTATGGCGCCAATATCGTAATAAGTAGTAGGTCCTTTAGTATCAAGCCTTAGATAACTGATTTCTGCGCCCAGAGTGGGTTGCATCATATACTCAAACCCAACGCCATACTGAATTCCTCCTTTTACCGTGCCATAAAAGTACGCAGTGGATGAAAAATAAGAATCTACCTCATCATCGAATACATAACCGCCGTTAACGTTTATGCGGAACGATGGCGACTTTTGTGCATAGGCGGTTATTCCAACCAGCATCAATGACACCGTTATTAATTTTTTCATTATGTTGGAGTTTTAGTTATCATATTGATTTTCCTGCTTCGGCCCCTCAAAATAGAAATCCTGTTCTCATCGGCAACGCCATCAGACTATGTTTACCCACCTTGCTGGAACCTCAAATCAACACCTGGATGCTGTGGGGTAACACCACGATTTCGTTTTACTGCATATTACAAAAAAACATTTTTCTCTTTCTTCCAGGGATTGTAAACTACGCAGTTTCCGTATCATCGCACTGGAGCGCCTTCAACGATCGTTGTGAACATTTCGGCGATGTATTCGGCAAGAGCCGTTATAGCCTGCTGCTCGTCAAAATAGCCTGCCGGCATAGGGTCGCCGGCATTGGCGGTTTCTGCTTTTTCCTGCGAAGCTACAACTCTGCTGATGAATCTGTTATTGCGTTTTCAACATTCCCTGTATCGTTGCTTTGGAGCCATTGCCGCTATTACGGGCTGTACCTGCAACACTAACCCGGATGGTTAACGGAAGAAAGATATTTTGCATTATTCCGATTCGTGAAGTGATAATCGATTTTATTCCAGTTCCCATCCAATCGTAAATGCAAGCACATAGTCCATTGTATTTCCGGCGATCGCCGGTTTGTTATCGTAATTGAGCGTTAAGCCCATTTTGATATAGAAATCCAGCGGCAAATCATACTTTATATCTATACCAAAATCCGTACGCCAGCGGCCTTTCTCAGTAAGGCTCGGGTACACCCATAATGAACTCAACAGGTTCAGATCGCCAATATCAAAGAGATTGAGCTCGCTACCTGTAAATGCTTCAAGACTGTTTCTGCCGGCGGTGTTGTTGGTAAAACTTTCATTGTTGAAAGACAAGCCTGCTCCTACAGCAAAATAGGTTTGGTTGGTATGGCGAAGAAATTTGCCCCCGCCCAACTTACCTGTTGTTCTAAGTTTGAGTGCCTGTTCCGTATTGGAGAGAAAATTGACGGATGCAGATGCAAACCAATCCCTTTGAAGAAAATACTTAAAGCTCACCGCCCCATCCGTGCGCTTGGTGGTTTGAACACTGTCCTGCGCCGATCGCATAATATCATAATAAGCATCGAACTGCCATTTGTCGGCCATATATCCGGCGCTGCTGTTGATGGTAAGCTGTTGCAAATTATTGGCCTTTGTAAAACTAAGTCCCATATCGATGGTCGCTTTGAGGCGGCTAAAGAAATCAGATTTCAATCCCTTTAAAAAAACGATATCATTAACCGGAACTTCCGTTACAATGCCTTCGGCTAAGGTAATTTTTGCGGTATCGCTGCCGGTTGATGATTGAATGGAGCCATTTAAGCGTTGTCCGTCAGACAGGATCATTAAGAAATTGGTTTTGGAATAGATTTCCTTTATACCTGACCATTCTATCGTAAAATCCTTTTTGGAATAATCGGTTTCAATGGTGAGCACTCCTTTATCGAGCGACTTAATTTCGCCCACGATCACATCACCATTTTTGAGTATTAATGAGTCGTGCTGGGCGTTCACCGATTTGAAGCTGAGTAATATACCAATTAGACCTATCAGCCAAACGCCATATCTTCTATTGGGATGTTGAATCATATCCTGATTTTTCATTATAATCGTATTTGTGAGCTTCGCGATTATTAAGGTTTAACCAGGCGCCTCTTACTAAGTTCGTCATTAAATTTTTTTACCACGCAGGTTCCCTTTTATGGTAATTATCCCGGCTATTTCTTGCCAGTAAGGACATCGGTCGGTGACAAGTATTATTCAGCAATGCCGATTGCAGGTCTAAGTTTGTAACAGTTTATGTAGAATTATTGGCAGGGGCGGCCAGCATTAATTTGACAGATTTTATAGCATACACTTCCACAGCATGGTGCAGGGAATCATCAAAAAAGAAACTGATGATTGCATTAACAAGGCTCCGGAATTTCCAGCCGGGCGATTCAGCCGCCCTTAACTTCCGCGATTCCCTGGCGCCTGCTGTTATGGTAACAGCAAACTCCAGGAAACAGATCAGTGGAAACCAGTTTGAATCCATTAGTTGAGCCAGCCCGTATACTTGTTGCTATGATTAAAAACGAAAAGCGCTTTTCCGCAACCCTGATTGTCATTCATGACACTATCGCGGCCGGAAACCCGGTTCATTTTTCATCTCATTTTCCGATTTTGATAGTCAATCCTCCACCCAGCCCAAACTGCAGCAAAGTGGTATAGGTATTTAAATACACCGGTCCCCAATATCCGTAAAAAACATCACCGCCGGTTGCCCTCGAACTTACTAATAACTGACTCTGCAGTTTTATTCCAATTTTTGGGGATACCCAGATATTTGCCCCGAGTTTCCCTCCCCAGGCAAAATTGGTATGGGAACCGCTTGTTCCTTCTGAAGGAACTTTGACATCGGTGATCAACACACCACCCATTAATCCCCCAAATCCTTCCACTTTTCCGGAACTGGCCTTCCTGAGCCCATTGCCACCCAGCAAAATATAATTGAGGGTCACGTCAAAATCTTCGTGCCGCTCAGGTACTCCAAGTCCCCCTTTGAAACTGCTGGGAACAGTAGAGTTTTTGTTCAAATACGTCAGTTCCACACTGTAGTAATCACTCGGCGTAAACTCAATACCACCGCCCCATTGCAGTCCTCCTTTCACTGTTCCGTCGAAATAGGTATTGACATCGTTGTATGCATCAAAACCATCATCGAACACATAAGATGAGTAAAGATTAAGCCTGACTTTCGACTGTGCCGAAGCATAAACCGTTGCAATAGCGAGCACAGAAATAAAAATGACCTTTTTCATAATTCACAATTTAGATTAAATTAAATGTTTGTTTTAGTTTAGTTATAGCCTTTCGATTTATGTAATCAATCCATAATACTTTGTCATCAATCAGCACCAGGGGCTGAAATAGTCAACACTTAATGCGACAGTTGGGACGAACTTCAAGTAACCACACTTATTTAATCAGCCCCAAAAATGTCAGATTATAAATTCAGGAAACTAAGATAATCAAAACCCAGTTAGGTCTATTAAACCTTTCCAAACATTAACCGCAATGCATCCTGCACATGTTAAGATTATGGTTTCCAGCCAGGATAGTTTCCATCGTAATCAAGAGATAGGCAATAGGGATGGCTCAGCTACTTTGGGATGGGGAATTGGCCGAAGTTAGCTTATTTTAAAGAACCGGGTATATCCAGCCGCCAGGCACATTAAAAATTCCTGAACCTCGCAAGTTCACCATAAAAAAACCTTATTTCACCTCTTCTACATCATCCGGCTTCCAGCTCTTATCAAAAAATGGTTCCAGCGGCCCGTAAAAACGCATGATCATAAACCATCCTTTACCGGGAATTGTTTTTATCCAGTTTTTCTCTTTTCCTTTCGGCGCTTCCGGCCCAAAATACACATCAATAGAACTGTCGCTGTTGCTTTGCGGCCC
>CAYMKT010000009.1:19598-28985 GCA_964391065.1 uncultured Terrimonas sp. | reverse complement strand
GCGCTTCCGGCCCAAAATACACATCAATAGAACTGTCGCTGTTGCTTTGCGGCCCGGTATATTGGCTTATAGATGGGAAGGGCTTGCCGTTACGCAGCAGGGAGCGGCTTTGTGCATCGTACACTACTACCGACCAGAAATTCTTTACAGGTATATGCGCCGGAATATGCAGGCGGTAATTCTTCTCGCCATCCAAAAATTCACCATTTGCATCACGCGGCGTCCATAAATATTGTGATCCCTGGCCAACCATTTTTAATACCATGGCGGGTGACATACCAATTGCGATGTAAGCAAAGCCGGCACGCCTGTCTGTGTTTACATACCCTTGTGCATCCCAGGTGGCACTGCCGCCAATAAATGCCCACTCCCAATGCCTGTCGTTATATACAAGCCGTGCGGAATCGGATGAAGCAAAACTGTTTACGCGTGCCATAGCAGAGGCTGTTTTTGCCGCTTCTGCAAGCAAGGCCTTACGTGCAGCATCGGGATGGAAGGGTTTATTCTTTTCAATGCCAATGGCGGCAAGCAAAAACTTTTCATTGGATTGTGTCCTGTCTTCAGGTTCTTCTGTTATCAGGTGGGCGAGATCCTCAAAAAAGCTGAAATCATCTGCAAGCACGGTGCTTACTTCTTTACCTGAGCCGTTTACAAATGTTGTTGCAGGTGGATTTGCCGCCGTTGAAAGCGGGTAGATCTTTGTGGTCTTCATCAGGGCTACGGCGTTATCCGGTTTACCATCCTGTAAAAAGCCGCGCACTCCCATACTTACTTCGAACGTGGTACATTTCAATACGATATACCCGTTGGGAATATTACCGGAATAAGCGGGCGGCAGCAGCAGGAATTTTCCGCCTTTTCCTTTGTCGGCGCCGGTTGGGCCAATACCTGTTATTTCATTTTGCCACATGTCGTTTATGCCGCCCAGCATCATAGGCGGCGCTTCTACCACTACCGGGCCTTCACGTTTCAGGTTGAACGAACAAAACCCATATACCGTTTCGGTATTTCCTGTAAGCAAAAGCGTTTGCGCATCCATCAGGTTCTCCCATATCACCATCTGGTTAGGGGCAGCAGCACCTGCGGCGGCAACGCCTTTCCATACATTATACCAGGATACGGCATGCATCTGGTCAAGATAAACCTCTATGGCGCGGTTATATACCAATGCATCGTTCAGCTTTTTTACGGCATCTGCGGTTGGGTAACCATTTTTAAATTCAAAATCGCCTATCCTTGACTTTACGGTTTCCGTACCTATCCAGCCATGAGGGTCAGAACCAGTCTGTTTGCCAGCAAAATCAACCGCAGCATCGTCAGTTACAAATGGAATGAGCTTTTTTTTCATATTATTTGCTTGTTTAATAAATTACTTATGAATTGTTTTATTTAACCTTTTCATCTATTTCACTTCTTCAATCTCCCCTGGTTTCCATGTTTTGTCAAAGAAAGATTGCAGCGGGCTGTACAAACGCAATAAGGTAAACCATCCTTTTCCAGGCACGGTTTGTATCCAGTTACCTGCATTTACATTAGCCGGTTTCTTTGGTGAAAAATAAATAGTATAAGTGCTGTCTGCATTTACTACAGCGGCCGGCGTAGGATAACTTTGGCTTCCTGCCCTTGGGTAGCCCTGCGCTGTTTGCAGCATTGATCTTGTCTGGTTATCATACAAAGTTACCGACCAGAACTTGGCAGCAGGAATATGAGCCGGCAATGTTAATTTATACGTCTTTGCTCCATCGAAAGCTACCTTCTTTGAATCAAAAAAGTTACCAAGATATTGTGAGCCTATATTGACTAAACGCATGCACATGGCAGGTGTAATACCGGTGGCAGAATAAAACATACCAATGCGTGCATTTAATTTCTTTGCGCCGTCATCTGGAAACTGCTTTACTCCTTCCTTTGTAATCATTGGCGGAGGCGTTTCAAACTCATAGCCGCCCACAAATAACGGATTAACCCAACTGCTGCCTTCACCATAGTAGTTAAATCCTTCTTCCTGCCTTGGTGAAAAAGAAATAGTGCGGCTTATGGCATTACCCATCGCTGCTGATTTTACCAATATATTCTTCAATCTTTGGTCAGGATTAAATGGTTTATCCTTTGCAATGCCAATAGCAGCCAGGTCGCCTGCTATTTCCGGGTCTAAGGCGCTGGCCGGTTGGGCCTGTACTGCATCATTGAGCATAGTAAAGAAAGAATAATCGGCTGGCGGAATGGTGTTCATTTCTTTTCCTGATCCTTCCACAAATTTGAGCTCGGCTGGCTGAGAAAGCGGCGCCAGTGTTGATTGACCATTTAAAAAAGAACCGATACTTGAGCCCCAGCTTCCGGCTACATAAGGATATATCTTTAAATTCTTTTTTACATTTTCATCTGCAGGTTTGGGATCGTTGTTTTCCAAAAAAGCCCTGCCCAATACACCTGCCTGCAATGTGCGGCTATGGCATATAAAATAGCCTCCTTCAGGTAAAGTGCCTTTATAACCCGGAGGTACTACCAGGTATTTTCCACCCAGGCCACGATCGGGGCCTGGTAAACCGAAATCAGATATCCAATTCCACCACATATCATCAATTACGCCGAGTGTGTTGGAAGGCGTTTCTACCACTAATGGCCCCTTGCTCAGGTCAATATAAGTCCAGAAATAATAGGTGTCTGCATTGGCGGTGAGAAAAAGTGATTTTGAATCCATCAATCCCGAAAAAACAAGTACATCGTTATCGTTTACTCCGGCATCTTTAAAGCCCATCCTTAAAGCATACTGCGAAACGGCTGCATAGCCGTTTAAAAACGAATTTACCCCATGCAGGTAATCCGCTTCGTCGTATAATTTTTGTGCAGTTGCTGCATCAGGTACACCATCTTTAAAATTAAGTGTGCCCAGGGAGGTTTGCACTTTATTGGGAGTGGAAATGGATTGCCATGTTTCTTTTGATACCTGGGTTATTGATTTTTTCATTTTTTTTATTTTTCTTATTGAGTTTATCACTGTTGCCTTACTGTTGCCGGCCACCGGCCAGTAACAAGAAGGTTGTTGTCCCCACCCACCCTGGTCATTTCGCTATACGTTTCGGCCGGGGAAACACGAGCCGGTAAGAATTATTCTTTCTCGCTAGTCAATTGACAGCAGGCATTTGATAAAGAATAGCTACTTTCTTCATACCCATGCTGCCACAAAACCGACAGCATTACTCCCCTCTCACTATTTCACTTCCTCAATCTCCCCCGGTTTCCATGTTTTGTCAAACCATGGTTGGAGGGGGCCGTACAGTCGCAGAATGAGGTTCCATCCTTTTCCCGGAACCGTTTGTACCCAGTTGTTCTCCATGCCTTTCGGCGCTTTGGGGCCGAAATATACATCTACAGATTTGTCTGCATTGATGACAATACCGGCTTTCTGGCTGCCTGTGCTTGGAAATTGTTGATCGGTTTGAAGCATGGAACGGGTCTGATTATCATATAACACTACCGACCAGAATTGTTTTGCAGGGATATTGGGTGGCAAATGCAAGCGGTAGGTTTTGCTACCGTCGAACGGTTGGTTGTTTGCGTCAACGAATGCCGTAGCGTAAGCCGATCCGGCGCCAACATGCTGAATGGCCATGGCCGGAGTAATACCGGTGGCATAAAAGAACATAAACGAACGGGCATCCAACATGCGAACGCCGTCTTTTTCAAACAAATAACTGCCACCCACAAACGCGGTGCACCATGCGCTATTGGGATAAAAATAGGCATCGGTAAGGCGTGTACGGTAGGCGTTGGCACGTGCGGTTGCATTGCCCACCACCGCTGCTTCGGTAAGTATTACCTTCATCCGTGCATCCGGTGCAAAGGGTTTTCCTTTTTCAATGCCTATGGAAGCCAACAAGCCCAATGTTTCAGGATCCATCGCTTCATTCGGTTCTTCCTGTACTACCTGGTTTACTTCTTCAAAAAAGTTATAATCCATCGAGTGAATCGTGTTAAGGGATTTCCCGGAAGCATTTATGAACGTGGTTTTCGGAGAATTCGCCACTTGCGACAACGGATATACGCGCAGGTTTTGCTTGATATTGTCCACACCCGGCCTTGGATTGCCATTTACCACAAAACCCCGTGAGATTAAGAGATTGTTATAGGTATTCGATTTACAAACATAGTAGCCTTTAGGTATTTCTCCTGTGTAATTTGGGGGGAGGAACAGGAATTTACCTCCTTTACCATGGTCGGGACCTGCAACGCCGAGGTCGGCAACATAGTGAAACCAAAAATCGTCTACTAACCCGAGCGTATTGGCCGGTGATTCCACCACCACGGGGCCGTCCTTCAAATTTAGCCATGCGGCGGCGTAAATACTTTCGGTGTTAGCGGTCAGGAACAGCGAACGGGAATCCAGCAGCGTTTCAAAAATGACTACCGTTTCATTGTCGGGGCCAAATTCACGAATTGCTTTTCGCATGGCTACCAACGAAGCGCCGGGCATGGTGTTCAAAACAGCCTCTACACCACGGCTGAAATCGAGGTTGTCATACACTTTCTGAACCGTGCCGTCATCCGGAAAACCATCTTTAAAAGTGAGTGTTCCGAGCCGGGTTTCTACCTTGTCAGGAATAGTAATAGCCGAAGGAATTTCCGTTGTGTACTTATAGGCAGTTGTCCCTGTTTTGCCGGTATCATCTGGTGCAGCCCTGTTTTCTGTCTTGGTGTTTTGTGAACAGGCTGCGAGCAGCAGTATCGCAAGCAACAAAATGCATGTTCTTTTCATATTTATGTTTAATTATTTTACTTCTTCAACATCCGGCATCTCCCATTTTTTATCAAACAATGTTTGCTGCGGGCCGTAGTAGCGCATCATTAGCCAAAAATCTTTCCCACCGGTTGGTATCCAGTTGTTCTCTTTGCCTTCTGGTGCTTTTTCTCCTATGTAAATATCCACTGAACTGTCTTTGTTAATGATCATGTTGCTTTTATCGTAAGAGGAAAGGCCCACGCGGTTTTCCTTTGTGTGGATAAATGCGTTGGTAGAGAGGTCGTAGGCGATTACTGACCAGAAGTCATTAACAGGTGTGTTGGCTGGCACATTAAGGCGGTATAGACCGGCGCCTTTAAGCAATGTTCCCGACTTGTCGCGGAAATTCATCAGGTAATAAGATGCCGGCAGCTTACCGGGATCGCCCAGGCGCTTGGGAGCAAATGTAGCCCAGTAAGCAAAACCGGTTGCCCGGCTGTTATAATCGAGCCTTCCATCTCCATAGTAAGAAAAGTCAAAGTTCTTTCCGAGTGTGACCATCATCCATTTGCGGTCTGGCCAAAATGGCACAAATACATTGTTCAGCATTTCATACTGCATATATTCGGCTGCTTTACCCACTGCCGCCGTTAGAAGCCTCGCTTGTGTTTCATTTGGGGAAAAAGGTTTACCCTTCTCAATACCTAAGGTGGCAAGCATGCCAAGCATGGCAGCATCTTTGGGCTGTGCGGGTTCTGCGCTTACCACTTCGGCAAGCAGGCGCATAAAATCCAGGTCGTATGTAGGCAGTTGTTTCCAAACTTTGGGATAGGCATCCACATACCTGTTGGCAGAAGGATGAGCGGCCTGGGAAAGCGGGTAGGCCTTCAATGTCTGGCTATAGGCTACAGCATCTTCTACAGTGCCATCTCCAATAACAATCGGGCGAAGCGCTATATGTGTGAATACGGTGGCAGACGGTATCACGATATAGCCCTTGGGAGGAGCTATGTTGTAGCCTGGAGGCAGAAACAAGTATTTACCCCCTTTTCCTGCATCCTCACCCGAAGGCCCGATATCGGCAAGCGGCACTTCCCATGAGTCTATGGCGCTGCCGAAGAATGCAACTTTTTTTGTTGCAGGCAGTACTTCCAACACCACGGGACCATTTCTCAAGTCCAAAAATGTCATCACGTATGGCGTTTGATTATTGGCAGTAAGCGCTTCGTGCCTTGATTCAAGCACTTTAGAGCAGTAAATGATGTCACCCAGGTTTGCGTCCAGGTCTCGTTTGAGTGACTGGCGGAGAGCGGCCATGCTCACCGCCGGCATACCCCAGAGTGTTGTTTCTATAGCGCGGTTGTATGCTAATTGCTCTTCAATATTGACAGGTTTGAAGGTTGCCGCATCAGCTTTTGCAGTATCGCTTGATGCGATGCTGTTTTTTGCAATTGATTTTTTCATATTGATAAATGTTGTGCTCTATAATGAATATTTTTGAGTTAGGTGTCAGACACCTGCTCTACACCTACGCTATAAACAAACCTGCCAGGTTAGAAAACAAACTTTATTTCACTTTTTTTATATCATCCATTTGCCAGCTCTTATCAAAATAAGCTTCCGTTGGTCCGTAAAAGCGCATATAGGCAAACCAGTGCTTGCCGGGTAATGTTTGCACCCAGTTCTTTTCTTTTCCTGCCGGTGCAGCCGGGCCAAAATAAAGGTCAACAGAACCATCAGCATTCATTATTAAATCTTTTCGGGAAGAAAGGTCTGCATTGCGTTGCGGGTTATCAATCATACACCTTGTTGCTGCGTCATATACGGTAAGCGACCAGAAGTTCACCGCAGGCGGATGGGCTGGAATATGCAATGTATAGTTGTTGCTGCCATCCAGCCAGTTGCCCTCTTTATCTTCATAAGCACCCAGGTAAGCCTGGCCGAGATTGGGAATTTTGGAAATCATGGCGTTGGAAAAAGTTACCGCTTCAAAGAAGTAGGCGCTTCTTCTGAAAAATTCATCATAATTAGCTGTACGCTGGCTGGAGTTGGTCATGGCAATTACATAATCCCACTTCCTATCCGGCCAGTGATATACGCTGTCGAATCGTTTGTTAAATGAATTGGCCATTGCCATTTGCTTGCCCCTTTCAGCCGCAGCAACCAATAGCTTTTTCTGAGCTTCCGTAGGGCTAAAAGGCTTACCTTTTACGAGGCCAAGATTATTCAGCCATGACATAAAGAATCTGTCGCGTTCTTCAACCGGTTCTTCTTCCAAAATGGCATGCAGTCTCTTCCAGTATTCCAGGCCTTCTGGCTGTATCGCTAAAAACTTTTTTCCACCAGGGCTTACCACCCGAGTAGCGGAAGGATTGGCTCGTTGTGCATAGGGATATATTTTAACGCCTTTAATTAACGCTTCTGCTTTAGCGGGGTCGGGATCAAGTGCCCGAAAGCCAAAGAAAATATTCATCATATTTGAGGGAATAACATAATAACCCGCCGCCTTAAAATCTTTTTGCCCCGGTGGTACCAGCACATATTTACCGCCTTTTCCCTTATCTGCGCCGAGTTCACCAATGGCAGTTAGTTCCCGCTGCCAGAAATCGCCTAAACCGCCACCCGTATGGCCGGCAGGCATTTCTATAACGGTAGGCCCGTTTTTAGCCAGATCAATAAATGTAATGATGTAGGGCGTGGTGGCATTGGCAGTTAATATACCTAACTTGTCTTCGTATGAATTATACAAAATAAGATCGTTGCTGCTGGCGCCAAACACATCATATTGAATGCGCTGCCATTCGGCATAGGCCACAATTGGCAATCCCCACAAATAACATTGCACCGCCTGCTGGTAATCCATTTCATTAAACAATGCAGGAATGGAAGCTTTAGCAGGAAGTTCGCCGTCCATTGTTATGTTGGTTGCATCAAGCCCAGGCGAAGCGCTACTTACAGTTGCTGTGGAATCGGAATCACTTGTATTTGACGTGCAGCTTTGCTGTATGCAGGAGGTTACGAATATGAAACCTATTATTAATAGTCTTTTCATCTGTTTACTTTTTACTTTTTTTAATTCAGGCCAGATGGAACGACTAATAAACATTCCCCTGGTGTCAAAAATTTACATGGGCGTTTCATCATTATCGTTGTTTCATTATTAATTAGTTGGTTCAGGCTCAGGCGCTTTCCAGGTGCCGTTTAAAATAGACTCATCCGGGCCATATATCCTGATAAGATAATAGAATGGGCCTTCCGGTGCAGGAAGCCAGTTGGCTTCTTTGCCTTTAGGCGGATTATGCTGCATATAAATAACCAGATCTCCGTTAGATTCTGTTTTCAACCCGGTAGTTCTGTCGCCAATAGAATACCTGTTAATAGCATTCTTCACCAAAAAGCGGCTTGGCAGTTCATATAAGGTTATGCTCCAGAAATATTTATCAGGCGGTGTTTGCCCTTTTGGAAAACGGATAATATAATTTGTTTTACCTGATAAAAATTTACCGTTTTTATCAGACCTTGTGCCGATGTAAATGGCTTCATCTTTTGTGTTGCCAAACAAACCTGCAGCAGCTCCTAATGCCCGTTTCATATAATCACCGTTCAGCATAGCTCTTGTGCCAAAAAGGTCAGTTGCGTTTACTAATTTATCTGTGCCTTCCTGCAATTCTTTTGCGCCTGCATGTGCCCCGGCAGTTATGGCGGAAAGTACTTCCGGTGAATAAGCGGTGCTGTCAAACAGTTTACCGGGCGCAATACCGATCTCTGCAAACCTTGCCATCATTTTATCTTCAACAGGGTTAATAGCAACATATTGCAACAGGTTATTCAGCAGGCCGATAAAGGCGGCATTGCGCCATGTAGCCTGGTTAAAAGCCGGGTAAGGCATTTGATATTCTTTATGGGCGGGCGCCGGTTGGTTACTGTATTCGTGCAGCGGCATTAATTTGTATTGCTGCTGCAGCTTTTTTACATTTTCAATATCACCGGTCGCCATTTTTAGTTCTGTTCTGCCGAGTAAGGTAACCAGGTTTGTTTCAGCGTTGATAACAGCATCAATACCTGCAGGCTTTTCTCCTTTCCAACCCGGGCCGGCTATCAAATATTTACCGGCTTTACTGCCTGTGGTGCGGCTGCCCACATAATTAAAGTTGAAGGTGTACAGGTCTATAAATTGAAAAGAATAATACCGGTTGGGCACATCAGGCACTTCCAACACCTGCGGCTCATCAGAAAGATTTAAAATGGCCCATGAATAGGGGGTATCATTATTGGGGGTAATTACTGACGTATCAGATGAGGTAAAGCTTTTGGCATAATGCTTAAACTTATTAAAGCCACCGGCATAATCGGGGTAGCTGCTATCAAGTGCATACAGGTACATGCTACGATAATTATTGAACAAAGGGAAAGCATATATCCACGCATCTTTGGCAATGGCTTGCGCTGAATCTGGCGAAACAACAATATTGGATGTTGAAGCTGTTGTGGAAGTTGGCCTGTTGTTATGCTGCCCGCAGGATACGAACAGTATTGCCGGGAGAAGCGGAAAGAGTAATTTTTTCATATTGATAAAATATTGTGCTTTATAATGAACGCTTTTGTTATGGCGATAATTAATTACTCGGGAAAAACAAAAGAAACAACTGCCCTGAGCCCCCAGTCGG
>CAYMKT010000009.1:0-19498 GCA_964391065.1 uncultured Terrimonas sp. | reverse complement strand
ATAATTAATTACTCGGGAAAAACAAAAGAAACAACTGCCCTGAGCCCCCAGTCGGCTCTTGAAGCAGATGGCCCAACCAGTGGAATCATGGGCATGATAGCTAATTGCGCAGCCTGGTTACCCAGTTTGGTAACTGCACTTACCGATGGGGCGTTTAATGTAATGGTAGTTGCATTGCCTGCCCAGTTTTGAGTAATTTCAATATTGGCGCCCACTCCTGCACCGCTTTTATAACTTTTATTAAAAAATGCCTGTATATAAAACTGGTTCACATCAGAACGGTTGGAGTTGCCTGCAACCGACCAAATCTGGTTCGAGATAAAACCGATTGTATTGCCACTAACTTGCTTTAGCATCAGCAAGGAAGGGCCTATTCCGAATTTTTCTGTTCCTAAAAATTTATCGGTAGCCGTAGGTACCAGGAAAGCAGGGCCGGCTCCCCAGGTTAAGCCCTTGCTATGCTTAGGTGAGAAAAAAGCCGTAACCGTAGCATCACTTAACCCAAATTGATTGCTGTTTTCACTTGTGATATCACGCTGATCAACAATAGGAAGAATATAACGGGTAATCAGGTTCAGATTCTTGCCTATAGAAAAAGGGATAACGGGCTGAACGTTTATAACATATTTTGACCCGTTGTAGGGGCCTATGCCGTAGGTCATGTTATTCTGCAGGGGTACACTAATCAGGCTTGCTACCGGGTTAGCCAGTTTGTCTGATAGTTCCTGTGCGCTGGCTGGAGATGCTGCCGGTTTTTCCTGGGCATTTGCAAGAAAAGGTGCGAGTGCCAATAGCATTGTTACGAGCGTGTTCCATCTTTTTTGCTGCATGACCTGTTTTAATTTTAGTAATACGGTGTTGTAGTTCTTATCATGTTATCACATCCAAAACCCTGGAGTAATTACTGCGTTACATTTGTATTTACACCAGGGTTCTTCTTAGGTTACCTATTTTTTTTAATGCCGTTTACTGGCTGTAAGGATATATTTTTCCCCAATCCCGCTTCATATCTACTATCGTCCATCCATACTTTGGTGCATCATCGAGGCCCTTTTCCAGCTTACCAATATGTGAGCCCCGGTCGTAAGCATATTCACGCGTGGAATCGGTATGGTGCACATATATTTCCATGTGTGGTAAAGTGTTGGAGCTTGTCCATTGCAGCATCTGGTAATCGCCATCAGAATTGCCGGCTGCAAACACAGGTTTCTTCCCAATATGTTCATAAATCCCGATCGGTTTTCCGGGACCGTCATCCATCAGGCTAAGCGCCGGTATACGCACTATATAAGGGGTGTCATTTTTTACACGGTATTCTGATTTCAATACAGTACCTACTACCTGTTGTGGGGGAATACCATATACTTGTTCGGCCCAGGCCCGCATAAAGCTGATTTCCCCACCCGACACGATAAAAGTTTGAAACCCATTGGTGCGCAGGTATTGCAGGAGTTCCAGCATAGGCTGAAAGATCATTTCGGTATATTTCTTTTTTGTGAGGGGATGCGTGGCTGTATCCGCCCATGCTTTAACTGATTTGTGATATTCGTCACTTGTCATGCCGGTTGCCGTAACCCCAACCATCTCAATAAGTCCCTTTTCCCCCGAGGCCAACACACCCTTTATATTCCCCGCAAGTACCGATTTAAAAGGTTCCTGGGTTTTCCATTGAGGATGCTGCGGCGCCATTTGGCGAACCTTATCGAAAGTATAAAATACCTGGAAATACAAGGGCTGTTCACTCCAGAGTGTGCCGTCATTGTCAAAAACGGCGATACGGTCGTTTACAGGAACAAAGCCTGTACTGCCTTCTTTGGTAGCATTGGACACATAGGTGATCAGTTTTTGTTTCACGGCGCCTTCGTTCCAGGAGGGCAAGGGGTGGGTTTGGGTTACATTTGTAACTTCTGTTGTGATTGAATCCGATGGCTGTTCGGTTGTAGGGGAAGTATTGCATCCGGAGAATACCAGCACTATCATAACCAGCAAACTAAGTTTGTCTGGAGCAATGTGAAATGATTTCATGTTCATTGTCTTAGATGTTTTACATTGTACCTGAATGTTGGACCTGCTTATAACAAAAAAAATATTTCACTCGTTGCCACTACGCCTGCAATTCTGAAACCGCTGTGTTTACGTATGGCGCCACTCTGTGTTTTCACCGCTACGCTGTCTAAATTATGCCCTACTTAGCTTTAGCCTGATTTTTAACTTCTTTTAAGGTTATTGTGCACCGTCTTTTGTATGGTTCAGGAACCTGTCTAAATCCGGATTTAAAATAATATCCGTTCTCCTGTTTTTTGCCCTGCCATCGGGGGTGCTGTTATCGGCAACTGGGTTATATTTTCCTTTTCCAGCCGAGGTAAGCCGAACCGGGTCAACATTGTATTTGTCGCGAAAAAGCCGGACTACCCCATTCGCTCTTTCCGTGCTAAGGGTCCAGTTATCTGTTCCTTTTTTGAATTGCACATTATCTGTATTGCCTACTACAACCACTTTTAGTTTAGGGTATTGGTTCAATACATTCGCTACTTTTCCCAGTGCGTCAACTCCTCTTGCATCCAATTTAGCGCTGCCGCTCCTGTATAAAAGATTATCCTCCATGCTTACATATATATATCCATCGTTTTCATATACTTCAACTCCCTGGTTATTGAAATCCGCCAGGGCCGTTTCCAGCGTTTTTTCCAGTTGGCTGAGTTCTTCGGCCTCATCTGCCAGAACAGTCTGCATTGCTGCACATTTTTCCTGATCAGCTTCGCATTTTTGCCGGTATTGACTGAACTGATCATTAAGCGAAGCATTCTGCCCCTTTGCAGCCGAAAGTTCATTTTGAAGGTCATCCACGGTTTTTTGTAATGCGGCTTTCTCCGCTGTTAACGCATCTGCCTGCTGCTGGGCTGCATCCAATTTTTTGCTGGTGCCGCAGGCGGAAATTAAAATCAAAGTGACCAGGCTAAGTATAAGACCCGTGAATTTGTACTGCATACTTTCTATTTTATGATATGATAGAATGAAAATTACAGAGCAACCATGAAACACCCGGAGTTTACAAAGGAATTGAATTTGTCACGCCGTTTCAAAAAAGCGGTATTCATTTTGGTAAAAATTTATAATAGTTTGCGAACCTTGCACGCTTTGGCTAAACTTTTCACTCAAAACCCAACCTGGATGGCTTACAATAATGCGATCGTTAACACCGAAACAAAAGCATTCCAGAAACCTATAAGCGCTAGTGTAATGGCCATTTTGAATATCTTTCGCCTGCTTACGAAAGCGTTTCGCCATACGTGACCGAATACCTGCCATCCGATCAGCCATATCAACAGGGACATAAAAGCGGCTATGGAAAAATAATTGCTCATTTCATCGGAATCGTATTCGTAAACCACATGAATGATGCTCCAACTCAGTAATACCAACCCAATATAAAAGCTGCACACTCCGGCTGCCACAATACAACCGTTTCTGAAGCTTCCGGACTTATATTTTACATACATCGACATGCATTTATCGTAATTATGGGTTCTTTTTTTGCCTTTTCATGGTATAAGCCAGCACAACGATTAAAATAATGGCAATAGCTGTCACCACTATGAGTGATATCAACAGTGCTCGATGCATAAAAAGCAGAGAAATATACTGGATAATCATTATTTACGACATCGCTTGTTATTATCGAATTTGTTTTTTACCAATAGCTGAAAGTAAACAGGCAAAGCCGGGATTTGAAAATAAAATGGAGGAAACTTTCCCAACGTTTTAATATTTGGCAGGATTCTGCGGGCTATCCGGTTATTTGTGCATTTGCATGGCTGCCAAAAAAAGAAAGTTACCGGGTATGGCCGGTTGCAGATGGTACGATTTTTGAAAGCGCTAATCGGCTTGGATTGCCATAAAATTAATTTTACATTGTATGAAAATAATTTAGCTTTACTGCCATTCAATAATTTTCAAGTCCTATACAGATTATACTTCTGTTTCAATTACTCCCCTTGTAAATAGTTCAGACAATTACTTGTAGGTATACCTACCGGATAATTCTAAAATCCAGTTTATTCTACGCGGATAAGATGAATTACTTTTTTGAGTAAAGCCCCGGAGCGCATTTACCAAATAAAATACTAAAAATTGACTGGTATACAGTCCGATGCTAAAACTAACGGAGTATGGAGATCGCTTTTTTACAATTTTCAGTTTTAATATTAACCTGCTTCTGGTGGATCAATCCCGACTATAGTATTTCCTGGCCAAGACAATTTCGCATTCCCGCATTCCATATGCTTGCATTTGCGAGCCTTATTTTTATTACCTGCTATGCTTTTGTAAGTACAAAGATGAAATCAGAACCGGGCTTTGGTTTTTATAGTATCGGCTCCCTTATACTAAGTACGCTATCGTTTTTTTTAATTCCATACGGTTATGTTTACCTGAGAAACAGGTTCCTGGGCATGCGTTTGAATTCAAAGGATTGGGTTCATCTTCTCCCTGGGTTGATTTTTTTGCTGGGTATTACTTTTTTTTATCTCGCATCCGGGCAACCTATTTTGCTCATTAAGAAGAATGCCAATAGCCCGGTTTATACTATTTATGGTTTTACGATTACAGCGGTTTACATTGTTATGATCGTGCGTTACCTGGTTAGCATACCACTAAAATCAGGGAACTCCGGGAAAGCAATACCAAAAGCTGAAGAAAAGGAAACAACAGTATTTCGTGTACCCGGTTTAACAACCGCGAACATACATATTGGTTCAGTAGTTCTAAGCGGAATGCAGGTTGAAAAAATACACCATGCGGTAAAGCATTCGCTGGAAACAAGAAAATCTTTTCTGCAACAGGGATATAACCTCAAGCAGTTGTCGGAAGATACCTCCATTCCGCTCCATCATTTATCAGCGTTTATTAACCAGTTTTACAACACCCATTTCAATCATTTAATTAATGAATACCGGGTACGCTATTGCGAAGGTAAAATCAGGAACGGCGAATGGAAATCAAAAACACTGGAAGCCATCGCCAGGGAGTCTGGATTTAACAACCGAAATACTTTTACTTCGTCTTTTAAGAAGGTAACCGGTTGTAATCCGTCTGGATTTTTGCAAACCGTAAAGCAACATCAGATTGCTTAGCTCGTATGTTTTTTGAAATGTTACGTAAGGATGCGAACTATTTCACACAATCACATTTATAATACTTATCTTATTTCGTTAAATTGGCGAACCGGATTTTTTTATGCACTTAGCGTGCCGCACCAGCCATGCTGAGGATGCCCGGTATTGTAAAGAATAGGACACTGCTTTTTTACATGAATAAAATACTAAAAACTACAAGCGCGTTAATTTTACCGGTTTTCATGTGCGTGGCTGCTGTATCGCAGTCAAAGGACACGCTTTTTTTTCATAATGGCGATATCATGGTGGGGGAACTTAAAAGTCTCTCGCTTGGCAAGTTCGAGTTTGATTCCGACAATCTCAATATCCTTACCATCAAAATAAGCAAAATAAAAACCATTTACGCGGTTGCACATATTTACAGGCTTGTTACTGTTCATCGAAAGATATATTACACTACGATTGAACCAGCCGAAGAAGGTAATATCATCATACAAGTTGATGGAGAGAAGCAAACGATGCTGATCACAGATATCACCTCCATCATTCCGTTGAACAGCAAAACGGAGGCGTTCTGGGAAGGAAATGTATCCCTGGGGTATTCCTATACCCGTTCCAGTAATGTGGGGAGAATAAACAGCAGTTTTACAGTGGGATATTATACCCGGAAGGTGGAATGGATACTCCAGGGGTCCGTTATTTTAACCCAGGCAGACAGTGCTCTGGAATTTGACAATGGTTCCTCTACCCTCTTCACCAATTACCTTTTGACTCCCTTTTGGAACGGAAGCGTTTTTGTGACTTACCAGCGAAACCTTGCACAAGGACTGGCACGCCGCTTCCAGGAGGGAATTGGGGGAGGGATTAATGCCATTTCATCATCCAGTATTCGCACAAAACTTGTAACAGGCCTTGTTCTTAACCAGGAATTAAGTGTGGAGAACGTAAAAACACCCACGCAAATGGAAGTTCCATTGATCTTGCTGTTCAGTTTTTTTCGCTTTAATAATCCCGACCTCACGCTCAATCTGCAACAAAGCTTTTATGCGGGTATCACTCAGAAAGGACGTTTCAGGCAGGATGCCCAGATCAACCTTACCTGGAAGATCATCAGCGACCTACACCTCAATCTCCAGTTGTATGATAATTTTGATAACCAGCCTCCGGGCGAGAATGCAGCCAAAGTTGACTATGGTGTTGTATTTGGTGTAACCTATAAGTTCTCCCAGTAAAAGGTTGAGGAAATGCCTGTTAAAATGCTTCGGCAAAACTGATATAAGTACCGTTTACACCATCCTGACCAAAGCCGAAATCTAATCTTAGATTGGTATTGTGCTTGCTGTCCATCTTTACCCGTAATCCAAAACCATACGACATTCTAAAGCCGTCGAGCGATAAATCGTTATAAGAATTCGCCACGCGGCCCATACCCACCCAGGAGGTGAGCCCAAACACACTCCAGATTGGCGCCCTGTATTCAATTTGCCCGTCTACCAATACATTATCCCGGTATGCACCCAAATAATACCCGCGCATTCTGCTGTCGCCCCCCATCAATGAAAGTTCATAAAAAGGAACATCGCCATTTGCATACGAAGTTGCGGCCTGTATTGCGATTACATGGTTTAACCAGGGATTAAAAAATTTCCGGGCATCAAATTCAAATTTGTAAAACTGATAGGCGCTCCCGAGGAAGGTGGGATGCCAAAGTATGGTGGAAAGTATATATGCTCCTTTGTAGGAATTATACCTGTTATCCCTGGTATCGTAAGCGGCAGCTAATCCTAATCCGAAAGTAAAGCCGCCGTCGGTTCCGGGTATGTTGTTTTTTATTAAAAAGCTGCTGCTGTCAACCTTCATGTCAAAATAATAGGAAACGTCCAGGGGAACACCCAAATAAAGATTTTTTGCGGCAAGAAACAGGTTAGCACTATTAAATTTAATACGGCTGTATTGCACCTCTTCCATATTCTCCCTTTTTACATCATTGCCTATTCCAAAAATAAATTCAGGCTGTTGCTTAAAATTAATATAGCTTAAGTTAACAAACTTGTTCTCATTAAAAACCAATTCTGTGGAAACCGAGACATTTATTCTCCCTTTAGTAGAAACGGTAGCCACCTCCGAGAGTTTAGAAGGTTTAGAAATCGTGTCTTCCTTTGAAAGATTAAAAACATTAAATTTTGCGAGGCCCAAAGTTGTCCCGGCTTCTGTTGAATAAGAAAAAATAGGAACCGGGTACTTTTTAAAAAAAGCTTCGGCCTTTTTGTTGAAGCTGCTGAATTTGGAAGTGGGTTCTGCCGGCACTGAATCTGTGACGACAGTCTCCTGTGAAAATGCCTTTATCTGACAGGTCATCAAAAAGACAATCATTGCAATTTTTATAATCGCGGGCATATAAAAAACTTTATTTAAAAACCGGATCCCGATTTTATGGGAAAGATATTGTTTTTTTATATCAAGTAACCAGTTATATAATAATTCATACCAAAATAATGGCAGTCGCTTCCCCAAACATTACGGAACAAACTCATCAAAATGCGTTTTGCCAGTTCTTTAATATTAATAGAGAGACTGAGCCAACTGATGATCGCCCCCCCCCGCCTGCAATTTTTTCCGGTCTGTATAAACCACCAATCCTAAATCCTCGTAGCTTAGGCGCCTGTTTGAGCAGCAGGACTATTACCGGCGGTAGTTTCATTTTTAGAATCCGCTTTAAAGAACTCCTCAAACTGTTGTTCCAAATCCGGAAAATGTTCTTTAAGCAATTGGGCCGCTTTGCCTTTTAGATCCGTAAAATAAGTTTTGGCTGTTTCGGCCGAACTTTCTGCTTCGCCTTTGAGCTTATGGAATTTCGCTTTTATACCGTCTGCCAGTTTTTTCTTTTCTTCCT
Organism: uncultured Terrimonas sp.; assembly: GCA_964391065.1. Classification (GTDB taxonomy): domain Bacteria; phylum Bacteroidota; class Bacteroidia; order Chitinophagales; family Chitinophagaceae; genus Agriterribacter. Next base: position 11,491 of record CAYMKT010000009.1, on the reverse strand, counting down.
CCGTCATGTTGGTATACTTGTAGGCTCCAAATGCGGCGGCAACGCCCAGGAGCAGGGTTGCCAGATGTTTATCACGCACGCTCATATCATATTGTTTTAATGGTTAAGAAATGATGTAAATATTTTCAGCTTACCACTTTTGTTCAGTCAGTAGTGTCGTGTGTACAATGTGAATTGCAGCAGCGTTTATCTTTGCAAAGCACAGGTTTGGAATAAGCTATATTCAATATCTTCAGGGGAAAGGGAACAGGAGGTATTTCGGAAAAGATAAAGTAATTTATTTGTTATTCGTGTTTTTTACGTTTTTCTTTAAAAAATTAATAACAAAATTAATAACAACCATGAAACAGGTATTTTTTTTTGCTGTGTTATTTATTGCAGTGACCGGCGCGGCCCGGGCCCAGATTGTTATCAAGCCGGCGGTAGGTATCAATCTCACAGACTTTTCCAAAAACCCAAGTTCCGGTGAATACCAGTCAAAGGTTGGATACCAGGTAGGGGGTTCAGTAAGTTTTGGACAGATGATTTATGTGGAACCCGGGCTTTTCTTTGTTAAAAAAAGCACAGAATACGTTCAGGAAAATACTATCCAGCCGGATGTGAAATTTGATGTCAGTGGAATACGCATACCCCTAACCGTAGGTATAAACCTGCTTGGAGGTCAAAACTCACCGATTGGGCTTCGTGCCTTTGGAGGCGCTTCGGCCTTTTTGCTCACCGCTATTAAAGATCTTGATACAGATGATTTCAAGTCGGCAAACTGGGGCGTATTTACAGGAGCCGAATTGGATGTTAGCCTTTTTTTTATGGAATTTCAATATGAATGGTCGTTGACTAATATGCAAAAAGATGTTTCGCAGGTAGATATTGGAAAATCAAGATCTCTTTTTATTAATGCAGGCGTGAGGATTCCGCTGTAATGTTGTATCGAAGAACGGCTGTTGCAGATTCAATATCCTTTGATGCAACGCAGCATACCTGTAAGCTTCCTTTAACCATCTTAATGCACCGTTCAATTTGTATATTTGATCAGCGTTTCAATACTTCCTCAAATAATTTGAAGATGCGTTTGTATTCGTCCGTCCAACTGGAGGCTTCAACAAATGCATGATCCTCTACCGGGTACATGGCTACCTGCCAGTTATTTTTGCCGAGCTCAATGAGCCGTTGGTTCAGCCTCACCACATCCTGGAAATGCACGTTAACATCAATTACACCATGACAGATCAGCAGATGATCGGCCAACCCTTCGGCAAAATAAACAGGGGAACTTCTACGATAAGCAATGCTGTCTTCAGCGGGCGTATTTAAGATATTGGAAGTATAGCCATGATTATAATGGGCCCAGTCGGTTACAGGACGGAGTGCGGCGCCGGCAGCGAAGGTACCTGGCGAAGTAAACAATGCCATCAGCGTAATAAAACCGCCATAAGAGCCGCCGTAAATGCCAATGCGTTTAGGGTCTACACCGTATTTGTCGGTAAGGTATTTCGCACCATCCATATTGTCCGTAAGGTCTTTCCCCCCCATGTGCCGGTAAATGCCCGTGCGCCAGTTGCGGCCATAGCCGGCGCTGCCGCGGTAGTCCATATCCAGCACGTAATATCCGTGATCGGCCAACAGGTTGTGAAACATGTATTCCCTGAAATAACTACTCCACCATTTGTGCGCGTTCTGCAGGTAGCCGGCGCCGTGCACAAATATCACGGCGGGTTTTGCCGGATGGGGATGATCGGGTTGGTATAACCGGGCATAGACTGTTTGACCATCGCGTGCGGTAATGGTGATCAATTCGGGTTTTCGCCAGGGATAGGATTTAAAGGTATCGGTCTGCGCCTTAAACGTAACCTGCAGGGCCTTAGTGCCGGGTTTGTTTTCTTGTAGATATAATTCCCACGGAGTATTGGAAGCCGAATACAGGATAGCGATCTGCTTGCCACCGGGAGAAAGTGTTACCTGGTTTGCCCCCGTCATGTTTGTAATGGGTTCGGCCTTACCACCTGCTACGGGTAACCGATAAAATTGCTGTTCGCCGGGATGTACTTCGTTAGTAGTGATATAGAAATATTTTTTGTCGCCTGCCAACACCGTCGATTGTACTTCGTATTCGCCCGCGGTCAGGGCTGTTTTCTTACCATTAGTCAGATCTACTGTATATAAATGCGAGTAACCCGTGACCTCCGATTGAAACCAGAAGGTATGCGCATTCAGCCAGCCTGTATTTTTAATATCAATTCCGGGACCCCCTATCCATGCTTCATCACGCTGCCGGTCTACCAGTGTCAAACGGCCGGTGCCGGCGTCTAACTTCATCAGCCAGCGGTCTTTATTGTCTTTCGCCCTGATGTCTACTACTGCATAACTGTATTGAGGCGACCAGGATATGCCGGATATGGTCACTGCTCTTTTCGAACTGTCCCGCTTTCTCCGGGGATAATCTTTTATATAATCGGGCAGGTCGTCAATACCGGGAAGTGAATCCATTATTATAGTGAATACGGTATCCCTCCCGCGATCAAAAACAAATAATTCGTTCGAATCAGGGGGCGCACCTACTTTTGTTCTTGCGCTAATATCTTCTGTAAAGCCGCTTGTTGTAACATAGTTGGGAATGACCGTATTTTTAGACGTATCGACCGGTTTCACCAACACGTAAGCAATGAACTGTCCATCTGCGCTGATCTGCATGTTGCTCACGCTTTTATTCCCGATGTATATTTTTTTCAGGTCCTTTTTGGGTATGGATTCCTGGTACGCTTTTTCTGCATCTTTTTTTTCCTTTCTTTCCTTCAGCACTTCTATCCATTGCAATTGGTCTCTCTTCAACCATTCTTCCTGTTGATCTCCTTTTTTATCCTGTTCGTTTTCTAACGCAGACATATCTTTTTGGAAATCGGTCAATTGAATGGTTTCACCAGTGGCTATATCCCAGGCATACAAATTTTGGTTCAATTGATAGATCACTTTCTGGTCGTTGAAGGAGAAGCCCGGCCGCGCTTCAATGCCCGCTGTTTGCGTGATGCGTATTGATTTTTGGGTTTTACTCTCCCCCAAAAAAATATCATCTTCTTTCGCATATACATATAAACCGGCGTTTGCATTGTAGGTAACATCCTTTGCATATACCATGGCAGCGCTTTCATTAACCGTTAGTTTGCGGGGTGTTTTCCCGTTCGTGGTAATATAATAAACAGAATCGGCGATGGCATTGCCGGGATTCCAGTTAAAGTATACCGTTTTGCCATCTACGCTCCACAAAGGGTTTGAGGGAGAAGTGCCAATCCATTTTGGGTCACGCATTATTTTTTCCACGGTGAGGGGAGCTAATGGCAATTGTGCAAAGCCAAAAATGCTGATGAACAATACCGGGATTGAAAAAAATGTTTTTTTCATGACTCGTTTTATTAGAGTAAAATTCCCTGTAAAAAAATATAGGCCACCGAAAAGTAAATGATCAACCCGGTTACGTCCACCAGCGTAGCTACAAAGGGGGCCGAAGATGTGGCCGGGTCGGCGCCGAGCTTTTTAAGCATAATCGGAAGCATGGAGCCGCTAAGGGTACCCCATAGTACCACGCCGATTAAGGAACAACCCACCGTAAGCGCAATAAAAGTGGAATGGGCGCCATATACGTCCGGGAAGATATGCGACCAAACCTGGATGCGAAAAAAACCAATCAAACCCAATACTGCACCCAGCATCAATCCCGATAATATTTCCCGCTTCAATACCCGCCACCAATCTTCAATATATACTTCACCCATCGCCATCGCCTGAATAATTAAAGTAGAAGCCTGCGAACCGCTGTTACCACCGCTGGAAATAATGAGCGGAACAAATAAAGCCAGTACAATAGCCTTTGCAATTTCATCTTCAAAATAACCCATGGCTGTTGCCGTTAGCATTTCACCTATAAAAAGAATCACCAGCCAGCCTACCCTTTTGCGGAACAGCTTAAACAAGGGCATTTCGAGATAGGGTTCATCCAACGCTTCCGTACCACCAATTTTTTGTATGTTTTCGGTAAATTCTTCGTTAGCCACCCAAAGCACATCATCGATGGTAACTATGCCCAGCAGTATATTATTATCGTCAACAACAGGCAAGGCTACCCTATTGTTCATTTTAAAAATATTGTTAGCTTCTTCCTGCGTGTCGTGAACATTTAATGCAATAAACCGGCGGTCAATAATTTCAGAGAGAATGGTAGCGGGATTGGCCAGTATGATTTCCCGTATCCGGATATCGTCTGTGAATTCTCCCTTTTCATTAATGACATAAATTACGTCTATTGATTCAATGTGTTTACCCACTGTGCGTATTTCATCCAGCACTTCCTCCACCGTCCAGTCTTCATGCACGGCTATATAATCTGGTATCATTAGGCGGCCTACCGAACCTTCCGGGTAACCCAGCAATGCAAGGGTTATTTTCCGTTCTTCGGGATTCAGCAATTTGATGAGTTCCCTTACCGCTCCCGTGTTTAATTCTTCCAGGAAAGCGGTACGGTCATCCGCGGGTAATTCGTTGAGTAATTCGGCCGTTTTGAGCGGTGGAAGCGATTTGATGATCCTTTTTTGCTCGGGTACATCTAATATTTTAAAAGTGCTTACGGCCCGGTGTGGTGAAAGAATGGAGATAATCTGCGTTTCATATGCTTCATTATCGCTGATCAGTTCTGCCACATCACTGATGTTCTGATTGTTCAGAAAATCCTGAACAAGCAATTTATCGTTGCCTGCAATTACCTCCTCAAACTGTTCCTGCAGTGACATTTCTTCCTTTTCCAGGGACATAATTTTTATTTTGATGTTGCCAAATTAGAAATAGCTTTGAAGCATTACCGGGCTATCGCACATTATTCATTTATATTGCTGCATGTTATGCTTTGCGAATACCTCTACGTAGAGAATACCAAAGATAAAGGACGGGGCGTTTTTACCAGTAAAAAAATCAGTGGTGATACTGTTATTGAAATTTCGCCCGTAATTGTAATGAGCGCCGAAGCGAGAAAGTTACTTGATCAAACCTTACTGCATGATTATATTTTTGTTTGGGGCGAAAAAAAGGACCAGTGTTGCATGGCGCTGGGTTATATAGCTGTATACAATCATGCAAGCCCCTCTAACTGCGAGTATTTTATGAATTACGATGAGAACACCATGTTTATTAAAACAGTGCGGACAGTTAATGCCGGGGAGGAATTAACACTCAACTATAATGGAAGCTGGGATAATAAGGAGAAAGTATGGTTTGAGGTAAGGGAATAGAAAACAGGGACTGCGTTGGTTAATGGTATTGCTGCACTATTTCTATTACATTATGGCTATAGTGTCCGCCAAACAATAACAGATGTACCAACAGCGGGTACAACTGGCATAAAGGCAGGCGCTGTTGCCAGCCGGGATACAAAGGATAGTGATGGTTATAGGCATCATAAAATGCGGCATCAAAACCTCCGAAGAGCATACTCATCGCGATATCCATCTCCCGGTGGCCGAAATATATAGCCGGGTCGAAAATGGCAGCTAATCCGTTCGCCGCCACCATAAAATTCCCACTCCATAAATCGCCATGAAGAAGGGCAGGCTTCTCATCCGGAAAAATATCTTTTAATCTGCTGCAGAGGTTTTCTACTGCTTTCAAATGTGCGTGTTCCAGCAACCCTTTTTCCGTTGCCTTACCGGCAAGGGGCAGTAGTCGTTCCGCCGCGTAAAAATCTGCCCATTGCGAATGCGGATTGTTAGATTGCCCCAGCTTGCCAATATAGTTTTTGTTCTCCAGTCCGAAATGATTACCCACAACAGCATGAAGGTTAGCCATCGACAATCCAAAATCTTCCCAAAAACCGGCAGACGGTTTTCCGGGCTCAATATATTCCATAACAAGGAATATTTGCTGGTTAAACCGGCCGTCAAACAGGGGCCGCGGAACTTTAATTACCCCGGTATTGGCTAACTGTACCAAGCCCCAGGCTTCTTTTTCAAACATATCTAACCCAAAAAAAGAAGCGTTTAGTTTGATGAAAAACCTGCCTTTACTGGTTTCCAGCAGATAGCACTTGTTCGTGTCGCCGCCATGCGCGGGTTGATAGTGGTGTATACTGACCTCTGTGGCAAAAAAATCGTTGAACCGTTGTTTCAAATAATCAAGCAGGGGCTCGTTCAGCATGGCTAAGCATTATTTAAAACGAAGATAAGAGAAGAAACGCAACGGCAATAGTTGATGGGCATACCAAAAAAAGAATGCACCAGACCAAAGTTGATGCATTCGTGGATAAATAGGTTTAGCTGCTACAGACCTGCTCTATTCTTAGTAAGGACGAAGAGCGGTAAAGCTGTTTCCATTTGGACCAGTCCATATTACTTTGTAATAATAGCTGCCCGAAGGACACAACACGGGACTGCCGTTTGCATCTAATCCAAATGTGGCAGATGCTACAATTGATCCAATACTATGTTCGATCGCTCCGCTGGTTAATCTAAAATTGCAATCCTGGCGAATCACCAGCGGGTCGCTGATAGAAGTTGTAAAACTGGTACCAAAGCGATTGCTACCCCATATGGCAATATTTGTTTTGCTGCCTTCTGTATGTTTTCCCGAAACCGCGATTACTATACCGTTGCTGTAAGTAAACAACCGCTCTTTGGCCACCTGCCAGGTACGTTTGGAACCATTATCAAAGGTTACAGATAACCCGCTGCTCGTAATGGTGTGCGTGATGGATTCAAGAGCGGATAATTTAGTCAACAACCCGCCGCTGGTATTGGTATAGGTTTGTTCACCGTTGATGGTAATGCTTTTCTTATCGCTTGAACGGGTGATTTTTAAATTTTTAAATTCAATCTTCACGGCTGCGCCGGCCACGTCCCATTTTGTGCCCGGTGCAGCAGATAATACCACCACACCCGACCGTGTACGACTACCACCAAAACAACTGCTGCCATTATAAGTGAGGGTAATGGTTTGTGGATTAGTTTGCAGGTCAACCGCAATGGAAGCGTCGCAAATAATGTTGTCCTGTATTCTTGGACTAAAGGATGAGCCACTCTCCAATACAAGATTTACATCGTTGGCTATAGCGTCAATTTCCGCATCAAATTGCGCCTCATCGTCGGCATGCAACTCAATTTCGCTATCAGATTTGTTGTTGTCCGCGTGATTGTCTTTTTTACAGGCAATAGAACCCAGTAAAAAGGAAAATACCACTACGTGCAGTAAAAACGATTTTTGTTTCATAAAAGGAAGATTAATTTAAAAGTATAAGGGAATTGAAGCCATAGACCGGCAATGTTGTTTAAAGTTTAATGTTATACATCCAGCCATTTTAAGGAGCAAGTATTGATCAGCCATCGAAATGTAACGCAGGTCCTGGCTATTTATTTCAGGAGACATATCTGCAAAAGACCAAAAAAAACGACTATGGGCGTATAGTTCAAACCGGGAACACTGGTTATGAACCGGTTAAAACGAAAGTTAAAAAAATGCTATTTGATTGATCTGAAACCAATGGAATTAAAAAAATCCCGGAAAACCAAAATGCTTTTGAAAAGATATATTAACCGGTGGACTTATGATCGGTAATTATTATATAGGTCTGGAATAAACGTACCCGTGATGCGATTAAAAGAGAAATTCACATATATGTGGAAAAATCCCATCTGTTTGCAGGTTACTTTTTGCATTTCGTTGTATTAAGGGAAAGTAAAAGGTTTTTACCTTTGTACTGCCTGCTTGCCATTTTGATCTATTTTCAAACCAACATTAAAAAGAGTTTATGGTACAGAAAACCTATTACAAGACTAAAGATTATTGCAAAGTAAAGTTCGCCTTTAAGCCCGAAGACGCAGAAACCGTTGAAATACTGGGATTGAACAGTGATTGGGAAAATTCCATCATCATGAGCAAGAAGAAAGACGGCACTTTTAGCGCAGAGGTAAACCTGCCTAAAGATTCTACCCACGAATTCAAGTATCGTATCAACGATTCAGAATGGATTAATGATCCTGAAGTTGATGGGCAGGAGCCAAATATTTATGGTAGTACGAACAGTGTTATCTCCCTGTAATTACATTTAATTTATTGATAGATAGCCGCTGCAATATTCATAACAACAATATGTTATGGATGTTGCAGCTTCGCCATGCAGCTTTGGCGGAAAATGACTCGGCCGGTCATTTGGTGCTGATGTTTTTTCTAAAAAGGCGTGATACCATCATCAATCAACCAGTTTGCCATTTGTTGCGGCTACGCTTTTATGCGTTGCTGGGAACTGCTGTGTCCGATATTATAAAAGCATAATTCCCCAGGAAGTAGAAGATGGACTTCTACAGGAACCTTAGCCTTACGGTGCATTTGCGGCAACTTCATTTACCCACCAATCTTTGGACTGTTCCCTTTCATTTTTTGTCTTCAAAACCCGGTGCGCCATATTGCCAGAACGAAACCGCTAAATCCTCCTATGCCTTTGGAAGGCTTGCGATATTAAAAAAGCCATGGCTATCAATAACGCAGGCGCCCGTATATTAAGCATTGCATATTCACAATTGAGAAGCAATAATATAAGTTTATTATTATGTTAATCAATGTGATATGTAAAATAACTGATTTAAAATTTAATACTAAGGCAGGCTGTCCGATACCGGGAAATAGAGGTTCACTTGCGGGTGCATCGTGTACATCCTGAATAGTTTGCCATCGTTAACTAAAATTCCACTGGAACTATTATCCCCAATAATGGGATTGTGCTCATATTTGTCCCAATGAATCAAATCCTGCGATGTAGCAACGCAGGTAGACCACTCGTGCCAGTCTTTAAACGCCGATGCGTGATAGTAGCCGTAATACCTTCCCTTGTATTTAATTACCTGGTTCATGGCCACGGCGTATGAGTCGTAGGGATCCGGACCCATTTTGATGACCGGCTCGTCCTGCACATTTGTCCATGTTTTCATATCTTTTGATGTTGCCAGCCATATCCCCAAATCGTCACGCTCATAGAATAGATACCAGGTTCCGTTTTCTTTCCAGATGGTGGGAGTTCCATACGGACCTTTCGAAAGCGGGTTGCCGTTAGCCATGCGGACATCGAGGGGGCCTGTTTCTGTCCAATGAATTCGATCATTGGAAGTCATCATGTGAGCAATATCGTCCTTGCCCTCGGCAAACATATAGTACACGCCGTCATCCCTGATCACCGACATATCTTCCACCCATGCGGAGTCATAAATAGGGGTTTGTCCGTAACGCTTCCAGTTCACCCCATCCGGTGATGTGGCATAGCCCAGGTATTTGGTATCGTTTATATTTTTATACCCGGTATACCAGAGATGCCAGCCATCGTCTTCGTGAAGTATGTAACCTCTTTCACGGATTTGCTTATCCCAGGTATCGCTGCCCGTTCCGGCAAAAACGGGGTTACCGGCGTATGGCGTAAAATGAATCATTTCCTTTGGGAAAACTTTCGCGTGTTCACGGCCGCCATTCGGTAGATTATTACATTGTAAAGTAACCAGGCTGATCAATAAAATATAAAATCTTCTATGCATGCTCTAAAATAAGGAATCCGGGGAAACCAAAAACATTTCCTTTTTCCGCGTGTTATATCATCAGGTAATATGGCCGGTTTGAGGAAGCGTTTAACCAAATAAAAATGCCTTATTTCTTACCTGTAAATAAGCCATCTTTGCTTCCATTATTTTTACCGCATGCGTTTGTCCTTATTTGATGAAGCGAAGCGAACGCTTCGTTTATCACTTCCTATTATTTTCGGAGAATTGTCTCAAATGGCGCTGCATCTCATCGATACGGCAATGATAGGTGCATTAGGGTATAAACAACTGGCAGCAGGCGCACTGGTATTGGCGGTACTCAATATTCCCTTTGTAATAGGCATTGGCATGACGATATCCGTTTCGCAATTGGTGGCCATGTCGCACGGGCGCAAGGACGGGCAAAAAGTGTCGCATTATTTTTACAACGGATTCTGGTTATGTGCTGCAACGGCAGTAGCCATCTCGCTATCGCTTGTCCTGGGCAAGAATATTCTTTTTCATTTGAAGCAAGACGCGGAAGTAGCAGCGCTGGCTGTGCCTTTTTTGGAATTAATGGGCTGGAGCGTTATTCCCATGCTTCTTTTTATGGCGCTCAAGCAATTTACCGACGGACTGGAAAAAACAAGGACTGCCATGATCATCTCTATGGCGGCCCTGCCGCTTAATATATTCATCAACTGGTTACTCATTTTCGGGAACTGGGGTTTTCCAAGATTGGAATTGCGGGGCGCTGGCTGGGGAACCCTGATCACGCGTACTTTGATGTTCCTCACACTCGGTATTGTTATCTTCAGGCATCCCTTATTTCGCAGGTATATTATCGTAAGAAGGAACCAGTGGAAGCTCCGGCTTGGTACTATTAAAGAACTATTGTATATCGGCATACCCAGCAGTTTACAGGTAGGCATGGAAGGCGCCGCATTTGCCATATCAGGCATTATTATAGGAACGATTGGCGCTACAGCCCAGGCGGCACATCAAATTGCACTGAGCTGTGCTTCTTTTACTTTTATGGTTTCGATGGGACTGGCACAGGGTAGTTCAATAAGGGTAAGCAACGCATTTGGAACACGCAGCCGGGCAAAAATCATTAGTATTGGCAAGAGTACATTAATTACGGCTCTTCTTTATGGAATGCTGTGTGCGCTGATATTTGTTGCATTCCGTAATATGCTGCCAACGGTGTTTACCAAAGATACCCATGTGTTGCACCTATCGGCTTTGCTGTTGATATATGCCGCTATTTTCCAGATATCGGATGCCACGCAGGCCATAGCCGCTGGTTTGCTGCGGGGTATTAAAGATGTAAACGTACCAACACTGCTTATCGGCATTGCCTATTGGGTGGTGGGCATACCTGCAGGTTATATTTTAGCATTTCACGGAGGGTTGGGCGCAGCCGGCATTTGGATAGGCTTTATTGTGGGACTCTCCTGCTCCAGCCTTTTTTTATGCGTGCGTTTTTTGCGGATGGCGAAAAAAATCTGAAATGTCAGGGATGGAGGTATTTATTCGGGGTATTGGTTGATTGGTAGTCAATCCCATACCCTGCTGAAAGCAGTAATGAAACAATACCGGAGATTTCAGCTTCCCTTCTGTGCATCTGCGGAAGAAGTCCCATCATGGCATAACTGATTGGGTTAACCGAAGGAATAAGTGTTTCCCAGTCATAACCTTTGCCCCAGATCAGTCCGGTAACATGATGTTTTACATCTGCTGATTTTGCCAGGAGAAAATGGAGCATGCTAATGGCCTTATCATTATATACCAAACCATAGTCGGTAAACGCTTTGACACAATCTTTAAATCTTGAACTTCGCAGGTATTCGCTTGTTAACTCGTTGATGAGCGGCTCATTTTTAAAATAACCATTAGGATCAATGCCATTAGCGAAACATTCCCTTATTCCTTCAACGGAATGTATTTCAATGTCGCCA
>CAYMKT010000008.1:38668-49412 GCA_964391065.1 uncultured Terrimonas sp. | reverse complement strand
TCATCCATTACCTGTTTACTATGCACTTCCGAAAGGATTAATTTTGTGCCCCGGTGTTTAGATTCCTTGTGAATTTCCTTCAGCGTTCTGATCCCTGTGGCATCAATAATAGGTACCTGCCGCATGCGGATGATGAATACCCTGGGTGGCTTTTTAATAAACTTTATAGCATCTTTAAATTTATAGGCGGCGCCGAAAAATAAGGGACCGTTTATTTCAAATACTTCTACATCTTTCGGAACAGCATAATTGCTTACCGCATCCTTATCCCGCCCTTCCTCTTTATTTGAATTTTCACCGGTGAGAATGTTTACATCTGTAAACTTGATCATATTCCGCATAAACAGAAATACAGCCAGCACCATGCCTATTTCAATAGCTACGGTAAGATCAATCAATACAGTAAGAAAGAAAGTAGTAAGTAATACTGCGGCATCGCCACGCGGACCTTTTACTACTGAAATAAAATTCTCCCATTCACTCATATTATAAGCCACTATCACCAGTATACCGGCTAATGCCGGCATGGGTATCAGTGCGGCCCATTTTCCCACGAACAACATAATCAGCAGTAAAGTAACTGCATGCACTATGCCTGCCACCGGCGTGCGCCCCCCATTTTTGATATTGGTTGCGGTACGGGCTATGGCGCCTGTAGCCGGAATACCGCCAAAAATGGAGGAGAAGATATTGGCTGTGCCCTGGGCGATGAGTTCGGTATTGGATCTGTGATTCCCCCCAATCATACCATCGGCTACAATGGCAGACAATAAGGATTCTATTCCACCCAGTAACGCAATGGTAAATGCAGGTGCAATCAGCTTTTGAATAGTGGCGAAATCAAGATCGGGAATTACAGGTGAAGGAAAGGAAGAAGGAATGCTGCCGAAGCGGCTGCCAATGGTTTCTACAGGCAGGTGTAACAGTTGCACCACGGCAGTTGTAACCAAAAGCGCAATTAATGATCCGGGTATTTTGCGTGTAAGTTTAGGCCACAAAGTAATAATAGCAACTGTACCTGCCGCAATTAAAAACGAATAGATATTAACCGATTGAAAGTTTCCAATATAGCTTTGCCATTTATCTGTAAAATCAGCAGGAACTTCCCCCATCTTCAATCCAAAAAAATCTTTCATTTGCGAAGAGAAAATGATAAGGGCGATGCCACTGGTAAATCCTACAATTAAGGGATAGGGGATAAATTTAATAACAGTACCTAAACGGAATATGCCCATGATGATAAGCATTACTCCGGCAATAAAAGTGGCTATGATCAACCCATTAATACCAAACTGCTGAACAATGCCATATACAATTACAATGAATGCACCTGTAGGTCCGCCAATTTGCACCCTGCTGCCGCCCAGTGCGGAAATAATAAAACCCGCAACAACAGCGGTAAACAACCCTTTTTCGGGCGATACACCGGAAGCGATAGCAAAGGCAATGGCAAGCGGCAGGGCTACAAACCCTACAATTAACCCCGCCATGGCATCTTTTGTAAACTGCTGCCTGTTGTAGTGCTTTAGCGTTTCAAACAACTTAGGTTTAAACATATAATGACTCTATTAGGATAAACCTATCTCAAACTTCTTTTTTAGTTTGATTTGAAGAAGATATATGCGCGCCATTTTTATATTAGACCATTCAAGTGCAGTTTGATTCATTGGGTCGTACAGTTCTAAGCTATAAATTAGCTTATCAACAAATTGGATAAAAAACGCAATGTTTTCGCCATCAGGGTTCAATTCTTTTACTACAACATCAATAACCCTCTTAACCGCTTCTTGCGACGGAGATGACAGTATCTTCTTTTTTAGACCAGCGCGGAATTCATCTGTATTCATTGTCAGCATAAGCAATCCGTTTAAAATGATTAAATCTTTATCCAAAACTTAAGAAGGTTGTCCAGTTCAGATCCAACTACATGGTAAGCCGGGGGCACTTCACCTTCGAGACTGTAAAATGTTGCCAATCTTGTTCCGGGGGGCATTTGTTCCAGTTGTGTATATAAATAGCAGTTGTAATAATTATACAATTCGCCCGAGTAGGCAATATGCTCATCTATTTTATCTGTTCCGGCAAGGTTTTCATAAAAGGAATTGTAGAAATAAAAATGATCGTAGTCGCGCAAGTCAAGTTGAGTGAAATTGCCATGCGTAAAAGAAACATTTGTTAATCCCAGCGTGTCTTTTGCGGACTGTGCATACGCCACAAGGTCTTTACGTTGCTCTATACCGTAAAAATGAGATGTAGGGGCATAATAAGCTGCGCTCAAACAAAATTTACCTACTCCGCTACCGATATCAAGAATACGCGCATCATCTTCAACCGCTAAAAAAAAAGAAGCTCTTTGTGCTACGCGTACAGGAGTCCAGTGCCGGGCGGCTAATAGGCGGACCTGATCGGGATAGAGTGTATTAAATCGTTTATCCGAAGTAAAAAACTCATTTACGGGTAACTCCTTTTGGATGACATACATAATAATGGCAGAACTTTAAAGTGTAATTGTGCTATTGGTTCATGATGCTGTATTGCCGGACCAGCACAGCATAGCATACTGCAGGCAAATACTAACTCCTGGCGCAACCGCAAAGTTATAGCTCCATTCTTCGCCCTGCGGTAAACCTTATCACGATGAAAAGTAATTAATATCAATTTTTTTAAAGGTAATTTTGCGCTCTATTATGAGTATCCGGGGCATTTTCCCAATAGACAAATGGGATTTTAAAAGTGAGTCTATTTTGACCGATCTGCCAGCGGCAGATTATAACCGTCTTATGGTGCATAAGAGCGAACACATTTATAAAAAAGGAGAAGTACTGTTTCGGGAAGGGGCTTACCCCTCCGGCATATATTACGTTATTGAAGGGAAAGTTAAAAAATACAAAACAGACCAACATGGCAGGGAGCAAATCATTTATGTGGCCAACACCGGCGAACTCCTGGGTTATCACGCTATTTTATCCGAATATCGTTACCCCGATTCTTCTGCCACACTGGAAGAAAGCACTATTGCTTTCATACCCAAAGAAGATTTCCTGGTCTGCCTGCAACAATCGCCCATCCTCAATAACCGGCTTTTAAAAACGCTGAGTCACGAATTTGCCGTATTAGCCAACAGCATCACTTTATTTGCACAAAACTCGGTTCGCGAAAGACTGGCATTACAATTAATTGTATTAAGAGAAAAATATAAAGTGAATTTTGAACCGGGTATGGCTGTAGAAATCAACATATCCAGGGATGATTTGGCCAGCCTTGCAGGTACAGCCCGCGAAAACGTGGTAAGGGTACTAAGTGAATTTAAAGCCGCCGGAATAGTTGAAACAAAGGGTAGAAAAATATTGATTAGAGATGTTAGTCAACTGATCAAATTGGCCAATGCGAGGTAGTATCATGATGGTTGTTTAATGCCGTGCCTGTACCTTAGAATAAAATATTCACTTTGGGAGTGTTAGCGCTTTTGGGTAACGAGTGTGGTATCGCCTTCCAGCAGGGGTAATACATATCCTCCTGTGTCTAACGTTGCTTTTGGAAATGCTTTCTTCAGTGATAACCAGTCTGCACCGGATATGGGTGTTTTATAAAGGTACACAGCATCCAGTTCCGGCAATTCCTTCAACGAAAGCAGGCCCTTTGCAGTAACGTTTGTTCCCACAATATTGAGATATTGAAGTTTAGATAATTTTTGCAAACTGGCTAAGCCCTTATCGGAGATTTCCGTGTACTCGAGGCTCAGCTTAATGAGAACCGGGAATTGGGCTAAACTGTATAAGGCAGAATCAGTAATGGCGGTATTGCCCAACTTCAGCCAAACCAGTTGAGCGGCAAGTGGCTCCAGCAGTTTTATTTCTTTATCGCCAATACCAGGCAACCCGAGAAAATTAGCGGAGAGGTAATTGCTGCCATCGGCAACCGGAACGATGGTTACGCCCATTTGCTTTAAGGTATTCAAGGCATCTTCCGGCGCCTTTGCCACAGGAGTTTCGGGCACCTGGGGCTTAGCAGGTTCTACCAAATGATCGCTTTGCAAAGCGAGCAGCAGCGGTTTTATTTTTTCATCCTGGGATAGCGCATTTACGGGCTTATCAAAGCTAGCCCCCGCATCAATCCACCACTGTATTAACCTGATCTGCGCTTCGCTGGGTTGCGATTTTCCTTTGGGTGGCATGTGTTTCTTCTCCAGCATATCCAGTATCAGCCTTTTATACAATTCACTCTCTGTGCTTTTACCTGTAGTCAGCACTTTTCCATCTTCTCCGCCCTTTGCAATCGCTTCCGGGCTATCTAAACGCAGCTTACCCTTTTGCTTCGAAGGTCCGTGGCAACTATAACATTTATTCTGCAGAACGGGCTGCACAATATCGTTATAAGCCATCGCCCGCTGTACATCCGGAATAACTTTTTTTATTTCCTCAATTTCCACCGGTTCCAGTATATCCTGTGTAAGGTAGCCCTCACCGTGAGTAAGTGTGCCGCCAAGGTGGCCGGTAAAAGTGATCAACACCAATAGGGCAATGGAAAGAATATAAGGAAGCGTGGTGGGTAACCTGAAAGAAAATTTCTGAGTATATACCACATAATATACGATGGCAATTACTGCTACGGTTATGCCCATCCACCGGTGCCTGCCAAGAACGATCTCATCATACTCCGCACCCTCCGCCAGTAACCAACCACTGATACATGAGAAAATAGCGCTGACAGCGCCAAGCAATAACGTTACACCAACCGCCTGGTTCAGGTTAGCAAACTGTGGTCTTCTGCTGAGCCAGTGCAGTATAACGCCCAGTATCAAAATTCCAATAGGTAAATGCACGAGCACAGGATGAAAACGACCAAAGAAACCGGACAAGCTGAGTAGTATCATACAAAGTGTAGCGTAATTATTTTATGTATTGGAGTATCTTTTTTTAACCTGGTTCATCATGTATACATTAACCGCCCATTGGTCTGCCACCGGCTGCCTGGTGTAAGGAAGAGCGGGAAGGTAATCCGGCGGGCCGAATTCAGTAAGAAAAGTAAGTTTGTTTACGCCTTGCCCGATCTTAAGCTCAACTACCTTATCCCACCATTGCCAGTGACTCTTTACCGCTTCTTCCCATTCTGGCGCACGGGGGTCGTTAACCTGGGGCCCTTCGGGATGACCTACTCTTACATGAATATGATCTACCCTTGATAAAGCAAGCTGCACGGTTGCTTCCTGGTCGCCCAACAACGATTCGTGTACATTGCACCAGTGAGAAATATCCAGCGTAACCCGTAACTCCGGAATGCTTTCAATAAAATTCCGGGCAATAGGAGCGGCATATAATATGCGCGAACGATGCGTTTCATGACTGATGGGGATGCCTGTATTTTTTGCCACCCCAGTGGTGTATTCAATAAATTTTTTATTCTGCTCAAAAGAAAAATAATCTTTCCCCGAATGGCAGTTAATGTACAGCGGTTTTTGAATGGTTTGAGAAGTTGCCGCCGTAACCATATCTTTAAACTGCTGCAAATGCTTTTCAAAATCAGAATCGCCGGCTCCGCATAAAAAACCAATTTCAAGCTGGTGTTTTTTTAAAGCGTTAAACAAAGCATCCTGTTTGGATTGCTCACCCGGCCACCACATTTCAATGCCATCGTACCCTTCTTTTTTAGCTTTCCCGCAAAATGCATCCACCGTTCCGGGAAAGCCCCAGTTAGTTGCCATCATTACGGGAGTAAAACCCGGAGGAATGGCGAAAGACGGCTTATTAATATCATACTTAGAAAAAGGCGCTATCATTGCACCCCCAAGCGCGGCGGTTGTTGTAATAAATTTCCTTCGGTTTAGAGCCATAAAGCGGGTAAGGTTGTTTATGCCACAATTTCATGGATAACACGTCCTTCTACATCGGTAAGTCTGAACGGTCGACCCTGGAATTGGTAAGTGAATTTTTCATGATCAAATCCTAACTGGTTGAGCACAGTTGCCTGGATATCGAAAGGGCTCACCCTGCCGCTCACGGCGCTATATCCTATAGGATCTGTTTCACCATAACTGGCTCCGCGTTTTATTCCGCCGCCTGCCATCCATATGGTAAATGCTTCTGCATGATGGTCGCGGCCTTTATAAGCCTGGACTTTGCCTTCCCGGTTTTCCTGCATGGGCGTACGGCCAAATTCACCGCCCCATATCACCAGCGTTTCGTCTAACAAACCCCGTTGCTTCAGATCGAGGAGCAAAGCGGTGCAAGCCCGGTCTACACTCCTGCATTTATCAACAAATCCTATTTCCAATGAAGTATCTGCCCCCGTGCCATGCGAATCCCAACCCCAATCAAAGAGTTGCACATAACGCACCCCTTTTTCTACCAGTTTCCTGGCAAGCAACGCGTTGTTGGCGAAACTTTCTTCGCCGGGTTGAGTACCGTACATCTGGTGTATATAGTCTGGCTCATCACTGATGTCCATAGCTTCCGGAACCGACATCTGCATTTTATAAGCCATTTCGTACTGCGATATGCGCGATAAAATTTCAGGATCATTAAACTCCTCGTGCGATTTACGGTTTACTTCGTTAATGGCGTCGATAGACGCTTTACGCAAGTTTTTGCTGATTCCTTCCGGGTCGTTGATAAACAACACAGGATCGCCTTCGGAGCGGCATTGCACTCCCTGGTATACCGAAGGCAGGAAGCCGCTTCCCCAAACACTTTTTCCTGCATCAGGATTTCTTCCACCCGAAGTGAGTACCACAAAACCCGGAAGGTTACTGTTTTCCGTGCCCAAACCATAGCTTGCCCAGGCGCCCATACTTGGCCTGCCCAAACGTGCCGAACCGGTGTGCATCAGCAACTGCGCAGGAGCATGATTAAACTGGTCGGTTTTAACGGCCTTTAAAAAGCTTAGTTCGTCGGCTACCGAAATCAAATGCGGCATGTTGTCCGATATCCAGGCGCCACTTTGCCCACGTTGCTCGAAATGCGCACAAGGGCCCAGCATTTTAGGAACGCCCCTGATAAATGCGAATCGTTTACCTTCCAGCAACGACTGAGGGCATTCCTGCCCGTCTAATTTCGTGAGGTCGGGTTTATAGTCAAATAACTCCAACTGCGACGGAGCGCCGGCCATATGCAGGTAAATAACGGATTTAGCTTTGCCGGGGAACATGGGGGGCTTGGCTGCAAGGGGATTCATGCTGTCGAACGCCACGCCTGCTACTTTATCTTTCGAACCCATCCAGTCGCAACCTGCCAGCATGGAGCCAAAGGCCATCGCACCCAAACCGGTCATGCTGTCCTTTAAAAAATGCCTGCGTGTAATAAACCGCAATGCTTCGTGATTTGCTTCGCTGAACAACCGATCGTTATGTAAATCTTTCCGAGTCATAATTAGTTATTTTAATAGAATGTTTTTCAACACACCTGACTGACTTGATCTTTCTATGTGCCAGTGTAGTGAAATACTCAACACATAGAATCATAGGTATATAGGTGCACATATTTTTTTGATGATACTATTAACCATTTCCGAATCTGCGTTTCTATGTACCTATGTGGTAAAAGCCGCCCGCGTTATCTAATTCTTCGTTATAAACTCGTCCAAATTCATCATGGCGTTCGCCACCAGTATTAATGCCGCTTTTTGGGGATCCGTATTTTTTGTACCCTCGTTGATCATTTCACAGGCCTTTTCTTTGTCTTTTTTGAACTCATTTAACCCGTCCTGGTAAAGCTTTGCAAGCGCCTCCAGTTTCTCTTTTTCTATGGGGTGATACATTGCTAATTCGTAGCCTTTACTGATTTGCTGTAACGGGTCATCTCCACCTTCTTTTTCCATCCGGTTGGCAAAATGCCTTGCCATTTCAATAAAACCGTTATCATTTAAAGTGGCCAATGCCTGCAAGGGAGTATTAGTACGGATGCGGCGCGCAAGGCAAACCTCTCTCGCCACTCCATCAAAACTCAACATGGTTGGATAAGGCGATGTACGTTTCCAATACGTATATATCGCACGCCTGTACCGGTCTTCTCCATTGCTGATTTCCCATGTTTTTCCATCATAGGGCGACCGCCACAAGCCTTTGGGCTGGTAAGGCATTACACTCTCCCCAAACATTTTATTGCTTAGTAAGCCAGATACAGCCAATGCCTGGTCCCGGATTTGTTCGGCCGAAAGCCTTACCCTTGGACCGCGTGCATAATATTTATTGAACGGATCCTTTTCCAGGGTTTCCGGAGTTACCACGGAACTTTGCCGGTATGTACCCGACATCACTATGGTTTTGATTAATTGTTTTATACTCCAGTTATCGTCGTTCATAAACTGCCACGAAAGCCAGTCCAATAGTTGCTGGTGCGTGGGTGCAATACCCTGTGTTCCCATGTCCTCCAGCGTTTCAGCAATTCCCTGTCCCATCAACTGTTCCCATATCCGGTTCACCATCGTTCTCGCGGTGAGCGGGTTTTCGGTACTGGTCAGCCATTTAGCCAGCCCCAGCCTGTTACGCGGGGCGTCTTCAGGAAGCGGGTTCATCGAATGGGGAACATCAGGTTTTTCTTCTTCCCCTTTAGACAGCCAGCTACCCCGTTCAAATACATGCGTAGCACGAAACATATTCGCCGGATTGTCCATCATTACGGGTGTTTCGGTAGCCGGGGAAGTGGTAACGAGTTCGTTAAAGTATTTGTATGCAGTATCGTAGCCGGGCAGGCCTTTGCCGGGAAAGGAATCACCGAAGTGAAACCAATCAAATGTTACCAGGTTACGCTGCTTTCCTTTTTCTGCGTTTGGATTGCTATAGGTAAAATACAGGTCGTGCCTGCCATCTACCGGCATGATGTTGATGCGGTGAATGGCCCAGCCATTGGATTGAGGGATTACAGTAGACCCTATAACGGGACCGGTAACACTATCTACATGAATAGTCCATTTACCATCCTTAATACCTGAAGAATAACGGAAAGTGAGTTCTTTACTTCCATCCAGATTAATTTGTGGCAGCCTGCATTGCGCATCTTTTCTTAATGCGAGATATACTTCCGCCAATTCACTGTTAACAAATTTATCTGCATGATAGGAGTACACGGCGGGTTGCCATGTTTTAACGAACGTTATGATTTCGTGTGATTTTTCTTTGGACACATTCTCCGCAAGCCAACTCTTTAAAGACTCAAACTTTTTTTCATCATCGCTTTTAAATTCTCTTAACACAGGGTATTCAAACGGCACATCTTCATCTCTTGTGTTATTAAAAAAAGCCATGAACTTATAATATTCTTCATGCTTAAAAGGATCATACGGATGACTGTGGCACTGCACACAGGCGAAGGTTGTTCCTAACAATGTTTCCCATGTAGTATTTACGCGGTCAATAATGGCCGCGGTGCGAAATTCTTCGTTATCCGTGCCCCCTTCATCATTGTTCATGCTGTTGCGGTTAAACGCCGTAGCTATAAATTGTTCATCGCTGGGGTTGGGCAAAAGGTCACCCGCCAGTTGTTCCGTTAAAAACTCGTCGTACGGCATATCCTTATTAAAGGCTTTAATGAGCCAGTCGCGGTAGCGCCATATTGAACGATAGCCGTCTTTTTCGTACCCCTTACTGTCGGCGTAACGGGCAAGATCAAGCCACATCGCCGTCCAGCGCTCCCCGTATTGAGGCGATGTCAGCAGGGTATCAACCAGTTTTTCATAGGCTTCCGCACTTCCATCGTTCAAAAACTTTTGCGCAAGTTCAGGGGAAGCCGGCACGCCTGTAATATCGAGGCTAACCCGCCGCAGCAATGTGGGTTTATCCGCCATTGGCGAAGGTGTTAATTTTTCCGCCTTCAGCTTATTGTAAATAAAACGGTCTACATCATTTTTAACAAAGTCATTCTTTTTAGAGAGAAAACTCCAGAAGCCCGAAGATGCATCCGGCACGTTAACGGGCTTCACGGCAACATATGCCCAATGATCTCCCCACTGCGCTCCTTCTTTAATCCATTGTGTAAGCATATCAATTTCATCCTGCGACAACGGATCATGCTTGTAAGGCATTCTTTCTTCGGGATCTTTTGAAGTAAGCCGGCTAATCATCTCACTCTTTTCGGGGTGCCCGGGCACAATAGCGAACTTACCGCTTTCTGGTTTGTCCAGCGCCTCAGCGCGGAACAATACACTGAATCCGGATTCTTTTTTCACCCCTCCGTGACAACTAATGCATTTTTTATTAAAGAGCGGTTTTACGTCGGCGTTGTAGTCTACCTTTTTGTGACCCATTAAACTTGTTGTAACAACAAGGGCAACAACCAGTATACCGGTAATAAACAGTAGTTTTTTATTGAGCTTAATTTTCATAATTGGAAAGCGCATTCGCACCAAATTTGAAGGTACGAAAATTAAAAAAGATAGCAGGAAAAGGTATGCTAAAAGACAAATAAAACGCAAACGATTGATTAAAGTAAAAGGGCTGCTTATCGCAGCGGAGGTTTTTAGAACACGGTTAAGGCGTTGCTTTTCAGCTTTTAGACAGGGCAGGAAATATACATATGATATTGTCAGGGAAAAACCTGTCGGCAAAAATTCAGCTTAAAAAATATACAGGTAACATAACAACCGCAATTTTGATCTTATACCGCACAGCTTCTTAACCTATTCTTCGTGTCCTTCCTATAGTACTCCAGGGGCACAAGCCGCAGTACCATTTCCTCATGTGCAACTGCTGCTTGTGCTTTTTTATTCAGATGATGTAATGAAGGAAAAATTCCTGTCTTGCCTATTGCACAGC
>CAYMKT010000008.1:25050-38568 GCA_964391065.1 uncultured Terrimonas sp. | reverse complement strand
GCATGGCGGGATAACATTTATCCCTGCGCTATCTTTTTTCGTGTTTTAAAGGCAAGCATATAAATGATCCCGGCCAATAGAGGTATAGCCATTAGTAACCACCACCAAGAAATAGTGGGATGATTCGAAAAAAGAATGGGGTCGGCATTGCCGAGGAGCACCATATTAGCCCAAAAAAAAGGCAATTGCTGTTCCTTTTTTCCATGCTGCATAACGTATAGTTTTGCTTTCCGGAGTGCCTCGTCCTTACGTATGCCCGTGGCAAGATATTCGTGGAACTTATCCGACACTTCATATATCGTAGTTTCGTCTGCCTGCCACAATGTGGCCGCAACGGCTGGTATACCCGCGGTAGAAAATCCTCTCGCCAGGCTATACACCCCCTCGCCGGCAGCGCTTTTGCCAACGTTGGTTTGGCAGGCGCTGAGCATAATTAACCTGGTTGCGGGCCGGTTTAGTAGTTGCAACTCGGAGAGATGTATCACCGAATCCTGCAGGTACAGTAATGGTTCCGAGTTGGCGGTATCTGCCAGGGCATGCGAATAAACATGGGCAATGCTGTAGCGGGGTAAGGCGTGCAGAAAATTTTGTTTGCTTGCTTCGCTGTTTGTAAACAATAAGGTTTCATCATAATGAGAAGCCGCCTTTTGAAGATATTGGGCCGAAAATTTTAATTCGGGTAAACCAAGATAGGGCTGAAATTTCACGGGCGAAAATCCAACGAATTTTCCCTTCGCCGCCTGCGCATCTATTTTTTTAAACAGGTACCCGGCCGAATACACGTAGCTGAATATATAATCGTAAATAAGAAAGCCGGTGCCTTTTTTATCGGTACATAAGGCCTCGAAAGGCAGAAAAAAATTATCAAGACAAAGAATCACACGCCCGGGTGGAATTCGCAATGGCTCAAAAAATTTCTGATATAAGCTGTGCGACAAAAAGGAAAATCCGTCGTAGTGGTTGTTTAACTGCTGCTTATTGGAACACCAATGCAAAAAAGCAGCTACCTGGTCTGTCGCAACATCAGGCGATTGATGTTTTACCATGACAACGGTATCCGGCAAAACGGCAAGCATGAAAGCCACGCTGTCTTCTACAAAATAATAAATGAAACTTTCTTCATTGTTCAACAGGTAGTCCTGCAACCTGTTAAGCGTTGGTACATCATCGGCATACTTATATTGATAATAGCCGGGGTATTTTTCTTCGATTTTTTTAATATACGCTTCAAACCCGTCTTTGATCTTCAGCAAATTCAATTGCTGTTGCAAATATTGCCGCGAATGCATTTCCAGTTCACCCAACTTTTGTTCCTCCAGCGAAATGCGAACTTTAAAATCATGTTCAACTTTTTCTTCGTCTGGCGGCAGGTGCGCCGAGGCGCCTAATTCATTGAGTTTATCGTTCAGCAATACCGAACGACTTTTTTCCATGAAATAAAAAGCATGGAGAAAGTCATCTGCCAGGTAGCAAGCTTCAATAGCGTTGCCAAAAAAACGGCGTGTGCGGTCGCGCCAGTACAGTTTGCTTTGCTCCCTTACCTGCTCATGGCGCATTTGGGTAATGATACTATCTGTAAGCAGGGCGGTTTGTATTGCAAACCCGATATCGCTTCTGCTTTTTTTATTCTTATAAAGCCGCAGCAGAACCTCTGTTTTTAAGCCGAATATATACAGCAGCAATTCTTTGTTGCCAATAACACGCATGCTTACTGCCGTGGGGTTGATATAAAAATTATCCTCTACCGGTAATCTTAGGTAGGCCGTGGCCAATTGTATATAATGCAGCGCTCCCTGGAGGTCTTCTTCTGCCAGGTAAGCTCTTGCCATATTGCTGCACACCCGGGAAAGACGAACGGAGTCTTTTGCCTTACCAGCATAGTTTATAGCATAAGCATAATATATTTTTGCCTGCCTGTAATTATTCAGACTATCTAAATAAAAGTTGCCAAAATCGTTGAAGTCGCCGGCAACCTGTCCGTCGTCTTTTGTTTGCTTTCTTGCTTTAATGGCCGTATTAAAAGCGGCTTCCGCAATCTTAAAATTCCTGTTTTTTGCATTAATGAATCCTTTCATTTTATATGCACTGGCTAAACGATAAGGCTGACCGAAGCGTTCTGCAATAGGAATTACTGTTTCAATATCTGACAGCGATTGCTGCAATTGATTCTGAAAAAAATACGACTGGCCTCTTTGATTCAAAAAATCCATAAGCCGCGTTGAATCGCCCAGTTGCAAAGATGTAATAACACCCCTTGTACTTTCTTCGATGCTTTTTTGGTAATCTCCGATCCTGAAATAAATATAGATTCTTCCAAGCCGTGCATCAAGCATGCGGCCTTCACGCCCTGCAACTTTCTGAGAAAGTAAAATAGCCGTATCGTAGTAAGCCAGCGCTTTCGAAAACTGTTGTGTTTTATCGTAGTAAAACCCAAGATTAAAATAATCACCTACCGCTAAAAAAACGGCCGCCCGGGGTTTAATAGCCATATTAACCTTTGCGGCAAGCAGGGTATAATGAAGCGCGGCATCAAAATTTTTGTTTTCGGTATATTCATACAATCCAATCCTGCTCATTATCCTGGCATAAACCGTGTCGCCGACCGCCTTTTGTTGTTCCGCCTTTTTTTTAAGTTGATATAAATGATCGAGTTTCTGCGCATTGGTGAATGCGGCATTGTTTTCCACCGCGGTAAAGCTATCTGCGATGGCAGGCTGCTGACTATACCCGGAGAAACGCAGCCCAAAAATAAATAAGAAGCCAATAGAATGTCTTATCATGTGATTGATGTAATGCATCAATCATTTTGCATCACATACGCAAAGTTATGCCCTTCGCTTTGGGATATAAAAAATGGTGTATTTCAACTTTCGTCTCCCCATATTAAGGACAGCAAATTGAAGTACACCTGTAAAGTTGCTAAGCAAAGATCATTAGTTGCCAGGCTTGATGGGTACGCCACTGGTGTCACTTGATCCGCCGCCACCTGCCGGCTTTTGAGCGCCTTTTGGGCAACCTGCAATAATAAGAACTGCCCAAATTAAAACCGCAAAAAACCCAATTTTCATAAATCCATTTTTCATAAACAAGATGTTTAACGGTGAGTAGTATAAACAAAAAACCGGTATGCCGCGAATCACCACCCTATGGCAGCGATACATTACTCTTAAAGTTCACACAGGAAATGAACCGGTGTTTGTCGGTAATTGCGAAAGGATCTTCAATTGATATCCGGAGGATGGCCACAGGCGCACAAGGCAATATAAATATTGAAGTAATAGCAGCAAAAATAGTGCCCGTCATCACGAAACCCCAAGTTGAACAATGAACTATAAAAACGGATTGTCAATAACGTGTCCGTCATTTTTGTAACCACAATGCGGCTTCCTTACTACCCTCACCTTTTTCATTAACTACTGTTTGTAACAATTGTTCCGCCTGTTCTTTGTCGCCGGGTAGGTTACGCTGCAATAATGTTACCGCTTTTAGAAACCGGCCGGGGTTGCTGAAGAGTTCCTTTTTCCCTGCCAATTCATCAAAATACTGCAACGCCTTGTTATATTCTTTTGTAACGAGGCAGGTGATTCCGGCATACTTCAACGCGTCGCTGTTTTCAGGATGATTGTTGTAAATTGTTTCAAACAACGGCAATGCTTTCGCATAGTCTTTATCGTTATATGCGGCGATACCCTGCTGGAGGCTGTCCCGGGCGCCATCCATTGTAATACTAAGATGGGTAAGTTCATCTTTCACATAGCGGTCGGCCATTTGCCGGCTGTTGGCACCGGTTTGAAAAACCATAAACCACGAAACCAGAATTAATGCCAACCCGGCGGCTGCATACATCGCGAACCTGTAATTGCTCCTATTGCCGCTCATCTTTATTACAGGTGCTTCCGGCCTGAAATATACAGCGTTGAGCTTCTGCAGGGTAGTTCGTAAGTCCGCTTCGTGGCTCCTGTATTTTTCTGTGTTCTGCATTTCGGCATCAATTGTACTGTATAAATTCAATAAGGCATGCAATTCAGGGTTCGACTGCAGCCTGGCTTCGAACGCCGCTTTTTCAACCGGAGACATTGTTCCGTTAAGATAGTCTTCAAATTGTTCCGTACTGTTTTCCTTCATGCGTTACCATTTCAATGCATTAAATTCAGGAGATTGTTTCACCAGGCTAATTAACCGGGCCATACATTCCGATTTTTTCTTTCTGGCGTATGCATAGGTAACATTAAGTTGTTCCGCTACCTCCTGCATTGACGCACCACTCCAGCTTAGCTGAAGTATTTTCCTGCAGCTATCTCCCATTTCGCCCAGCTTCCGTGTAAGCAAATTATTCCGTTCCTGTTGTAATACACAATCTTCTGCAAGTTTAAAATTATCTTCTCCTATATAGTTAAATCCCTGTGTGTCGGTAATTGTTACCTTCCGGGTTTTTCTCTTATTCAAAACATTGAGCCACTTATTCTTGCAAATAAGATACAGGAAAGCTTCAAGCGGACATGTGAGGATAAAATCTTTCGTTTTGGCTTTATGGTATATGGAAAGAAGGGCATCCTGGAAAATATCGGCGGCATCCGTTTCGGTGCCATTATTCTGAATGATCATCCATTTAATCTTTGCTGAAAATTTACTATAAAGTTCCTCTAATACAGCGGCGTCATTCTCCAACAGTGCTGTAATGTACTTCTGGTCGGGATGTTCCATTGTTTCTACAATTTTCTATGAAAAAGAGCTTCCCAGGGGTTGCAAAATGAAGGGGAACAGGATATAGACGTACAAGTTATCTAAAACTTACAAACAAAAGAAGCCAAAAATAACGACATCTCTGTTTTTATTGTCTTGTTTATCATAGCAATATGAATAATCATAACATTACGAACAACTAAACGCGTGGCATGTTTGATGAACAGGGGAGATTTTTAAAAAGCCTAACATTGTTTAAAAAGGGGCTATCATTTACGAAGGGAATAATATTCAAAACAGGGGTTTCAGGAATATATTCTGTATGCCGGTGAACCGGAACACACCGGTGCCGGCTGCAGAATAGGGAAAGGCCGTTCAGCAAGAGCAGGAACGGCTTTTTGTACAAAAAAATCCCGGTATTCATACCGGGGTCCGAATGTTAATTTTATTACCGGGCACTATTTAATAGCGAGTTCAAACATACTTTCATCTTCAATAAACCCCTCCAGTTCATCACCTACTACACATTCACTTACTCCAGCCGGCGTGCCTGTAAAAATTACATCTCCGATATTAAGCGAAAAGAAATTGGAAATATAAGCTATAATTTTATCGAAACTGAACAACATTTGCCCCGAATTGCCCTGTTGCACCAATTCTTTGTTCTTGTACAAGCAAAAGTTGATGTTGTTCTTTTTCATTTCAGGAGTAATGTCGATCCATTTGCCAATTACGGTTGAATTATCCCAGGCTTTGGCCTTTTCCCAAGGTAATCCTTTGGATTTCAGTTCTTCCTGAATATCCCTTGCTGTAAAATCAATTCCTACAGATACACCATTGTAATACTTGCTGGCATGCTTTTCCTGGATATATTTTCCATTTTTGCATATCCGAAGTACTAATTCAGCCTCAGAATGCAATTCATTGGTAAACTCGGGGTAATAAAATGGAGTATGTGATTGTAACAGAGCACTTTTGGGTTTCATAAAAATAACAGGCTCCGTTGGCACTTCATTACCCAATTCATTCACATGCCCGGTATAGTTACGACCAATACAGAATATTTTCATAATAGAATAGAGTTCAATAAGGTTTACAAATAAAAATTAAACGATATGAACATGTGCTTTTAAGTAGATTAAGGGGCCGTTCAAGGAAAATGGATGCTGCAGAGTGAAAAATTGCAAGACGCTAATTTAATGCAAACAAATTGAAACTTATACACTTGGCATCATTTTTTACCTATTGTCATCACGTAAAAGTTAGGTTACTATACGAATTCAAGGTTATTAACCGCTCCCATTGTTCGCTCCAGCCCCATAACAAAAACAGTTTCAATTATTTCGATACATTTCTCGATTTTTTGGGCCACAATGGCTTTTTCCTCGGGATACCATTTGCCCAGCACAAATTCAACCTGCATACCTTTGGGAAAATGGTTGCCAATGCCAAATCTTAACTTGGGGTAATTGCCTGTAGTCAGGCAGGTTTCAATGTCTAAAAGCCCATTGTGCCCTGCATGGCTGCCACCTGGTCTTAAACGGAGCTTGCTAAGCGGCAATGCAAGGTCATCCACAATGGTTAGGGTATGTTCCACTGCGATCTTTTCCTTATCCATCCAATACCGAAAAGCCTTGCCACTCAAATTCATGTAGGTTGTGGGCTTGATGCAAATAAAAACCTTACCCTTCCATTTAATTTCAGCCACGTCGGCCAGCCGGTCAGACCGGAACGTACCATTGTGTTTCTGCACAAACCCATCAACAACATCAAAGCCAATATTATGGCGGGTATGCCTGTATTCCGTTCCCGGGTTGCCTAAGCCTACAATTAAAAATTTAGACATGAGATACACAGCTATAAAAAAACCCAATCCAAACAAGGACTGGGTTATAAACTAAAAATAAGTCACTATTTTTTTGCCGCTGCCGGCGCCGCTGATTCCTCCTGTTTCAATTGACGGGTCATTACCACCGAAGCAATGGGTATGCGGGGAGAGTTCAATATCTCAAAGTGATCTACTTTCACTTCTTCAACCCGTATATTCTCGTTTACTTCGAGGTTGGTTAAATCTACCTCGATATTCTCAGTGAGGTACTCGGGTAAGGTTTTAACCTTTAACGACTTCATTTTGGTTACCAGTTTACCACCGGCTTTAACACCTGCAGCTACCCCGGTAAACTTAAGGGGGATGTTTGCCACCACTTTTTTCTTTTCAATTAACTGCAAAAAATCAACATGGTTGAGTTTGTCGCTTACTGTGTGCAATTGAATGTCCTTCAATATACAACGGTATTCTTTGCCGTCTACGCTAATGTTGGCTAACTGGAAATCTGATGTGTATACCAACGGTTTAAATGCCAATGCCGGAGCGTGAAAATTCACTTCCTTGTCGCCACCGTAAATTACACCAGGTACCAAACCCTGAGAGCGGAGTTGCCGGGTGGCTTTCTTTCCGGTTCCGGTCCTCAGTTGTCCTTCGATTGTAACTGTTTTCATTTTTTATCTAAGTTTAATATTGACTACTTATTTCTTAACTGACTGTGAATGAAAAGGCTCGTAATGCTTTGATTTTCATGCGCATTCCGGATAGCAATGGCAAAAAGACCGGATACACTTAAAACCTTTATCTTATCCGAACTCAATTTTATAGGCAAGGTATCGCACACCACTAACTCCTCTAATACACTATTTTCTATATTGGCGTACGCGTTGCCGCTTAACACGGGATGTGTACATAATGCCCGCACGCTGGTTGCCCCCTTTTCTACAAGTAATCCTGCGGCTTTGGAAAGTGTTCCGCCGGTATCACATATATCATCAATAAGAACTACATTTCTATCCGTTACATCCCCGATTACCACCATGCTCGAAATTTCATTTGCCCGCTTGCGATGCTTGTCGCAAATTACCATTTCAGCATTAAAATAACTGGCAATTTCTCTTATCCTGTTGGCGCTTCCCACGTCGGGGGCGGCAAAGGTAAGGTTTTTGAGATTAAGTTTTTCAATATATGGTATGAAAATAGCGGAACTGTCTAAATGGTCAACCGGTATGTCGAAATAGCCCTGGATCTGGGGAGCGTGCAAGTCCATGGTAATTACCCGGTCGGCTCCGGCGGCCGTTAATAAATTAGCCACCAGTTTACTGCCAATGGCAACCCGGGGTTTATCTTTTCTATCTTGCCTGGCGTAACCATAATAGGGTAAAACGGCAATAATTTTATAGGCAGAAGCCCTGCGGGCGGCATCTATCATCAGCAACAATTCCAATATATTATCCGCCGGGGAAAAGGTGCTTTGAATTAAAAAAACGTAATCTCCCCTTATGCTTTCTAAAAAAGTGGGTTGAATTTCTCCATCGCTGAAACGTTGGATGCTTATTTTGCCCAATGGTTGGCCAAACTGTTGTGCAATTTTTTCCGCCAGGTACCAGGAACCTGTGCCTGAAAATAATTTCGCCTTCGGTTGCATATATGAAGTGGATATGCGGCGAAGATAGAAAGAAGGATTTACTAATGACACAGCAAATCAAAAAAATTGAAAGCATGAAACCGGCAATGCCGTTGCCGAATGTATAGCAGGTTTTTTGGTATTTTTTATCAGAAACGAAATGCAAACCCGTACAACAAAGTAATTCCTTAACCGCAGGCAATAACTTCGTAATTCTTCAGCCAGGTATTAAACCCATGAAAATATATTGAGTTGACGCTTATTGGTTCAGCGAGGCTGTAAAAGTACTGCTTGTTGGCGCAGCGGAGGCCGTTCTGGTTTCGTTGGTAGTTGGTTTAGGGTTACCTTTTAAAACATGGTATAAAGAGGAGCAGGCAAAAACTGAAAAAATAAGGATAACGCAATACATGCCAATGCAGAATAAAAGCGGCTGCAATGAGCCAATAACGAGCTGGCGGTTTGAAAGTTTCATAAGAGGCAGATTTTAAAGGTTATTAAAAGGAATTTGGATATATTACAGAATGGATTAACGACTGGAAAACACAAAAATTATGTTGCCCCTTCAAAAAACACCCATCAAGTATTGGTCAACCGATGATAGACCAAGAGAAAAACTTCGCAATAAAGGTGCTGAGAACCTCAGTCATTCTGAATTGATAGCCATCCTGTTACAAAACGGAACCCGCCAGAAATCGGCACTGGATCTGGCCAAAGAAATTCTTCATTTAGGCAGCAATAACCTGGGAGAATTGGGCAAACTTTCGCTAAAGGAATTGATGAAAATCAAAGGAATCGGAGAAGCCAAGGCTATCACCATTGCCGCCGCCCTGGAATTGGGCAGACGCAGGCAAGCCAACGAAATATTAGAGAAACCGGTTATTACTGACAGCTCCAGTATAGCAAAATACCTGCAGGCCTTGCTCAAGGATCACGATCACGAAGTTTTTATGGTAATGTTTCTCAACCGCGCCAATAAAGTCAACCATACCGAAATTATAAGCAAGGGTGGTATTACAGGTACGGTGGCCGATCCGCGTATCATTTTAAAAAGGGCCTTAGAGGAAGATGCGGTGAGCATTATTCTCTGCCATAACCATCCTTCGGGGAGCCTTAAACCCAGCAGGGCTGATGAAGCGCTTACTCAGCAAATAAGGGCGGCTGCAAGGTTTTTCGACATCAGGGTGGCTGACCATATTATTGTGAGCGATGCCGGTTTTTTTAGCTTTGCAGACCAGGGACTTTTATGAAACTACCCTGTAACCAACACGATAAAACGCTACCTTTCAAAAAATAAAACTTCATGAAACGGTTTCTTGCATTGGCTTTATTATTATTTGCGCTTATCCCAACCGGTTATACTCAAAACAAACCCATGGAAATGGCCTTATACCCCGAAAATAAGATTCCCGGTAACATACCCGGACCCGATGAAGAAAAATCGGAATCCAACGGTGGTATTCTTCGCGTGAGCAAAATAAAAAATCCCACCCTTACCGCTTATTTACCACCGCCAAATAAAGCTAACGGCGCCGCTGTGGTTATTTGTCCCGGAGGCGGCTACAGCATAGTGGCCATTGACCACGAAGGTTTTAAAGTAGCCGAAAAATTCAACGAAATGGGCGTAGCGGCATTTGTATTGAAATACCGCATACCCGATAAAAAAAATCAAACCGATCCTTCCATCGCTCCACTGCAGGATGCGCAACAGGCTATACTAACGGTAAGGGCCAATGCAAAAAAATGGAATATTGATCCGGCAAGAATAGGCATCATGGGTTTTTCGGCCGGGGGGCACCTGGCTTCTACCGCCGGAACGCATTTTGAGCGTTCGCTTATTGACAACCCGGATCATATAAATGTGCGGCCGGACTTTTTGATCCTTATTTACCCGGTTATCAGCGCGGATATCGCCATCACACACAGCGGATCATTTAAAAACCTGCTGGGGCCAAACGCTTCTGCGGAGCAACTCAACCTGTATTCCAATGAAAAACAGGTTACCGCTAAAACACCGCCCGCTTTTTTAGTACATGCGTCAGACGATGGCGGTGTAAGCCCTAACAACAGCATCGCTTTTTACCAGGCGCTGCTCAAAAACAAAATTCCCGCGGAAATGCATATTTATCAAAATGGCGGGCATGGATTTGGGATGCAGAACCCAACAACCAAGGACGAATGGATGGAAAGGTGTAAAAACTGGTTAGATAAGAACGGCTGGTTAAAAAATGAGTAAAAAGGCCGTCCCTTCCCCTACCTTGCTTTGTACCTGCACATTGCCCTTATGCAGCATCATAATTTGTTTACATAAACTCAACCCTATACCACTCCCGCTTTTTTTAGTACTAAAAAAGGGAATAAACACTTTATCCAGCACATCTGCCGGAATGCCATTGCCATTATCAGCAATTTTAATCACCACTTTTTGACCATTATTCTTAGAAGCAGATAATACAATAAGCGGTTGCTCCTGGTCTTTCACCGCTTCGATGGCATTTACCAAAAGATTGATCATTACCTGTTCCATCAGGTTTAAGTCTGCTTCAATCATCAGTTCAGTATCTTTCAATATCACATCCAGATCAATATTTTTCTGCTCCAGGCTGGGTTGCATTAACTGATACAGATTCTCGAATAAATCACGCACATATATACAGGTAAGATTAAGGGTTGTAATTTTATTCAGATTGCGGTAAGTTTCTGCAAATTTCAATAACCCTTCGCTTCTTCTCTTGATGGTTATGATTCCCAGTTCCAGGTCTTCCACTGTCCCTTCTTCATCTTCGATATGCTTTGAAGCCAGTTGCAGCCTGTTTTTTAATGTATCTGCCAGCGACGAAATAGGCGCTATGGAATTCATGATTTCATGGGTCATTACACTTAGTAATTTTTGCCAGGCCTTTGCTTCATTTTCGTCTAAGGCCTCATCCACATTCTGAAAGGCGATCAGTTTATAAATGATGTTATCTGTTTGAAAAGCTGTGGCCGAAAGCAACACTTTAATAACGTTTCTTTCTTTGGTTAACTGCACTACTTTGCCCTCGCCCGGCCGTAGGGAAAGAATTTCCTTGTATAAGTAAGGATCTCTTTTCTCCAGCGAATGAATACTTTTTAGATAGGGTATGCCCAACATCTTTTTAAGTGATTCGTTCATCCACCGGGTTTCACCCGATTGATGATCGTACGACAGTATGCCTGTATCTACCAATTCCAGGATTTTTTGGAGGTATTGGTACTGCGTTTCTCTTTCTTTACTGATTACCTTAAAAGTGCTGTTGATATCGTTAAATCCGCGGCGTAGCGGCTGTAGTTCGAGGGGGGCATGCTTTACATCAAAATGCCGTGAAAAATCGCGGTAGTGAACCGACTCTACAAACTGGGATACTTCGTCGTGTGCCTTTTTATGAAAGCGATAAAAATCTACGAGTTCATACATCAGTATGGGAATAATGAGCACAAGATAGATATACCCGCCGGTTCCTTTAACCAGGAGAAAAGCCGTAATACAAAGTGTAATAAACAAGAGTGCCACCCTTATCAGTATCCGCCATTCGTATTTTTTAAACATAGTTGTAGAGGTGTCAGGTATTAGGTATCAGGTGTTAGGTAATAGGTATTAGGTAGATAATAAGCCGTGAACTGGCAGCTATGAATATTTGGAGAAACTTACCACTTACGACTTACCACTTTCGTCATTAAATATCATATTTACTCAGCCGCCGGTACAAAGCAGTTCGGGTTAGTCCCAGTTCCTTTGCAGCCTTGGTAATATTACCATTATGTTTTTCAATAACCCTGAGAATCGCGTTTTTTTCGATAATACCGAGGTTCATTTCACCTGTTTCCTCTTTAGCGTCGGAACGCGACTCAATTGGTGAAAAGATAAGGTCGGAAGCCTCCAGGTTTTCGCCGTCGCTCATAATTACAGCGCGCTCTATCGTGTATTGCAATTCCCGCACGTTGCCGGGATAATGATATTGCTTTAATTTGTCGACAGCCGATGCGTTAAGGGTTAAGGACGGCTTTAAATATTTGGCAGCATACAACTGCACAAAATACTTGGCAAGCAATACTACATCTTCCTCCCGTTTGCGCAGGGGAGGAACAGTGATTTCAACCGTGTTGATCCGGTATACGAGGTCTTTTCTGAACTTGTTTTCGTTAGCCAGTTCGCTGATAGGAACATTAGTGGCACAGATAAGCCTGATATCGATGGGCGTGGATTGATTAGATCCCAACCTGGTTACCTGCCGGTTTTGCAAAACAGAAAGTAATTTAGCCTGCTGGTAGAGCGAAATATTACCAATTTCGTCTAAAAACAATGTGCCGCCGTTCGCAGATTCAAATCGGCCGGGCCGATCTTCTTTCGCATCAGTAAAAGCTCCTTTTTTGTGCCCGAATAATTCACTTTCAAACAAAGACTCCGTTAAGGCGCCTACATCTACTTTTACATAAGCCTGTTCGCTTCGCAAAGACTGCTGGTGAATAGCCCTTGCAATCAGATCTTTTCCTGTACCATTTTCCCCCAGTATCAAAATATTGGCATCTGTTGGGGCTATCTTATTGATCTTGAAGAAAATATCGCGCATAGCTTCCGACTTGCCCAATAATTCGGAACCGATAATGGAATCGCTAGCATGATCAGCACTTTTTAACTGGGCGTTGCCTTTTTGTTTGAGTGTTTCCCGGATGGCTGCAATTAAACGTTCGTTATGCCAGGGCTTAACCACAAAATCAGAAGCCCCTTCTTTTAAGGAGCGAACGGCCAGGTCAATATCGCCATAGGCTGTTATCATTATTACAGCGGCTTCAGAACCCAACTCTTTTATTTTACGCAACCAGAACAATCCCTCATTACCGGTATTGATGGAACTATTAAAATTCATATCCAGCATAATCAGGTCAAAATGCTGTTTAGATAACAGCCAGCGTATATTTTCCGGATTTTTTTCGGTAACTACAGCCGCCGCTTCCGTTTTTAATAACAGCCGAACAGCCGTAAGCACATCCTGATCGTCGTCAATTACCAGTATACAAGCGTTTTTTAGATTCATTCTTACTTTTTTAGCCGCGGAACTTTGCAATACTAAAGTAAACGAAAAGCAGGTAAAACATAAATATGAGAAGGGAGATTCTATAAGGATGAACGGCAGGAGAAGAAAAGCTCAAGAAATACAAAGCATCAAATAGCAAATTACAAGAACCAAATAAATTAGAAAATCCGAAGACTTAAATTTCGAAATTCGTATCCGATGGAGGTTACCAGCAATCAGGGCCATGATCTGCGAGCAATACGATGCTATAGCCGACGGCTGCTACCTGCTACCTAAAACCTGCTACCTGAAACCTAAGACCTCTATCTCCTCACCAGTACTGGCTGATCTTC
>CAYMKT010000008.1:15514-24950 GCA_964391065.1 uncultured Terrimonas sp. | reverse complement strand
ACCTGCTACCTGAAACCTAAGACCTCTATCTCCTCACCAGTACTGGCTGATCTTCTTTCTTAAAAAAGCCACACTTCTTTCCAACTGGGCCATGCCATCCACGCCGTCTTCAATGCTTATCCAGCTATCGAAACCCACCCTTTTCAATTCGGTGAAAATGGCATCGTAATCATTCAGCCCTTTACCTATTTCACCATGACTTAATCTTTTGGCATATCCTGCAGCGCCGCCCTCTTCCTTTCGCAGGTCTTCAATTGTGCCTTCCTTAAGATACCGGTCGCTGGCGTGCATGGTAACCACCCTATCCGAAACCAGTTTTAATAATTCAATCGGGTCTTCGCCTGCCAGGTAGGTATTGCTGGGGTCGTAGTTCACTCCAAAATAAGGATGATGAATACTATTAACCAATTTACTGAAAACCTCCATTTTTTGCGCAAATTCCGGGTACTCCCAAAAATCGTCTTTATAATGGTTTTCCAGGATTAATGTAATGCCGCGTTCTTCAGCGTAAGGCAAACAGGCATATATACAATCAGCAGCCAGTTTTACGCCTTCTTCAATCGACAATTCCGGGCGCCGCTGTCCGGATAAAACCCTGCAGTAGCTACCCCCAAGGGCATGGGTCATATCAATCCATCCTTTCTGCTTTTCCACTTGTTTGCTGCGGAATGCGGCATCCGGATGGGTAAAATCGGGAGAACAGCACATCATCGGAATTACTTTTCCGTGATCTTCCACTTCCTTTCTGAAGCGTGACCAATTTTTTTGATCCTCCATTTCTAAAAAGCCAGCGTACCATTCCAGTCCCTCGATGTTCAGGGGCGCTGCCAATGTTATCCATTCAGAAACGGTCATGGTTCCATCTTTGCAAAGGGCTTGCATAAAAGCTTTTGGAAATGCGGCTAAACGGGGCATAACGAAATTTGAGATTATAGATTTGA
Source organism: uncultured Terrimonas sp. (assembly GCA_964391065.1). Lineage (GTDB taxonomy): Bacteria > Bacteroidota > Bacteroidia > Chitinophagales > Chitinophagaceae > Agriterribacter. Next base: position 24,009 of record CAYMKT010000008.1, on the reverse strand, counting down.
GATTTAATATTAACCAGGATTTACATAAGAAAAGATAAGTATAGCTACTGTTTCTTACGGGGAAACAATGAACTAAAACTCTAAATTATTCCTCTACCTTCCCCAGTCCTAATTTGTCGACAGCTATTTGCGAAGCTACCTGGCTGGCGTCTTTTTTATTATAGGCTTTGCCTTCGGCTATTAGCTCCCCATCTACCACGGCGCCAACGGTAAACAATCTCCTTCCATTTTCAAACCTTTCTTCGAGTGTTTCAAATTCGAGGTTTTTACCATTCTTGTTGGCCCAGCCGTACAATTTATTTTTATGGTTGATCTCTAAAGTTTCGAGGTCTTCGATAAACATATGAGGAATAATGATGCGCTTTAATACCCATTGTTTGGTTTGATTAAATCCCTTATCCGTATAAATAGCACCCACCAGCGCTTCCAGGGTGTTGCCGAAAATCTGGCTCACTTTCAGCGATCCATCGCTTTTGTTATAAATCGTGATTTTTTTTAAGCCCATTTTTATGGCAATCTCATTAAGGGTTTGCCGGTTTACCATTTTGCTGCGCATTTCCGTTAAAAAGCCTTCGCCCTTATAGGGGTATCTTTTAAAAAGATAGTCGGCCACGATACCGCTGAGAATGGCATCGCCCAGGTATTCAAGACGCTCATTGTTTTCGTCTGCACTTTCTTTTACAGAGCGGTGGCTTAAAGCTGTTTGATAAAGGGAAAGGGTGCCTGGTGCAAAGCCCAGTACATTGCATAGCTGCTTATAAAAGGATCGGTTGGTTTTGTCAATCCCAAGATATTGAATAAAATACCGCACTAATGCCAAAAGAATGAATTTAGGAGTAAAGTACTGCAAATGTAAAGCAAGTCGTTAAGAAAAGACTGCATTAGTTAGCGTCAACGAAAAAATCAAACAGAATATTTCTTTACTATAACAGACGCATTGTGCCCGCCAAAACCAAAAGTATTGCTTAAAGCAGCGCGAACAGGACGTTGCTGTGCTTTCCAGAATGTAAAGTTGAGGTTGGAGTCTAAGCCCTCATCATCAGTAAAGTGGTTGATCGTTGGCGGCACGATATCATGTTTTACAGCCAATACACAGGCAATCGCCTCGATAACACCCGCCGCGCCAAGTAAATGGCCTGTCATAGATTTAGTGGAACTGATGTTAAGTTTATAGGCATGATCGCCAAAAACAGCTTGTATAGCCCTTACTTCTGAAATATCACCCAAAGGAGTTGAAGTGCCGTGCACGTTAATGTAGTCGATATCTTCCGGTTTCAGTCCCGCATCGTCGAGGGTGGCAAACATCACATTTTTAGCACCCAAGCCTTCGGGATGAGGGGCGGTAATATGATGCGCATCTGCCGTGGCTCCGGCCCCTCCGATTTCGCAAATAATATTGGCGCCGCGTGCTATAGCATGGTCTAAATTTTCAAGCACTACCATGCCGGCGCCCTCGCCAATTACAAAACCATCGCGGTCTTTATCGAAAGGACGCGATGCGATTTTAGGGTGATCATTTCTTTCGCTAAGCGCTTTCATTGCATTAAAGCCACCCACGCCCGACTCTGTAATTACACTTTCGCTTCCTCCGGCCAAAATAATATCGGCCTTACCCAACCGAATAAGGTTAAAAGCATCCATAATGGCATGGGTAGAAGAGGCGCATGCAGATACCACAGCGTAATTAGGCCCTCTAAAACCATGTCGCATTGATATTTGCCCTGCGGCAATATCCAGGATCATTTTGGGAATAAAGAAGGGATTAAACCGTGGGGTACCATCTCCTTTTGCAAATTCCGACACCTCCTGCTGAAAAGTAATAATGCCGCCAATACCGCTGGAAAAAATAACACCTACCCTGTCGGGGTTAACATTATCCCTGCTGATGCCGGCATCCTTCACTGCTTCATCGCTACATACCAGTGCGGTTTGCGTGAAGCGGTCGATTTTGCGGGCTTCTTTTTTATCCAGGAAGTTGGTTGGCTCAAAGTTCTTTAATTCGCAGGCAAACCTTGTTTTGAACTTTGAGGCATCAAATAAGGTAATAGGATTGGCTCCCGACACGCCATTGATTAAACCGTGCCAGTATTCCGGTACCGAATTTCCCAAAGGGGTTAAGGCGCCAATGCCTGTTACAACAACTCTTTTTAAATCCATAAGCAAGTTTGCCTGCGATCAGAGGAAATGGAGAGAAATTACTTGGCATGTTCCTCCAGGTAAGCAATCGACTGTCCTACTGTGGTAATAGTTTCAGCCTGCTCATCAGGAATGGAAATATTGAATTCTTTTTCGAATTCCATGATCAGTTCTACGGTGTCTAATGAATCAGCACCGAGATCATTGGTGAAAGATGCTTCAGGGGTTACCTCAGCTTCATCAACACCGAGTTTGTCAACAATAATCTTCTTAACTCTTGTTGCAATGTCAGACATGGTTGTAAAATTTGGTTAATACTGGGTGCAAAAATATAGTTTTTGAGATAAAAACAATATCTATTTGAGTTTGTGTGTAAAAGATAATGCTCTACCCCACCCGGGGAGGGCTAAAAATCCAGTGTTAATGAACCGCAGACCGCCTCCTCATTTGTTAAAATCCGCGTCATGCCGTATGCTTCTTTTTTGTATTTTTAGAAAATATACCTGTAAATCAATAGCATGCCGCTTAAGATTATCTATCACGATTCAAGGGAATACCAGCAGATGATTGGTCTGCGCGATGAAATATTGCGTAAACCGCTGGGGCTTTATTTTGATCCGGAGGAACTGAATCGTGAAAAGGATGATTTGTTAATCGGTGCTTTTGACGACGACAAGCTAATTGGCTGTTGCTTACTTACCCGTTCTGATGCCACCACCTGCCGGCTTCGCCAGATGGCAGTAAGCAGTAACCTCCAAAAAAAAGGCATTGGGGCTTCGCTGATGAATTTTGCTGAAAATGTGGCAAGAGACCGCGGGTACCGTACCATTATGATGCACGCCCGTAAATCGGCTGTTGGTTTTTATCAAAAATTCGGATATAAAATTTCGGGGGATGAGTTTTATGAAGTAACTGTTCCACACTATATTATGGAAAAGAACTTGATTTGATTGGCTGGCAGCTACCGGCTTGCAGCCTTGAGCTATAGCTATCAGCAAGACAAGCAAGCCTGATACCTAACACCTGATACCTGATACCTCTTCGATCTCGCTTCGCAACCCGCTACTCAACGCCTGCCTCCATCTACTTCACCTCCTGCATTTCCACCAACCTGCGGTAAATACCGTTCAATGCCAATAATTCGTCGTGTGTACCCCTTTCAGCGATTTTGCCCTTTTGCAAAACCAGTATTTCATCTGCATGCCTTACGGTAGAAAGGCGGTGTGCAATAACAATGGAGGTACGATCGGTCATCAGGTTGTTGATCGCATCCTGCACCAATCTTTCGCTTTCTGTATCCAGCGAAGAGGTGGCCTCATCTAAAATAAGAATGGGAGGGTTTTTTAACACTGCCCTCGCAATGGTAAGCCGCTGCCGTTCACCACCGCTGAGTTTGGTACCCCTATCGCCGATATTACTGTTATAACCGCCTTCTTTAGCAATAATAAAGTTGTGGGCATTGGCAATTTTAGCCGCATGAATAATTTCTTCCTGGCTGGCCTCCGGGTTTCCGAGCGCTATATTGCTGGCGATGGTATCGTTAAAAAGAATAGGTTCCTGGGTAACAATGCTCATCAGGCTTCTAACAGAATGGAGTGAATAATCCTTAATATTTACGCCGTCAATCCATACTTCCCCGCTCGTAACATCGTGAAACCGCGGAACCAGGTCGGCCATCGTAGATTTACCGGCGCCGGAAGATCCTACAAGCGCTATTGTTTTGCCTTTTCCTATGGTAACATTAATATTACTGAGGATAACTGCATCGTCATAAGCAAATCCCGCATCGCGGAACTCAATACTGTTATTAAAAGCAAGCAGTTTTTTTCCACCCGGATTATCGTCCACCATCACCTTCGTTTTCAATATTTCTTCTATACGTAAAATAGCGGAAGATCCTTTTTGTAAATTACTGAACGAGGTAGACAAGGTTTTTACCGGGTTGATAATATTGTAAAACATGGCCAGGTAGGCCAAAAACATAGAAGGCGATAAATTAATCTGGTTGCCCAGAACCATTTGACCTCCAAACCATAAAATACCTACAAAAACCAACACTCCTAAAAACTCCGACATTGGCGACGCCATATCCCTGCGGCGGCTTATTTTATTTTTTGCATGCAGCAACTCATCATTTATTTTTCCAAATCTGCCTTTTAATAGAGATTCAATATTAAAGGCCTTGATTACACGCAACCCGTTAAGGGTTTCATCCAATACCGATAACGACTCTCCAAGTTTAATGGCAGCTTCGTTCGACTGCTTCCTTAAAGAACGGGAAATTCGCCCCAGTACAAAGCCTACCATTGGAATACAAACCAGTATGGCAATAGTTAATTGAGGGCTGATATAAAATAAAACTGCAAAATTAATGATAATGGTCAGCGGATCACGTATCCACCCTTCGAGGGCGCCCACGAGCGAAACCTCCACTTCCGACACATCATTAGTAATACGGCTGATCAGGTCGCCCTTTCTTTTTTCGGTGAAATAACCAATTGGAAGTCCGAGTATTTTAGTATACAACTCAGACCGGAGTGTATTTACAATGCTGTTCTTAATGGGATTGAGAATATTAAAAGACAGGTAGAGAAACAAATTTTTTAATAAGATAGAAACGACAATGATAATACAAATGAAAGCCAACGCACCTTTAGGGTTTAAATCTCCCACCCGGGTGATCAAAATATTCCTGATATAAGCGGTAAGCGGACTATCCGCTTTGGGTACCATCCCGGCATTATCGCCCTTAAAAATAAGGTCGAAAAATGGGGCCAGCATACCCAGCGATACCACAGAAAAAACAATGGAAAGAATGATGCAAATAAAGTAAAGAACGATCTGCCCTTTGTATAATTTAAGATAGTTAAAAACCCGTGAATATTTCTTCATTTATGCTTTGTGATCAGATTGAACGGCAAAGTAACTAAATTTACAGCCACTAAACTTGAATGAAATGCAGGAAGGAAAGCGTCAAAAACAGGTAGCCGGGTTATTATTTGAAGAGTTTAACGAAATATTTCAACGTTTAGGCCTGGGAATGCTGGATGGCGGAATGGTTTCTATATCATCGGTAAAAGTAACCCCGGATTTGCTTGAAGCAAGAATATACCTCAGTTTCTTCCAGGTAAAAGACACGAAAGAAACCCTGAAAAAAATTGAGGATAAAGCATGGGAGATCAAAAAAGAACTTACCGCAAGGGTAAAACATCAATTACGCAGGATACCAGAATTGAGATTTTTTGTTGATGACACACTCGAACATGTATTTAAAATGGAAGAACTGTTTAAGAAGATCAATGAGGAAAGAAATGAAAAGAATCTTTAATGTGAGATTGTGAAACCTTTTTTGATTGTTATTTCTTCCGCAACTCCTTTTATCGACCGTATAGCGCTATATTAGCATTAAACCATTTGATTTGTATTTAACCTTTGCCTGGAGATATTTCAAAGCGAAAAAATCTACCAATGCCATTAATATTATTGCATGGGTAAGCGTAACGGCGATAGCGTTTGCCACAGCCGCTTTACTTGTTTTGTGGAGCGCTTTTAATGGTTTTGAAGGATTGGTAAAATCGCTTTATTCCACTTTTTACACAGATATTAAAATAAGTGCCGCGTCGGGTAAAACCATTATGCTTACGCCCGCGCAAATTGCGGAACTCAAAAAAATAAAGAACATCAGCATCTTTTCGCTGACAGCAGAAGAAAAGGCACTTTTACAAAACCAGGATTACCAGGCCATTGTTGAATTAAAAGGAGTGGACGCTAACTATACAAAGGTTACCACAGTTGAAAGCGGCCTGGTGAGGGGTGAATTCTTACTGGGTAGCGCTGAACATCCCGGCGCGGTAATGGGCGTAGGTATAGAAAATGCGGTTGCTGTACTAAGCGACAGGAGTATAGGAAACCTTACCGTTTACCTGCCCAAAAAAGGAGTTGACGATATCAGCAATCCACTTTCTTCCTTTAACGAAGGCAAAATTACGCCAGTTGGAGCCTTCGCCATTCAGCAGGATTTCGATAATAAGTATGTACTCACCAATCTTGATTTTGTAAAACAGTACATGGGGTTTAAAACAGATGAATATACCGCCATGGAAGTGGCGATCTTAAACAAGGAGGAAGAGCAGGCAACCAAAAAACAAATTGAACAGGTCCTGGGAAGCAATTATAAGGTACAAACCCGTTATGAACAGAACAGTAGTTTATATAACGTGATGCGACTGGAGAAATACGCCATTTTTGGCATCTTTATCCTGGTGTTGGTGGTAGCCGCTTTTAATATGATAGGCGCTTTAAGCATGCTGGTGCTGGAAAAGCAAAAAGACATCCAAATCCTGCAATCCATGGGTGCAACAAAAGGCTGGGTGCAAAGGGTTTTCTTATCGGAAGGGTTGGTATTGGCCACTATTGGTGCGGGTGTTGGCATATCCATAGCCTTGTTGTTGTGTTTTTTACAACTGCGGTTTAAACTTATCCCGCTCGAGGGCAATTCTTTTGTTATTGATTATTATCCCGTAAAATTAGTATTTACCGATTTTGTAATAGTAACGATTACCGTTTTTGTAATTGCTTTAACGGCATCCTGGATTCCTTCAAAACGGGCCGCCGGCCAGGCATTCGAATTGCGGAATTAAAACACCCCGGCAGGTAAGATCATGGTATGAACAATACCCTTACCCGGTTTACTGTTTCTTGACTATATTTGCCGCCCTAAAGACTTTGGCGTCTCTTTTTACGGGCTTGATTCGGTTGAATTACAACTCCGTTGGATGTCGTCAGGAATAGGGCGGTGCAAAGGGTATTTTTGTTTTTATTCAATAAATTCGTTAATCTTGACCTCCAACATAAGCACAACGATGCAACACGAAGAAGATTTTGATGCCAATCTTGCAGGCGAAGATGGTACCAGTGAAGAATCAAGGAGCCGTTGGTTCAAGCGTATTAAGAAGGGTATACTTACCTCCACAGCAGAAAAAAAGGAAGCTCCCGATGGGTTATGGATAAAATGTCCAAGCTGTAAATACACCTGCACCGTGCTGGAACTTAAAGAAAACCTGTTTGTATGCCCAAAGTGTACTTATCATCATCGCATAGGCAGCCAGGAATACTTCGATATACTGTTCGATGAACAGCGATACGAGGAATTATTTGAAAATATCCGTTCTGTTGACTTTTTGAAGTTTAATGATCTTAAACCTTATCATAAACGACTTGAAGAAGCCTACCATAAAACCGGTTTAAGCGACTCCATTGCAGTTGCTACCGGAGAAGTTGATGCCCAACCGCTGGTTATTTGTTGCATGGACTTCAATTTTATCGGCGGATCGCTGGGAAGTGTGATGGGCGAAAAAATTGCTAAGGCTGTGGATTATTGCCTGGAACACAAAATTCCACTAATGATTATTAGCAAAAGCGGTGGCGCGCGAATGATGGAGAGTGCGTTTTCTTTAATGCAATTAGCTAAAACATCAGGAAAATTATCGCAACTGTCTGATGCTGTTATTCCCTATATATCTCTTTGTACCGACCCCACATATGGCGGCACCACCGCATCTTTTGCTATGCTTGGAGATATAAATATTGGGGAACCGGGCGCCATGATAGGATTTGCCGGTCCGCGGGTAATTAAAGAAACCATCAAAAAAGACCTTCCTCCTGGTTTTCAAAGTTCTGAATTTTTAATGGATCATGGCTTTCTGGATATTATTGTTCCACGTAAAGAATTGAAAGAAAGGCTGGCCACACTTCTTACTTTATTTAGATCGTAAACCCATCGTTCAGCCATTATTTTTTAGTTTCCGGAGAAACCACCTACAAAAAGCATGTCTACTATTCGTAACCGTTCCGCGTATTTTGAATACCATATAGACGATAAATATGTGGCGGGACTGGTATTAACAGGTACAGAGGTGAAATCGTTACGGGAGGGGAAAGCCAGTTTTAATGATAGCTATTGCTTTTTCAACAAGGAAGAATTATGGATTAAAAGCCTGCACATCTCGGAATACAGTCATGGAACTTACCATAATCATAACCCGCTGCGGGAACGGAAATTGCTCCTCACTAAAAGAGAATTAAGAAAGTTAGCATCTAAAATAAAAGAGAAGGGGTACAGCATTGTGCCGCTCAGCATTTTTTTTAATGAACAGGGCTTCGCCAAAATAGAAATTGGACTGGGTAAGGGCAAAAAATTGCACGATAAAAGAGAAACCATTAAAGCGAGAGACAGCGAAAGAGAAATCAAAAGAAATTATGGTATATAGTAAAAAATGTGTTGCGGCAATTTCGTGAACAATATAAACAGTTTATTTACAATACTTTTAGATATCAAACGTTACTTTGCAGGCTATTTA
>CAYMKT010000008.1:0-15414 GCA_964391065.1 uncultured Terrimonas sp. | reverse complement strand
AAACAGTTTATTTACAATACTTTTAGATATCAAACGTTACTTTGCAGGCTATTTAATTTATTGTTTTATTCCAGTAGCTAAATGAGAAATATATTAACCGTTTTTTGTTTTTTCTGCACGTTTTCCGGTTTTGCACAGACCCAGGGTATTAAAGGCAGTTGGTTTGGAAGCGCCGATGTATTGCTGGGAGGATCCCACAACAACTATCTTGTTGAGCTTGATCTTAAGCAAAATAATAACGAAATCAAAGGCATTATCAGCTATTACTTCAGAGAAAGCTACCAGAGTTTTTATGTTAAGGGCTCTTACGACCAGCGCACCAGGGAGGTAGTTATTAAAGATGTTCCCATCACCTATTTCCGGGCATCTGCCAACAATGGCGTTGAATGCATCATGGACCTTAAGGCGGTGCTTACCGCTTCGCGGGTTAGTACCAGCATTAAAGGGCTTTTTACTACAAAAGGTAAGTACAAATATACCTGTCCCGATATTGCATTTGATTTCGTTTATGGCGAATCGTTGAATACCGACAGTTTAATAGAGAAATTCGCCGCCATTAAAAAAATATGGCGGCCTTCCGAAGAAGATGTTGTGGTGAATGAAAGTAAAGTGTATGTTCCTGACTCGGTAGATTTAAAAGTTAAGGAGCCTTCCGCCGAAAAAATGGAAGCGCAAAAAATCCTGGAAGAATTCACAAAACGAAAAGAAGTTGTTGTAGGCCAGGAGATTTTGGTGAATTCTGACTCAGTGAGACTTACTTTTTACGACAATGGTATTGTGGATGGCGACAGCATCTCCGTTTTTTTTAACAAAGCGCCTGTGTCAACACACCAATTGTTAAGTGAGAGAGGTATTGTTTTTTATGTGGTTTTAGACCCCGACAAAGAGTATAACGAAATAAGCATGTTTGCCGAGAATCTCGGAACCATTGCTCCTAATACCGCTTTAATGGTGTTGACAGACGGCACTACACGGCACGAAATATTTCTTTCCAGCAGCCTTACCCAAAACTCTACGATAAGGATAAAAAGAAAAAAATAATGATCTATAGCATTGGGTATGATGTTAACCACGCATATCTAATAACCTTGTAAGCAACCTGGTTCCTTATCACCCAAAAAAATCATTGCCATTTGCTATTGATTTGCCAGCGCTTTAGCAGAGAAAACAGCCAGAGCATGCGGCAAACTTAAAAATCCTGCCCCATTTCATACCCGTTTCACCCGCGTTTATGCATATCCGGGCAGCCCGCGGAACTCAAACCATATATTATCGAACAACTGTCCTTCAACAGCCGTTCTAAACTTCCTACCTTTGCTTATCGCATATTTATATTCATGAAACAGTTCAACGTTCCCATTATATACCGCAGTCCGCTTATTACGGCCATTAAACAAAAAAGAAAGCAGGATGACAGGATGAAAAAGGATTTTAGCCCTACCCTGCTTAACCTTGGCAATCTGCATATTTATCTTGCGCGGCATTTCGGTTTTTGCTATGGAGTTGAAAATGCTATTGAAATTGCTTTTCGAACAGTGGAGGAAAATCCCGGTAAACGCATTTTCCTGTTAAGTGAAATGATTCACAATCCGCATGTAAACGAAGATTTGCTGGAAAGAGGCGTTCAATTTTTACAGGATACACATGGCAAACAACTCGTGTCTTTCGATGACCTGACGCCCGACGATATTGTTATTACCCCGGCTTTTGGCACTACACTCCACATCGAAAAAAAACTGGCTGACATCGGGCTTGAAACCCAACGCTTCAGCACAACCTGCCCTTTCGTTGAAAAAGTATGGAACAGGTCGGAGCAAATTGCAAGGAAAGGATATAGCATTATCATTCACGGTAAGCCTCAACACGAGGAAACAAGGGCTACTTTTTCGCATAGCGCGGTTAATGCTCCTGCGGTAGTGGTTAAGGACATGGAAGATACGGTTGCCTTAGGCAAATACATTACCGGAGAAAAAAAAGCGGGTGAGTTTGAAAAGGAATTTGCCGGAAGATTTTCAAATGGGTTTGATGCTGAGAAGGACCTTCAGCGTATTGGAGTGGTAAACCAAACCACCATGCTTGCAGAGGACACACAGGCTATTTCGGATTACCTGAAACAATTAATGGTGAGGCATTATGGGTTGAATGAAAAAAACATTGCGGAACGTTTCGCCGATACCAGGGATACCTTGTGTTATGCCACCAACGACAATCAAACTGCGGTAGCGGAAATGTTGAACACGGATGCCGGCATTGCATTGGTTATTGGCGGTTATAATAGTTCCAACACCTCGCACCTGGTTGAACTTTGTGAGAACCGGTTGCCTACCTATTTTATCAGCAGTGCAGACAAAATACAATCAAAAGAAAGCATACTGCATTATAATTTTCACCATAAAGAAGAAGTGCTTACAACTGGCTATCTCCCTTCCAAAGATCCGGCAAAACTGCTTATTACCAGCGGTGCTTCCTGCCCCGATGCACTCGTGGAAAACGTAATCAGGAAAATGGCTTCCTTTTACCAGGCAGAAGATCAAATAGAAACGCTGATCAATGAATGGACTTCAGCGGCATCGCTTGCTATTCAACCATAGTGCTTTTCAACCCATCAATGATATAGCGGGTAAACCTTTACTTTCCCTTTTGAATTAATTTCAAGCGTTGGCGCCGGAAACTTGAATGGTTTTAGCAGGTAGGTAGCGGCATCTACGGGTGCGGTGGAGTGTATCCTGAAAAGATCCGCGTCCGGAGCCAGCATAAATCTGCGGGTGCGCTCAAAGTGTGGAATAGGCTTTCCCTTAATTGAATCGGGATTGCTGTGTCCGCCAATCATTCCGTCTGCTCCATAGCCTAATGCAATAGCAGGCCACACAGGAAATGATGAAGAAGAGGGAAGGAAGGATTTTATGTTGAACGATAACCAATAGCTCTGCCCGTTATAATCTTTCAGGATACGCGATGCCCAGGTTTTACCTAACTCACTGCTGTGGTATTGCGCATAAGGAGACATGTGAGCCGAAAATTTCATCGTTACCCGTTGTTCATTCCACCAGCGTTGCTGCGATGCAAAAATAGCGGTGCCTACCAGGTTGGCTAACATATCGCCTTTTGAAAAACCCCAGTGGGTTGAAAAGCCATCCAATAATTCGATGATCGTTAACCCGCCCAATGCCGTCGCCGAACCAATAATGATGGCATCGTTGTTTTTTACGCCGCACCAGCGCATCATATCGTATTGCAATACACCAATATTGTATGCTGTAGTGGCATGCCCTACTTTATCCATCTGCAACCATTCCCTGCCATCGTTAAAGAAATGAAACTTGCTGCGCGGAAACTTTTTATACCACAGGTAATACAATCCCACGCTTACCGCTGTAGTGACAGCAACTTCAGAAATAATTACTTTTTTCAGCCTGTCTTGCCGATAGGTATCTGAAGGAGGAAGAAAATGCTGCGCATGCGCATACTCCGTTACCAGGCATAATACGATAAAAAGAAAAGCTTTAGATATAATACTGTTTACCCTGCGCATATGATAAGATAAACGAAGTAACAAAAAGTTTAGCAGTTATGCCTGCACTGCCACAAAAGCAGGGAAATTGAATGATGATAATTACAGTCGCTGTATTGTTAACTTATGCAACTACGTACAGGCGTTGCCGTAACTGCTCAACCCTTAAAGCCCGGCAAATATCGTTTGGCGTTAAAGCCGGCCGGTAGCAAAACATGAAATGACGAAACTTAACGTCATTTCGAAGAAGTAAATCCTTGCTTGTGCTTTAACCCATTTGTACACGACTGAGAAATCTGTTAGACTGTAGCGCTATTTTCGGCAGATTTGCCTTCACGTATAATTTTTCTCAACTTTGCTGCACGAAGTCTCTCCGACTAAGCCGCAAAATGCTATTTGCGCTTTCTCATTTGCGAAATAATGGCATAATTCCAGCCGAAGCTTACCGCAACCGGATATACAGGTCGTTGTACTTCTCCATTATCTTCAATATGCCGGTATGTTTCATAAAAAGATGAACTTCGCAAAGGGAAAAGCAAGTTTACGTTTATTTTCTGTCTTTTGTTTCTGCCGTACTTAAAGTCCACACCCCCGCCAACAGTTAACCCGTTGTAAACGGCAAAATCATCCCCACCACCCAAATACGTTACTTTTATCACTGCATTGTATCCATACATGGCAGTGAGAACGGGAGTGATGTTCTTATCGGGCAATACATTATAGATCAGTCCGGCATTGGCGCCGATATTGGCAAGATTATATCCTGCTCCTCCAAATATGCCGATGTGCTTTCCCGGCTGGTATTCTGCCTTGAGACCAATACCACCATGATCGAATCCCAACCCGGGACCAACATATAAGGTCTGATTTTTTTGAGCAATAGCAGCAATGCTTATAACAAGGCATAACAAATAACTCATTGTGTATTTCATGTTCAGGGTTTTACTATTTATTTTCTGTTCTTCCGAAACTCCGTACCGAAAAACCGCTATACGATGTCTCCGACTTTGTATGCAGTATGTTCTTTCGGGACTCCGTTCCGCAAAACGATAACACTTTTCAAGGATCCGGAGCCTTTTTTGCTGTTGCAATACTTTACCGTTTATATCTAAAATTTAGATAACGGAATTATCTACCGGCTTATTGAATATAATATAAAACTTACCCCTCACTGGCGCAAGGCCTCTCACTTGGGATGACTTGATGCCTGTTTATTCCGCCGGACTGTGTCCGGAATTAGCATTACAAGTGCTCAATATATATCAGCCCCTTTTCAGATGTTCAATCGTATTTGTTTTGGCACTTATGATGAGATGAACGTGGGTAGTCATTACCACCCACGCATATCGTATTAATCCTTTGTTTTCCTGGCAAAATCGCAAGCTGTCTACTACAATTCCAAGATACAATCAGGCTAAACTTTAAGGCATCAGGTGACCGGCAAAGCCGAACACCTTGCGCCAGATAAAGTAGTCTCCGACTACGTATTCAATATGTTCTTCCGGGACTCCGTCACGCAAAACGATAACACTTTTCAATGATTTTTTTGCGGCGTCCCATTATTGCTTCACCACTTTTTTATTAATAACCGTTCCATCACTTTTTATCAAAACAAAATAAGTACCACCGGGGCGGGCAGATAAATCCAACTCTACCCTGCTGCCGGAGCCTTTCAACTGTTGTAATACTTTACCGGTTACATCTAAAATCTGAATAACAGAATTATCAAGAGGCTTGCTGAACCTAATATAAAACTTACCCGTTGTTGGGTTGGGGTACAATGCATCCACCTCCTCAAAGCCGGCACTGGCGGCTTCCTGCTCTTTGGCCAGTTCAGGTGCGGTAATACGACTGCTGCCGTTATTGCAATAGTATTCTCTTTTAATGCGGTTGCCCGCGGCATCGTAGGTCATCAACAAACCGCAACTGCCAACGGGGATTTCCTGGGCTAAGGATTGAAGTGATATCACAGTGAAAGCTAAAATGTTAATAATTCTAAGCATTTGTATGTGTTTTACAGTTAAACATAGAAAGTCATTTAATAAAAATTTTCATAGTCGGGCGTAAAAGAAATGTTGGGATATCGTATACCAACTTTGAATTAGATCGTAGTTGATCATATCTAAGGCAAAATATCGTGTCAATTCCAATATTGTCTTCCCTGTTTTGAGGATAACAAATAATAGGATGTGTCGGAGTATCAAGAGTAGCAGGAACTAGCAATTGATTTAGTTGCATCTTCTTATCTGAAGGTATTGCAAAATCGAAAACAACTTCATGCTTTTGAGTGATATGTTTGTTGAGTGAAGTAATTGTTCCATTCTTTTCAAGTCGCATTAACCTATTCTCAATTTTTTTTATTCGCTTGTCTTCAGAATTATATTTAAGGTTTATTTGTTGAGATTTTAAGCTACTATTCTGAATAAAGTAACGCCCACACCCGTTTAAAAAAAATTCCAGAAGTATGAGTAAGAACAAATAGACGAAATTATTGCTATTCATACAAAGTTTCTATTAAAAGTTAAAACCATTTTATAGGGAACGGATCAGGATAGTTTATTTTCTTTAACCAATCCGCGGTGTTTAACAATCCAAAAATTGATTCACCTCCTAAAATGCCAAAACCGCCTAACAATTTTTGTGTTAAAGAAGCACCAGAACCATATAGATCGAAAACAGCAGCTGCCCCGTATAACATCAAGGCGGCTTTTCCCGCTCTTATCCCCCATCCAGGAACGGAGGCTATAGTTGAAGATATGAAGGTCTTCACAAGCGGTGGTCTCATCCAACTGTACCAATTAGATGATGAGATAACTCCCCCAATCGCGCCTTCAAAGTTTCCAATAATTCCGTGTAGTAATAAATTCAAGCCTTTAACACCATTTCCATAGGAAGTGATCAATCTATCAGCAGTACCATATAAGGAACCTGAAACTATTTGGCCTAGTCCGTTCCTTAAAGCGCCTTCAGGTAAAATGCCTGAGTTGCTTAGAAAGCTTGTTGGCATTTTATCTGCGAAATTCAATTGAGCCCACCCCCCAATAGCACCACTTGCAAATCCTATGGCACCACTTTTCCAAATATCGTCCAAATCTCCTCCCTGAGCCCATTTTGAAGCCATACTAATATTGCCACTGATCAACCCGCTTGATACCATTTTCCATCCTCCTGCAATTGAGCCTGAAACAGTGCCAGCAGCCCCCGACGCCCAGGCAACAATACCGCCTGTTGCGGCGCCAACTATTCCTCCAACAACCGCCCCCTGCCACCAGTCTTTTTTCCAATATTTTGGAATCCAATTATGAGATTGAATAGATGCCCCTGCATAAGCTCCAACAATAGCCCCTATAATTACCGGCACAAACCACACTATGTTCCCGTCCGGGTCTATATAGCTCAAAGGATTATTCATTGCATAGGCATACCTATTATAATTTCTCGGATCTAACGGATCCTGCACATAATTGTCCGGGCTGATCATTCTACCAACCAATGCATCATACAACCGCGCATTCATATTGATCAACCCAAATTCTTTCAAATGCTCATGCCCGGTATAACCCCGGTTTAATAGCAACCCGGGTTCCGTGCCTGGTGCATAAACAGCTAATGTTACAGGGTTACGCATTCTCCCCCAGGCATCATAGCTGTATTCTGCCTGCAAAACCTTACTTGCATTCGTAATATGGGTGATGCTACCGATATGATCCCTGCTGATATAAAGCAACCGCGATACACCTGCATTGGTTTCTAAAGCCACTGTAGCGTTATAAGGCGAGCCATCTAAGTACAAGATTGTTTTTACTGTACTGCCCTGGATCGTCTTTTCATATTGCCCGTTGGCAAAATAATACCTGGTATACATGGTGCTTCCGTTATTTTTCATCACCATCATAGCTCTTTGCGCATTATCCTCGTATACAAGGTCTGCTACATAAGCACCCTCTGTAATTTGCTTGGGACGGGAAAATGAAGTATAACTAACCTGCTGAGTTGTTGTTGGCAACGGGCTGCCATTGGAAGTGATGCTGCTGGTAGCGTAAGGCTTTCCTGTTATCGTATACTTGTACGCTCCCGCATCGGACTTGGTGAGTATATTTCCTGTGGCATTGTTATAAGTAATGGTTTTTTGAGCGGTGGATAAACCATAGCTTGTTAATCTTTGCAATGCATCATATCCAAAATTCTCTGTCAGGTTCCTTGTTACATCTTTCCGGTTCAACATTAACCCTTTTGCATTGTCCATAGTATAGCTCATATTCTGGATATTGGTTGAGCCGTTAGCTGTTTTTATACCGGTTAATAACCCGTAGGAGTTATAAGTATTGGTTTGCAGCAATCCATTTCCAAGCAACAGTTCTTCCACCTGCCCGTTTGCATTAATTTTATTAAAGGTTTTTATGGCAACCCCTGAACTGTTGGTCAGCTTACTGAGGTATCCATAACTGTTATACACATAATTAACGGTATAGCTCACAGGAGCATGCACTGCCGATGCAAGTCTGCCGTTCTGGTAGGTATAATTTACCTGGTAATATTCTGTGCCGGTGTGCTCTTTGGTTTGCGTTACACGCCCCAGGTTATCGTAGGTGAGCGTTTTGGACGTACTGTTTGAATTGGTAATGCCCGAAAGCAACCCATCCGTATTATAAGTGTAAGTGCTGGTAAGTTCAGGGGTTATTTTACTGGTAAACCTGCCATAAGAGTCAAATACTGAGGTTATGGATTCCCCTTTTGCATTGGTGGTTTTGTTCAGGTTGCCGCTTGCATCGTAAGTGTAAGTCACCGTTCCTGCGCTGGGGTCGGTAATGGTTGTTTGTCGGCCGTACACATCATAGCCAAAACCCGTATTGGCTCCGCCGGGCGCTGATATGGAAGAAGGCTGCCCATCGGGCCGAAGGCCGTATGTAATGGTGCCGGCACTGTTGTTAACGCTCAGTAAAGCCCCGGTAGCATCAAAGTTTTTGGTTTCTGCAACACCGTTGGTGGTTTCCGTTATGGTTGTTCCGCTATAACTGTAAGAAGATTGACTACCGGAAGGAGCAGACACCTGCGTTGGGCGGTCGTAGCTATCATAACTATAGTTGGTAAAACTGGCAGCGCTCCCTGATTTGTAAGGCAAAGATTTTGAAGAGGGCCTGCCGTGAACATCGTAAGCTTGATCAATCAATACTTCCGCCCCGTCAAACCCAACTATTGAGCTTCTAACTACCCTGCCCAGCCCATCGTACATGGTTTTAGCGGTTGGCGCTATGTTAGATTCTTCTTTTGTATTATATAACCTGTTCGATCCGGCTGGCTGCCACTCTAATATAACCGTTTTGTTGCTGCCATCGGGATTGTTCACCTTTTTCAACCGCTGCCAGCCATCATACTCGTAAGTGATGGTATTGTTCTTAAAATCTTTTTCTGATGTTAATGTGCCTGTTGCCGCTGCAAACACGTAATCTGTAGATTGAGAAAGCGGGTTTATCTTTTTTGTCATAAACCTTCCGACAGCATCGTATTGGTATTGGGTGGTGAGCCAGGCGGTGGCACTATACGCTTTCGTTTTTTCTTCCGTAACATTTCCAAAAGCATCATGAGTCCAGCCTTCCTGCCCTATCGTATTATTGTTGTAAGTGCTGATTTTTGTTAGTGGCCGGTACTGTGGGGTAAAGGTATAGGTATCTTTAACGGTAACTGAGGCGCCGCCTCTTTCCTTCACTGCTGTTTTAACCGAAACCACACCCAGCACATAAGGCGAACCTGTACTGTTGGTAATGGTATTGGTAACGGTGCTTTTCAGTCCGCCGCCGTAGTCATTCACTTCGGCGGTAAGGTTACCATAGCTGTCGTAGGTATAGGTGCTGGTAAGGGTTGTGTTTTTGAGCACATCATTGGCTGTTTTTTGGGTTACCCAAATACGCGCTATGCGGTTTGCCGCTACCGAAAAATTGTAGGTATAATTTATGACCGCGGCGGGGGATTCTTCCTTCGTCAGAATGCCGTATTGCAATGGGTTATAGGTTTGGGTAAGGGTTTGCCCTTTCATTTCGTTGGTGGTATGTACAGTGCCAAAGCCGGTAAACCCAAGCCCCTGCAGGTGCACCAGCGCGTTGTTATAACGGTGGGTAGTATGCGCCAGTTGCGTACTCTTTAGCCATTGCTCCCCTTTGTACACTACTGTTACCGGGCCCTGGTAGTTGAGGTAAGGGAACAGGGCCCCGCTGCCCTGGGTGTACCAGTCGCTGCTGTTGCCATATTGGCTGATGCCTTCGTTAATTAACCGGTAATCTGTTTTACTCACCACACCCAGGCTGCTGATCATCCCGGTTACCAGTCTCTGGGCGCCATCATTGCGGGAAAAGGCCAGCTTATCCACCAGCCCGTTGTTGAGGCTCAGCAACTGGCTGTGAAAATTTTCGCCACCTACATGGGAGGGTATTACATAATTACCGCCGGAAACATAGGCTGATGCAGCAGAACCGGTATTTATTATTCCGTTATTAACGAGGTACGCATTTATACTACCATTACGATTAGAAACTACATCTGTAGTATTATCCCTGTTTATATCCTGTAAAATAATTTTTTCGTATTGTTCCAGCTTCTTAAAAGTAATTGTCTTTTTATCTAAAACACCATTTCCTTTACAGTAAAATGCCGACCAGGTGTTGCCATTATCAACATATTCAGAGTGGGTTACCGTAACGGTAGTTCCGTGATTGGGGCAGGTGTATTCATCATTCAAATAGCTGTTGCATTCATAACAATAGCTGGATTCTGGCATATATATACCGCAGGTACTGCAACTGCCGTTGCTGTAAGTACCTTCATGCCCGTTGCTGCAATACCGGGGCGCATATACCGGAAGGGTAATGTAAGTATCGTAGTAATAAGATTCACGCGGGGAAATGAGTATATCCGGCAATCCGTCTGCATTCATATCGCCTATTGCCAGTTGCCGGTACTTTACATCAGCCTTTTTAAGATTGGTATTACTGGCGATAAGTCTTCTTGTATAAGTAGTGCCTGAGATGTCAAAGGTATAAACGTCTGTTCCATTGTCATGAATATGCATGATATCCGTTTTGCCATCAGCGTCTATATCTACCGGGAACAGTATATCATCGTTAACGCCACTTAAAACAGCATAATCAATTTTAAAATTGAGGCCAGTGCTTTCGTGTCTTTTGATGCCTGATTCTACATTGAAGATGTAGGTTTTGGATACATAGCCGGTATTGCCGAGTGGATTATGAGATGAAACAGCCAGTATCTCCATTTTACCATCGCCGTTAAAATCTCCCGAATAGAAATATTTCGGATGTACACTGCGCGTATTGAACCATGTGAGCAATTCACCCAAATCAAAAGTATAGGTATTGGTTAGCGCAAGCCCTGCATACAGGTTTGCTTTATATATCCTGAACTCAACTCTATCCTGGGTTCCGTTTTTTAAGTTGTTGATTTTAATTACTTCTTCCCCGGGCTTGCCATCAATATCGGCGGAGAGCATATTCACAAAACCGGCGCCCGTAAGTATTTCCACAGATGGCGACGCCATTGCATCCTGCAACCCCTGGTACACCAGTAGTTTCTGGTCTGTTGCAAAAAGATTGATATATTCTTTTTTCGAGTGGTTAAACAGATCACCGGGAATGAACTGTTCATAGTATGGGTTCAAATTAGGGTAGGAAATCACCCCGTCATTATCCGTACCGTAATCAAATTTCCCTTTTGACACTTTTAAGTTTGCAACGGATGTATTGGGAAACCAACTGGTTAGCTGCGTGGTAGTTTTAACAAGCTGAGCTGTAGTGGAACCATTACCATAATAAAACTGAAGGGGATTGAGGCTGCCGCCGCCGGCGCTGCAATCTATTTTTTGCAGCAACGCCGTGTTATTGGCGTACTGGTAGGTGAAGGCATAAGTGCGCAGCGCAGAACCGGAAGATTTGCAAACAATGCTCGTTAACAGCCAATCTTTCGTAAGGGTTTGACCTGCACTGTATACGGTATTAACATCTGTGCGGGTAGCATAAGTGAAATCAATTGAAGCAAAATGCGCTAAGGAAGCGGTTCCCCCATATTCAATTTTTGAGATATAGTACTGCCCGTTCCTTAATGTATAAGTGTATTGTACCCTGTTTTCATGAATATCCACTATTCGTGTAAGCGGGTAGTATAACTGCTGAACGGTATTGGACTCGTAGCCGAAAATAGCGGAACTGCCATTGGGATAAAACACATTAAAGTACTTGATATTGCTCCCGCTCAGGTAGGCGGTAACCTTAATGTTGCCTTGTTCCGACTGGTAAGTAATCTGCGTGCTGTTTTCAGACAACTTGACCAGCTTCATTCCATCGAGTACAAACTGCCCCGCCTTGCTGAGCTTCAACGGCTCGGTTTTAGTGTTGTAGTAAATATTAGTACTTAGCTCCTGTATAAGCGAAAGTCCACCCAGGCTCCACCCGAAGCCCATAAAGCCACTGTTTCCCTGGCTGGAATAGGCAAGGCTTACTGATACCGGCAAAGTTGCTCTTCCCGGAGCAATCTGTATCGGTACCATATAGTTCATAGCGCCTGTTACTGATACACCGGATTGGATGGGTATCTCCCCCACATTTTTAGCCCTGTCGGGCTCAAAGGAAGTAGGAATATGCTCATGAATAGCCAGGGGCTGCATAATCCCCTGGGGTATTTTTACAGGAGCGTTGGGCACCGTGCCCGGGCTGATGGTTTCCGTTTCTATCAACCTGGCAACAGTGTCGTACCGGTAATAATAATAGGTGGTATCTGTATATTTTGGAGCAAGCAGGCTGTCGTCCTGGGCCCGTACCGAAATACCAGCAAACAGATGAATGAAAAATAATAAGGAAATAGCTTTTTGGAAGGGGGCAAGGGTATAGGGCATATCAGCAGTTTTTGTTAGCCTTGGTTCATTTTAACCGGATCAATCAACCTGTGGTTTATTTCGCTTTCGTTACTTTAAAAATTAATTGATAAATAGTAGATATTGTAAACTAAAATAACACTTTCCATTTTCATTTTTACCCCAGGTTTGTGGGTATTTTTTAAAAACACCGAAATATTTATCCAATGATTGTCACCCCGCACCCGCCTGCAACCATAGCCATGGTCGAATTGTGCCTTAACCCATTTATGCAGGACTGAGAAAGCTGTTAGACTGTAGCACTATGTTCGGCGATTTCTCCTTCACCTATAATTTTTATCAACTTCATCATCCGTTCGTTCAGTCGAAATGACGTTTAACCCTTACCGTCATTTCGAAGAAGTATTGTTATTATACGCCCATTGTTTTGGCAGTAGCCGCATCTACAATATCAACAGCCGCCTTAAGCTGCTCCCTTGTAATGGTTAACGACGGAGAAAGCTGCAGCACATTGCCCTGCGATACCTTAAAGCTTAACCCATTATTCAAACATTCATACATCACCATTTCCGCCTCTTCCAAAGCCTTTTCCTTTGTATGGATGTTTTTTACCAGCTCTATACCCCACAACAACCCTATACCCCTAACGTCTCCTATTAAACTATGTTTTTCTTTAAGCATGAGCAATTGCTCTTTAACAAAAAGCGCATCCCGGTTTACTTTGTCGAGAATGTGTTCTTTCTCCATAAATTCAATCATTGCCAATGCCGCCACGCAACCCAAAGGGCTTTTCTCGTGGGTGTAATGGCCAAGTGAAACGTCGGAAGCAACATTGTACGCATCACGGGTAACCATAGCCGCAATGGGCATAATACCCGCTCCCAGCCCCTTGCCCAAACAAACAATATCCGGCTCAATATCGTAATGCTCAAAAGCAAACATTTTGCCCGTTCGGCCAAAAGCAATGGGTATTTCATCCAAAATAAGCAATACGCCATGGCGGGTACATATTTCTCTTATTTTCTTCCAATATGCTTTAGAAGGAATCTGAACATCTGTATTGCGTATGGTTTCAATGATAAAGGCGCCTATTTCTCCTTCCTTCTCCACCACATATTCAAGGTACTCCGCGTATTTCACATCGTTGCCATCATCTCCAAAAACTCCCCTGTAAGAAACCGGGGGTGGTATGCGTTCCACTCCGGGCAGTAGCGGACCCAAGCCTTTACGAAACACCTGCTCGCCGCCGGCGGCAATAGCATCAACCGAAGCGCCATGAAAAGAATCCCAAAGCGACACCACTTTATGTTTTCCGGTAACTATTCTCGCCAGTTTCAAGGCCATGCCAATAGCGGAAGTGCCCCCGGGAGCGAATAACACCCGGTTGAGATCGCCAGGAAAAAGAGAAGCGAGTTTTTTAGCAAGTTCAATAGCAGGGATGTTCGTATAACGGCGTGGGCTAAACGGCAATGTATCCATTTGGGCTTTTACCTTTTCCATTACAAATGGATTGCGGTAACCCACCTGGTGTACATTGTTGCCATGGAAGTCCATATAGGATTTGCCGGTAAGGTCTGTAATATAAATCCCTTCGCAGGACTGCAATACATCCAAACAGGGAGTAGACATGGACTGGTGCAGGAAATATTGCGCATCTTCATCTAAGTATTTTTGAGTTTCCGCATGGGCAATTATTTTATACCAGGCATTGCGTGAAGCTGATAAATTAATGTCGCCTTCTGTACGGCTATACAAATCTTTCATGCAATAAAATTAGTTGTTTAGTAATTGTAAACAAGCCGAATGTGGCAAATTTTGAAACTACCGCACGGACAGGGCGCATTTCTTGATTTATTTAAATTCATTTTTCAGAATAAGATTGATTTGCTTCTCCAATTCATCCAAATCCTGTGTGGCAAAATAAATTCTTTCCATTTTCACCTCATGATATACGTGTATGATAAAGTTTCTGAACGAGCGTGGTATATGCCAGGGGTAAGCATATTTTATTAAAATAGCATCGTCAATATACCTGACTGCTTCACCAATAATTAAAAATTGGTACTGTACGGCACTTTGAATTTTAATGTCATTTAAAAAAGTTGTTTCATCTATCCCTGCCACAAATTTTTTAATCAATTTTATGGCTTCCAGTATGCGTTCAGCCCTTTCTGCTGGTGTTGGCTTATCCATAAATTTTAATCAGGTCAGTGGTTGCCGTTTGTAAAGCAAAGTCCTTTAAATATCCTTTTTCCACCACATCTACTTTCCGGTTAATCTTATTTTCGAGCAAAAAAGAAATATCAAGTATGTCAAACATGGAATATCTTTTGTTGTTGTTCAATTCTATCATAATATCTATATCGCTGTTTAACTTTTCTTTTCCTCTTGCATACGAACCAAACAACCACGCGCGGGCTACCCGCCCATCATTTTTTAAAACAGATCTTATTGAACTAATAATATTGTTTTTGCTTACTATAGGTTTTGTAATATAATTTACTTTTTCTTCTGCAACCTGTAACGCTTTCAAAGCCATGTCTTCGTCTTCCACTTCATACACCAATTTGTCACTAAGCCAGGCAACCAGCAAATCATTTTCTTCAATCTTAAAATACGCTGCCAGTTTTACTACCTGTTCCCTTGTCGGCCTGCGTTGTCCTCTTTCAATTTTGCTAAGTATGGCCTGGTCAATGCCAAGGGAAGCAGCAACTGTTCGCAATGGTAGCTTTTTGTCTTTCCTATATTTCCGTATCGTGCTGCCTAAGCTGTTCATGAAAAATTATATTTTGACATTTTTTGTCAAAAATAAAAACTTCCAGCTTAGTGAGCAAAGGTTTGTTGCTGAGATTTTCAATAAAAAAATAAGGTTTGTGCGTCTTTTCACGGCCGGCCATTGTGGAGCATTGCAATACCTATCCGACTTTTTTAGGCACTGTAATTTGTTTTTTGGAAATTTGTTCACCCGGGTATGGCTTTTAAAAATCATTATAGAACTTTAGGTATTCCTCCCAATGCCAGTTTG
>CAYMKT010000007.1:31298-49584 GCA_964391065.1 uncultured Terrimonas sp. | reverse complement strand
GTGATCCCGCTGGGACTCGAACCCAGGACCCATACATTAAAAGTGTATTGCTCTACCAACTGAGCTACAGAATCAAATCAAAATCAAATGATTTTTTTAAAACCATTTAACTTTTTGGGAGTGCAAAAATAAGGGAAAAAGGCATTCAGTCAAAACTTTTCAAAAATCACCGGTTTCCGCTCCGACCCGTCTATAAAAGCGAGAGCGGCTAGTCCAGATCTTCGGTTGTTAATACCACCTGTGAACCAGGATAGGGAACGGTTCCGTCATTTTCGGCAGTAATAAAAATTTTACGGGGTTTGAAGGCAGACACCGTTTCAAAATAGGACTTATACTTCTTCGAAAAAAGACCGGTAGAGGTATTGATTTGCCCGATATTTCGGGTCTCATTGTTCTCAGTTACCATCCACACAATATAGGTCTTTTTGGACGGCTGCAACCTGTTCGGTTCCGTTAAATGATCAATACTGATCTTAATGGCATAGTTGCTGTTTTTGTCTTTCTTTACCTTAACCGTTCCTTTTGCCGACGGAACAACAGATGAGTTTAAAAAATGAGAAGTGCTGGAACAGGATGCCATCAAAAATAGTATGGCAATGGCCAAAACAGCTAAACCTGCATGTTGTTTCCCGGAATATGATTGCATCCTAGTCATTTGAAAAATTTAAGTATAACCGATAGTTCCTGTTAAAAGCCCATTCACCATCAACTTCAGCGTAAGAAGGCTTTTCGTTGTTTGGGTATTGCAAATTTACGAAGTATTCAACAATACTGAGGCATTCAACAGTTGTTCACACCTTACAAAAAGGCGGACAGTATATTGCGTTGCCGGATCTCCATGTATTACAAAATAGAAAACCTTGCTGATTACGGGTACAGACACTTATTTTTGCACGAATATAGTTGCACCATCGTTTCATCGCATTACATGCCCTTAATAACACTAACATCAGATATCGGACAAAAAGACTATCTCACAGGAGCTATCAAGGCGCAGTTGCTGCAAATGATACCCGAAGCCACGCTTATCGATATCAGTCACGATCTCACCCCTTTCAACTACCCACAGGCGGCTTATGTTTGCCGCAACGCGATAAAAAATTTCCCGGACTTCACCTTTCATATCGTGCTGGTTAATTTGTTTGAAAATATACATGATCATCTGCTGCTCGCTTTTCATAACCGGCAGTATATTTTATGCGCAGATAATGGCTTGCTAACCATGATTGCGGAAGAAAAACCGGAGTTGGTCATTGGCCTGCCCATGGATAAAACAGTATTAAAAAATGCATTGTATATCGCCCGTACTTTTGGCAGAGGCATCCAGGCATTAGCCGCGGGCAAAAAGATCGATAGTATTGGCATACCCGATATAGAAATTCTTGAAAAAAATCCGCTGCGGCCGTTATTGGGAGAGAACTGGATGGAAGGACAAATTATTTTTATAGATCATTTTGAAAATGTGGTCATCAATATTACCCGCGAAGCTTTTGAAGCACAAAGAAAAGGACGGCGCTTTACCATCGTTTTTAAAAGAGATGAAATCATTGATAAAATATGTGAAACCTATGCCGATGTTCCGGAAGGCGAAAAGCTCGCCCTGTTCAATGCCGCGGGTTACCTCGAAATAGCGATCAACAAAGGGAATGCTGCAGGCTTGCTGGGACTGCAGGGTTATTCCGAAAAACAATCGGCACATTTGCAAAACCGGCTGTTCTACCAAACCATCCGGATATTTTTTGAATAACGGCCGCACCAGCAATTAAGAAATCGTCCGCACCGGATACATTATTTACCTTTACTTCATGAATGCCGAAACAGGAAAATATATGATGATTGGAGGTGCGGTTATTGTAGCGGCAGGCATTTATTTATTGTTCTCCGCAATCCACCTGTTAAGCATATTGTCGGGCGTTTCAATAACAATTTTGTAAATAGAAGAAACCTTATCTGTTACCGCAATCACCGCCTCCTGCTTTGCTAACGGTACGGTTGCCGCCAGCACATAATCATCCTTCCCACCTTCCTTAAAATGATTGGTAGTAGTGATCCATATTTTAGCATCCCCTTCTTTTGATAACGCTTTCCATGTTACCCGGATGGAGCCACTATTCAGCATAGCATTGGGCGAAACAGCAGATAGTTCTCCCGTTAACGGAATCCCATCTATTTCCATTAACTGTTCCCCTGGTATGGCAATAGATAAGAACTTTGCGATAGACGGCATAATATCAACAATTCCCGGGTTACCGGTTTTAAAATAATCATTCAGTTCTTTGGCATTCGTAACGATCCAGGTATTTCTTTCCCGGTCCGATTGGCCGCCATGGTCCTTTCCTGTCTCGGCATTTCGGCCGTGATCTGTAGTAATATAAATAACCCAATCTTCTTTAAACTTTTTTTTGCGGTATTGGATCGCAGACCACAATCTTCCCATTTGATGATCCATCATTTCAACCGCTTTATAAAATTCCGGGCTATCTCCGTGCATATGGCCCATATCATCTGTATATTCAAGGTATACCCACGAAAGGTCGGGCGCTTCTTCTTTAATATAATCCACCGCATTGTTCACTACCGCTTCGTCTATGCGGTGCATAAAATCTCTTGCTTTGTCGTGCGGATAATTGATGGTATCCAGTTCAAGCCCGTCGAAATGATAATCCAGTTTCAGGTTACCGGTTGCAGCAAGATGTTCACCCACCAGTTTTGTGCGGTTATCCTCCCAACTCGAAAAAACCGCTGTTTTTTTCTGTGGATATTGCTCCTTAAAAAACCGGAAAACGGACCAGTAGTTGTAATTGGGCGCTTGAATATCGTTATCCCAAACATTATGCTTGTTAACCCATGCGCCGGTGAGTAAACTGTTATAGCCAACGGCAGAGATAGTGGGTGTTTCTGAATAGCCGCCCTTTTCACCTCCAACATGCGCTCTTGCATAACCACCTTCTTTCGCAATGGCATCCAGTGCAGGGGTATTCAACTTTTCAACTACATCGGCGGGAATGCCATCAACAATAACAAAAACGGCTTTTTTACTGTTTTGGGCCGATGTTGAAAAGTGGCAGATCAATATCAATAGAAAGCTTATATATTTTGTCATGGTACAAAAGTAGTGTGTTGGTTTGGAATAGTTTTTCCCGGTAAACTGGACCTCAATACCCATACCAATTTTACCGGTGATTAAATGGGAAGAACATGCCTGTAAAAAGATTTCAGGTTTTAGTCCCTGGCGGTTTTATTCCACACCACTGCACGTTTATGTTACATTTGCAAAAGTTCAAACTGGTTGCATGATGAAGAAAAAATTAGTTGTGATTTTAATGTATTTGATGATCGCTGTATCGCACGGTCTTGCACAGTCTTCCGGTAATATAGCGCTCGTACCCAAACCGTTAGAAGTAAAAAAGTTAGACGGATATTTTACTATCCGTGAGAATACCAGCGTATACAGCGATGATGCGTTTAAAGGTGTTGCAGCGCTTTTTAGCCGGCAGGTATTGGGCGCCTCCATGGTAAAAGCCAGGAAAGCAAATTCAGCGCTCACTCAGAACAGTATTTTTTTTATCAAGAAAGCTTTACCTGAACTACAGAACAGGGAAGCGTATCAACTGGTTATTGAACCTGCATACATACAGGTGATTGCCGCCACAGTGGAGGGTGCAATACATGGAATGGAAACTTTGCTGCAGCTTCAACTATTACAGGAAAACAGGAACCAGTTACCCTGCTGCAACATACAGGATGCGCCGCGTTTTGGCTACAGGGGCTTAATGCTGGATGTATCAAGACATTTTTACCCGCTTCATACGGTGGAAAAAATGATTGACATGATGGCCTTATATAAATTGAATACGCTCCATTTGCATTTAACAGACGCTGCCGGCTGGCGGCTTGAAATTAAAAAATACCCCGGGCTTACCCAAAGAGCAGCATGGCGGTCGCATCAAACATGGAAAGACTGGTGGTTCGGTGACAGGTTATACGTTGATGAAGGAAGCCAGGATGCTTACGGCGGCTATTACACACAATTGCAGGCCAAACAACTGGTAGCCTATGCCGCAGCACGCGGTATTACTGTAATTCCGGAAATAGAAATGCCGGGGCATTCAGAGGAAGTACTCGCCGTTTATCCACAGTTATCCTGTACCGGTAAGCCCTATACGCAGGGTGAATTTTGTTTGGGAAACGACAGCACTTTTATATTCCTGGAGAATGTGCTTTTGGAAGTAATGGCTATTTTCCCTTCGAAATATATTCATATTGGCGGCGATGAAGCCAACAAATCACATTGGGAAAAATGCAGTAAATGCCAGCAAAGAATTAAAGATGAACATTTAAAGGACGTGGACGAATTGCAGAGTTATGGGATACGCAGGATGGAGCAATTCGTGTCGGCACAGGGCCGGCGTTTATTAGGGTGGGATGAAATATTGCAGGGTGGATTGGCGCCCGGCGCAACGGTAATGTCGTGGCGTGGCGAAAGTGGCGGCATACAGGCGGCGAAGGCAGGGCATGATGTTGTGATGACACCAGCAGGCTATTGCTATTTTGACAGTTACCAGGCTAACCCGCTTACCCAACCCGAAGCCATCGGCGGGTTTTTACCCATTTCCAAAGTATATAGTTATCACCCGGCGCCAATTGCGCTTGATGCTACTGCAGCAAAACATATATTGGGCGTGCAGGCTAATGTATGGACAGAATATATACCAACTTCCGAACACCTGGAATACATGATATTTCCCCGGTTGCTGGCACTGGCAGAAGTTGGCTGGACGACACCCGAAAATAAAGACTGGGATAGCTTTGAAGCCCGCCTTCAAAAACAATATACCCTGCTGCAACGCAGCAATATTCATTATTATCATCCCATACCCAACCTTCAAATAAAAGCCAGTGCAGATACCCAGCAGCAGGCCAGCCTGGTACACATTGTGTCTGAACAATATCAACCAGACATCCGCTATACAACAGATGGAACAACCCCCGGCGCCAATAGCCAGGCTTACCGCGATCCCTTTTTTGTGAAAGACACGGCTACCGTAAAAGCTGCTATCTTTTTCCCTAAAACAGGGAATATTGGGCCGGTGGAATCGCTGCAAATGGCCTATCACAAAGCGGTGGGCGCAGCGGTTACCTATAATCAACCCTATAGCAAGGGATATCCGGCGCAAAATGAGTATACACTTGTAAATGGCGAAAAAGGGTCGTTCACGTATGGTGACGGACAATGGCAGGGGTTTGAAAGTGGCGACATGGATGTTACCATAAAACTGAAGGAACCAATGACGGTGCAGCGAGTAAGTGTTTCTTTTATGCAGCTTACAGGACCGGGCGTATTCATGCCGCAATTTGTACAATTCAGTTGGTCAGATGACGGGAAAAATTTCAGTGAACCGGTTACCATCACCAATAATGTGCCCGATACCACGGCCGAACTGGTGATTAAGCCCTTTGAAGCCGTTATTAACCACAAGGCACAATTTATCAGGGTATTTGCGCGCAACCATAAAAGGGGATTTTTATTTGCTGATGAGATAATGGTGTTTTAAAGGCGGCCTCACGAATAAACACTTAACAAACCCGCCGAACGGTGAGACATTAACTCAATACCCTTTTATTTTTTCTTCGTATTTTTGCAGGCTAATTTATTAGGATATGAGCCGTAAAGGTAAAGTTCTGGTGGCAATGAGTGGCGGTATCGACAGTACCGTTACGGCGCTTATGCTTCATGATGAAGGCTACGAAGTGGTGGGCATTACCATGAAAACATGGGATTATGCCAGTGCGGGCAGCAGCAAAAAGGAAACCGGGTGCTGCAACGTGGATAGCTTTAACGATGCGCGTATGGCGGCGGTAGAACACGGTTTTCCGCATTTCATACTGGATATCAGGAACGAATTTGGCGATGCGGTGATCGAAAACTTCGTGGAGGAATATATGGCGGGCCGCACCCCCAACCCCTGCGTAATGTGCAATACCCACATTAAATGGCGGGCATTGCTGAAAAGAGCAGATGCTTTGGATTGCGAGTATATCGCCACCGGGCATTATGGCAATATTCACCGGCACAGTAACGGCAGGTATTATATCAGCAAGGGTATTGACGAAACCAAAGACCAAAGCTATGTGCTGTGGGGCTTGCAGCAGGATCTGTTGAGCCGCACTATGTTACCCCTGGGCAAATACCGCAAATCGCAGATCAGGCAAATGGCAATGGATTATGGCTACCCCGAACTGGCAAAAAAAAGCGAGAGCTACGAAATATGTTTTGTACCCGACAACGACTACCGCGGTTTTTTAAAACGCAGGGTGGAAGGTCTGGAAGAAAAGGTACAGGGTGGTAATTTTGTTGATGGCGCCGGAAAAATAATCGGGCATCATAAGGGCTATCCTTTTTACACCATCGGGCAGCGGAAGGGGCTGGATATTGCCCTGGGGAAACCAGCCTATGTAACACAGATCATTCCCGAAACCAATACGGTTATTTTGGGCGATGAAGAAGATCTTAACCGCCAGGAAATGCTGGTAGGCAAGCTCAACTGGCTTAAGTACGATGGCGTGCCGGACGGAATGGAGGCCCTCACTAAAATCAGGTACAAAGACAGGGGCGCCATTTCTTCCCTGCACAATCACGAAAAAGGTATACAGGTTAGCTTTTATGATCATGTAAAAGGTATTGCCCCGGGGCAAAGCGCCGTTTTTTATGAAGGCGATGATGTAATTGGTGGTGGCGTAATCATGAGAAGTTAACCGGCGTTATGATTGACATGTTTCATTCCGCCGTTTCAGAATGGCTTTCCACCGCAAATACATCTACAATAAAAAGACAATCAAAACGTTAGCAATCGTGAGGTGAAATTTCCTTTTTTATTTAACTGACAAGCTGCTTAAGCAACATTAAACAATGAAAGATTGTCTGAAGCATAGCACATTTTCCAATTTTGAATTATGATTAAAGTCCGGAAATATTTTTTTCTACTGGCGGCAATTCCTGTTTTTTTTGGCCTGCAGTTCTGCAAAAAACAAACAGATAACTTTTCTCTTGCACCTGTGAGTGAATACTATCCTGTGGAAGTGGGGAAATATATTGTTTACCAGTTGGACTCTACCGTATTTACAAACTTCGAAACCACCAAAGAAATACATAGCTACCAGGTAAAGGATATCATAGATGCCGAAATCACAGATAACCTCAACCGCCCCAGTTTTCGAATCCGCCGGATGATACGCGACGCTGCGGGGTTAACACCCTGGGTAGATAACGCCACGTTTATGGTAACCCCGTTGAGTAACTCAATTGAATACGTGGAAGACAATTTGCGCTTCATCAAATTAAAATCGCCCGTTAAGGAAAATTATTTTTGGCAGGGTAACAATTATATTGATGCGGAAGACAGATTAAGCTACCTGAAATTCTGGGAATACCAGTATGCGAACGTAGATCAACCGTATGCCCTTGGCAATGCCATTGTAGACAACACCATTACCGTTTTGCAAAATGATGAGGCTACGGGCGACCCGGAACTATTTCCCAACAATATCGCTTCTGTGAATTACAGTGTGGAAGTATATGGAAAAGGTATCGGACTCATATACAAAGATCTTATTCACTGGCTCTATCAAAAAAACAATACCCTCGGCAACTGCCGTGTTATCGTTACAGGACAACCCGATACGCCCTGCCCGGTTGGCTTAAATTGCGACTCACTGGCGCAAACGGTAAATGGCTACATGAAATGTGATACCATTGCCAGCAGGTATTCTTATGATGGATTTGGGGTGAAGCTGACCATGCTGGAGCATAACTAACCTGTATTGCTAAAAATATTCCATGAAAAAGGGGATAGCTTTTATACTTTTTTCTCTGCTCCTTTCCCTTAAAGAGGTGCAATCACAATCATCGAAATACGTGATTGTTTTAACGGATAAAAACAATACCCCTTATTCACTGAATAATCCTTCCGCATATTTATCTCCCAGGGCAATGGAAAGAAGAACCCGTTATCAAATTATCATCGACAGCACAGACCTCCCGGTTAACCCCGCCTATATCGACAGTATGCTGCATGCAGGCAACGTTACATTGCTCAACGTGTCCAAATGGCTGAACCAGGTATTAATCCAAACCACAGACCTTTCTGCATTAAACACCATCAATCAAATGGGCTTTGTTCGTTCTGTTTCAGAGATTGCGCCAAGAACAACCCGCCGGAATGAAAGATCAAAGGAGAAATTCATGGAGGGCATATCGCCGGCGAAGAAGATCCGCAAGGTACAGGGCGGCAATGATTATTTTAGTTACGGAAATATGTATGCGCAAATCAATATTCATGAAGGAGCATTTTTACACAATAAAGGTTTCAGGGGTGAGGGAATGATTATTGCGCTTTTAGATGCCGGCTTTTATCATTACGATA
Source organism: uncultured Terrimonas sp. (assembly GCA_964391065.1). GTDB lineage: Bacteria > Bacteroidota > Bacteroidia > Chitinophagales > Chitinophagaceae > Agriterribacter. The sequence goes on along the minus strand of CAYMKT010000007.1, from coordinate 41,161 downwards.
CCAACCCGGCATTCGACAGCATCCGCATCAATAAGCAGGTATTGGGTACCTGGGATTTTGTAGCCGGTAAAAGCACCGTTACGGAAGAACACACGCATGGGATGGTTTGTTTTTCTACCATTGCCGCTAACCGGCCGGGGCTGTTGGTAGGATCGGCGCCTAAGGCAAAATTTTATTTATTCCGCACCGAAGACGTAGCCAGTGAATACCCCATTGAAGAGCAAAACTGGGTGGCCGCGGCCGAAAAGGCTGATAGCCTTGGCGTGGATATGATTAGTACCTCGCTCGGGTACTATGACTTTGATGGCGCATATACCAACCATACCTATGCCGATATGAACGGCAAAACCACCACGATCGTTAAAGGCGCTGAACTGGCGGCAAAAAAAGGAATATTTGTAAGCGCCAGTGCCGGCAACTCAGGCGAAACCCTTTGGCACTATATTAATACGCCGGCCGACGGTGAGCACGTGCTGGCTGTAGGCGCGGTAAATGCCGATGGGCAGGTAGCCGGCTTTTCGAGTTATGGGCCTTCGGCAGATGGAAGAGTAAAGCCCGATGTGGCCTCGGTGGGTTGGGGCACCGTAATTGCAGGTATCGATGGCAATCCCGCAAGCGCCAGCGGCACTTCAGTCGCTAACCCTAACCTTGCCGGACTCATTGCCTGTTTATGGCAGGCCTTTCCCGGGTTCAGCAATGCAGATATTATGGATGCGGTTCAAAAAAGCGGCGACCAATACAATCATCCCAACGACAGGGTGGGTTATGGCATACCCAATATGCGCATCGCCTATGAGATACTCAATAAGAAAAGACAACTGCAGGAAGCAGAAAGAATTTTAAACAACGACTGGGTAAAAGTATACCCGGTACCTTTTGTGAATAGTTTTACGTTGCTGTTGAAGCCCAAAAGCAATAGCGCCATGTTTTTTTTGCTTTACGATGCCACCGGGAAAAAAGTCCTGCAAAAATCAACCACAACACAAACCGGTAATATCCAGTTTTTAACATTCGATAATCTGAACCGCTTGCAACAGGGAGTGTATTGGCTCAATTGCTCGGATGGCAACAATGTGCGCATCATTCGTTTAGTGAAATAAAAATTACACCCGTGATTTCAATAAGGCAGCGAACAAAGTATCCGCCCTCTTATCATACCCTTTAAGCGTGTCCATTTGCAGCATCTCCAGATTAAACTGTTTTGAAACCTCATTCACCATTTCCTCATTTTCTTTTTTAAAAACCGAGCAGGTAATATATAGCAGGTGTCCTCCGGGTTTTAAACAGGATAGCACACGTAAAAGAATTTTCCGCTGAAGATGGGTATAATCCAAAAGGTTTTCCGCGTTCCAAAAAAATAATTGTTCCGGTGTTCGCGACCAGGTACCGCTTCCCGAACAAGGGGCATCGCAAATAACAAGATCAAAAAGGGGTTGACCGGAATCGAATGGCAGATGATCCTTAGTAAGATCAATGACCAAAGCGGTATAGTCTTTTATTCCGGCAGCAGCAAAACGTTCCTTCAAATTAAGGAGTATTGATTTTCGGATATCCGATACCGTTAAGTCAATATTCGCTAATACATCCTTCGCCAATATTGATTTGCCTCCACTGGCCGCACAGCAGTCCCATAGCTTCAGGGCGCCGGGATGGGCTACCAGCCTAAGCAATTCGGAAACCCGTTGAGAGTTATAGTCCTGCACCACCACTTCCTTATCAACAGTAACAATACGCTCCAGTTTCGTGGCATTGTCAAACGCAATACAGTTTTCGTCGATCACCTGGTATTGCACCCCGGCTTTATCCAGCTTGTTTTGCACAACTTTGTTGTATCCGGGTCGCAGCCTGATAAAGAGTTGTGGCTGCATAAAAAAAGAGGCGCAAAACAGATCGTGGTTTATCCCTTCGCTCAATTCGTGCTGCCAGGGAAATACATTTGAAATGCTAACCTTTTTTAACCCGCGAACCTGGGTGCCGAGCCATGCAGATTTCTCGTTCAATGACAGGAGAACCCTGTCATTCCATTCCGGTTTTAACCGGCTGAGTAAATCATCCTCCTTTGCCGAGCATAAAAATAAGCCTGCCAGTATGCATGTTCGCAATGATTCATCGTCTGACAATCCAACATCAAGGAACATTTTGCCTGTGCGATAATAACAGTAGCACAAATGGCTGATCTGCTTCCGGTCGTTCGAACCATATTTTTTTTGAGCTGCAAAAAATGGTTTCAGAAACGATGCCAATGGTTGGCTACCATCATATTGCCGGATGATGGTTACTGCGGTATTGAGATATGAATAAAACCTGTTCACGTTAAATGGAGCAAATTACTGGTTAGTTCTGGTAATAATATTTCATAATAGTTTTGTCGCCGCTGTTGTACTGCCATTCGGCAGTTTTTGGCTTGCTGCTGCTATTATAAGTGTATTGCACCGTATAGCTTTCATCAGAATAAATGATATTGGTACACCCAGTAATATTATTCGGGGTAGGACTTGATATTATCAGCTCGCCGATCAATAGCAATTCCTGTCCAAAATTCATCGGATTAATTTTCTCATCGTATTCGAATTGGTTGATGAACCAGTCCTCCCTGTTGGGGTAATTTCTAACCGACGTTGCTTTTTGAATGCTGATACGGCCGTTCGCATCATAAGTGTATTCAAACTTATCGCCCAACTGTGCCGTGTCGTTAGATTCCAGGTGATACTCAGCGACCACACTAATGAAACCATTGGAACCGTATGAGTATGCTATGCTGTCATTCAATGGTTCTGATTCACCTGTTCCGGTCATTAACGCATAGGTATACCTGGAGGTCGCTTCGTCGTAGTGAATATCGTAATCCGCTTTCCAGTGAAGCTGGGGATTGTTTGCACCGTAATACAGATAGGAAACGATCTTGATTTTCTCAACAACACCTTTGGTGTTCCTTTGAAACTGTTGCAACAAACTAAACAAATTATCGTCGGCATTCGGTAATCCCTCATTTACAGCATAGAGTTCTGCAAGCTTGTCATTACCATCATATTTGAAAGTAAAGACCATCGAATCCTGCTCTCCTTCATATTGTACAACCAAACGTCTGAGAAGTCCGCCATTTTCGGCTGAAAGTATCGTGTCTGAAACAGCAGGAGGATTAACCGCAGGTGGGTCATTGTCCTGTTTCAATGAGGCTTCTTTTTGACAGGAACCGATGAACAGGGCCACCAGGCATAATATTGTCCACAGATTAGATTTCATAATGAGACGGGTTTATTGTTGAAGATTTTATCGATAGTAACATGCGAATTTGGCAACTTATTGCGCAGGCTTGCGGTTACAAAAGAATTCAGCGTATCCACGTATACCTAATTCTGCACGCCGTTTTCCGCAAAATGCAGGAATTGGCTTCGCTGCTAATTATAATAATAATATATATCTGCCCTTTCCAGGGTTACCAAATCGGTGAAGACCGCTTTTTCAGGCTTATCCCAACTATTATACTCATAACTCCAGGTAAGCGATTGCGGAAAGGAAGGATCTTTTAAACTGACAATACAATTAGGTGAATTCATTCCGGGCAGCAGCAATCCGCCGTATAATCCATCATTCCCTATATCTACGGGAGATAACTTATCGTTGTATTGCAAGGAGATTAACTGTGGAGGTTCCAGCACATGATAAAAATCGGCGAACTGGATGCTCATTGTAATGATATTGCCTTTAGCATCGTAATCGTAAGATGTTCTTTGCGTTTCAAAATAACCGCTGCTATCTTTTCTAAAAACATTTACGAGCGCAATTTTGTCACCACTGTAGGAATAGGTCACGCTATCTCTTATCGGTTGCCCGAGTCCGTCAGAAAACGCTTTGATGGAATATACGTATTTATCGTCCGTACCCGAATGCATCTCATATGATATCACATCTACAAATTGTGGTATGCCGTCGTTATCAAATGTAGTGTCGGTTTCTACCACGCGGTCTGCGAGTCCCCTGCTGTTCCTGTAAAAAATGATATCCTGGTCTAAGTAGGCGTTGTTGGTCTGCCCCTCGTGCATGCTATTGATACTTGTCACTTTTTTTTGAGCATCGTAGGTGAAACTAATGGTATTTGAATCGTTGGCGCCGGTGAGGCGGGTGGTGAATTTCATCAATAAACCTTCCTGGGGAAGCACTGAAGACCCTCTTTCAAATGAGGTTTCCTTACTGCAGGAAATAAAAAAAAGAGAACCAGTAAGCAGGGCCAGTAAAAGTTTAAGATTCATAAGGGTGAGGATTTACTGTTTATAACTCTAAAAGTGTTTTTACAGGATCTTTCCCAAACAATAATAATTCAGGATTTTCAAGAAGCTCTTTTACCCGAACAAGGAAACTTACCGACTCCCTGCCATCAATAATGCGATGATCGTAACTTAAAGCAATATACATCATGGGCAAAACCGCTACTTGCCCGTTAACGGCCATCGGGCGCTCCTGTATTTTATGCATGCCCAAAATAGCGCTCTGCGGAAGATTAATGATAGGGGTGCTCATCAAAGAGCCAAATACACCCCCATTGGTAATGGTAAAAGTGCCGCCCTGCAATTCCTCCATGGTTAGCTTATTCTCACGGGCTTTGTTAGCCAATTCTATCACTTTCTTTTCAATATCGGCCATGCTCAGACTTTCCACATTTCGTATAACCGGAACGGTTAGTCCACGTGGTGTGCTCACGGCAATGCTGATATCTGCATAGTCGTGGTATACCAACTCCTCGCCGTCGATATTTGCATTTACCGATGGCCATTCAGCCAGCGCAATGGCACATGCTTTGGCAAAAAAGCTCATGAACCCTAAGCCCACACCATGTGCTTCTTTAAACTTATCCTTAAACAACCTGCGGGTTTCCATGATACGCGTCATATCCACTTCATTAAAAGTGGTAAGCATGGCGGTGGTGTTCTTCGATTCTACCAGGCGCCTGCTGATGGTTTTACGCAGGCTGGTCATTTTCTCATTGCGCACATTGCGGGAAAGCAGTTCCTGCCCGTTGAATGCCTTTTTACCCGGGTTGGCTAAAGCAGCCAGCACATCGCCTTTTACAATTCGGCCGGATGAGCCGCTTGCCGTAATATTTTTAGGATCTATTTTTTTATCCGCGATAATGGCGGCCGCAACCGGGGTGGCTTTTACATCGGCGGTGGATGCTGCAGTTGCCCGGGAAGTTTCCGTTTTTGGTTTTGATTCCACAGCAACAGATTTCTGTTCGGCGGGAACGGCGATATCGGTATCAATAACAGCGATGATATCTCCGATTTTTATGGTATCGCCTTCCTTTGCTGAAATAGACAACTGACCTGCTTCTTCGGCATTCAGTTCAAATGTGGCCTTTTCGCTTTCCAGCTCGGCAATTATTTCATCGCGCCTTACCAGGTCTCCATCTTTCTTCGCCCATTTGAGCAGGGTAACTTCACTTATAGATTCTCCTACGGTGGGAACTTTTACGTTTAATTTTCCCTTACCCACTGCTTTGGCTTCCTCCGCCGCCGGTGCGGCTACTTCGGTTTCAGCCTTCACCTCCGGTTTACCATTTTCAGAAACAGCGCCAGTTTCACTGGTTTCGGGCTTTGCCGCTGTTTCATCTATTTTCGCCAATACATCACCAATATTAAGGGTATCACCTTCTGCCGCCTGGGTTTTTAAAACACCGGCTTTTTCCGCATTCACTTCAAATGTAGCTTTTTCACTTTCCAGTTCAGCAATCACTTCATCTCTTTGAACATATGCCCCATCTGGCTTCACCCATTTTAACAATGTAACTTCACTTATTGATTCTCCTACTGTTGGAACCTTAATATCGATCATGTTGTTCAGTTTATGCTGATTTATCTGCTAAAGAATTTAAATGGAAAATGCTGTTTCAATAATCTCTGATTGTTCCTGGGCATGTATTTTGGAAAAGCCCGTGGCAGGAGCGGCGCTGCTTTCCCTGCTGATGACACCGTAATTCATTTCAGGTAAGCCCAGTTGCCTTAAGCCAGCATTGAGATTCATTTGAAGGAAAGACGCGGCGCCCATGTTCAATGGTTCTTCCTGCACCCAATACCATATGGCCTTATTATACTTGCTGTACAAAGCGGCTATTTGTTTGTATGGTAACGGATACAACTGTTCAATCCTTATCAGCGCAACATCCTTACTATTATCTTTTTGTTGCTTGCCGGCAAGATCAAAATATATTTTACCCGAACAGAGAATCACTTTTTTTACCCCTGCAGCATTATCAATAAAAGGATCATCAATCACTTCTTTAAACCGCCCTGTCGTAAATTCTTCAACTGGTGAGTAACTGCCCGGGTGTCGCAGGTTGGCCTTGGGAGAAAAATTAATCAGTGGTTTACGGAACGGCCATTTCACCTGCCGGCGTAAAACGTGAAAGAAATTAGAAGCAGTTGATACATTGGTAACCACCATATTTAATTCAGCACACATTTGTAAAAACCGCTCCATCCTACCGGAGCTATGTTCCGGCCCCTGGCCTTCATATCCATGCGGTAACAACATCGTAATACCGTTCATCCTGTTCCATTTTTCCTCTCCGGCGGCAATAAACTGATCAATCATGGGTTGGGCTACGTTACAAAAATCCCCAAATTGGGCTTCCCATACTACCAGCGCATTGGGGTTCGCTAGTCCAAACCCGTATTCAAATCCCAATACGCCGTATTCGCTCAAAAAAGAATTGAAAATTCTGTATTTCCCTTTGGCGCCGGTTATTCTGCTCAGGCGGTTATAGGGTTCATCCGTGTTTTCATCCTGAAGAATCGCATGCCGGTGAGAAAAAGTACCCCTGCAGACGTCCTGCCCGCTCATTCTTACGTCTTTGCCCTCGAGCAGTATGCTGCCGTATGCCAGCAATTCGCCCGTGGCCCAGTCCAGCTTCTTCTCCGACTCAAATAATTTTATTTTTTCGTTGATAATCTTCTCCACTTTTCTGAGAGGAGTAAAATTCTCGGGCCATTTCATCATGGCGTTAAAAACCGAATCAAAATTTTCCACGCTGATGGCCGTTACAGGCGACTGATCGAAATCTTCATCTGTAGCCTTACGCAATTGCCTCCACCACTTATCGGGCTGCTGGTAGGTGTAAGGAGAAGGGTTCTGTTTTACTTCATCCAGGCGATCCTGCAAATCATCCCAGTATTTCTTTTCCATACCCTTTGCCAATTCCTGCGCTTCGGGTTCGCCTTGCTCCAAAAGGTATTTAATGTACTTTTCCCTGGGATTGGGATGTTTATCAATTAAGGCATATAAAGTAGGCTGGGTAAATTTAGGATCATCGCCTTCGTTATGACCGTGTTTACGATAGCATACCATATCTATAAACACGTCCGACTGAAAATCTGTTCGATAGCGGGCGGCAATTTCGGCGCATTTCACTACCGCTTCGGGATCATCGCCATTTACATGCAACACAGGCGCCTGCACCATAGCAGCCAGCGAAGTGCAGTAATCGGAACTGCGGGCATCATCGAAATCAGTTGTAAATCCGATCTGGTTGTTAATGACAAAATGGATGGTACCGCCAGTCTGGTATCCTTCCAATTTACACATTTGAAGCACTTCGTATACAATACCCTGGCCTGCTATAGAAGCATCGCCGTGTATGAGTATAGGCATTACTTTCTCATAATTAGCTTCATGCAGAATATTAGCCCGACCCCTCGCAAACCCTACCACCACGGGGTCAACAGCTTCAAGATGCGATGGGTTAGGCATCAGTTTCACGTACATTACCTTATCATCCGGCGTTTTTACCTCGCTACCAAATCCAAGGTGATATTTTACATCGCCGCTGCCCATCGTTTGATCTACCTTTCCTGTACCTTCAAACTCACTGAAAATTTGCTCGTAGGTTTTGCCCATGATGTTTGCCAGTATATTCAACCTGCCCCTATGCGCCATGCCTATCACTACTTCCTGCACCCCAAATTCAGCCGCCTTATTAATGATGGCATCTAAAGCCGGAATAGTGGTTTCCCCACCTTCCAGCGAAAATCTTTTTTGACCTATGTACTTGGTGTGAAGAAACTTTTCAAACATCACACCCTGGTTAATCTTTTCTAATATCCTTTCTTTTTGTTTCAGCGCAAGAGGCTGCGTGAAATTTCTCTCCATCTCCTTAGTTAACCAATCCACCTTTTTCTGGTCGCTGATGTACTTGAACTCTATCCCAACATGCCCGGCATAACAAGCCTGCAAATGTTCTAATATTTTTCTTAAGGAGGTGGTTCCCAAGCCAATAAGGTTACCGGCAAAAAACTTTTTATCGAGGTCTTCCTCGCTAAATCCAAAAAAGCCAAGGTTAAGGTTTGCGCCCCTGTCCTTGCGTTTACGGATGGGATTGGTGTTGGCAATGAGGTGCCCTTTATTGCGATATCCAAGAATTAACCTGTATGCTCCCAGTTCCTTCTTCCAGTCTACACCGTCGGTAGTAGTATAACCCGGCTCCGCACCGGCAGTTGGTGCGTTACCATTTACTGCGTTCTTTTGATTGGCAAGCGCAAAGTCGAATCCTTCAAAAAATCGTTTAAAATCAGGATCTATGCTTTCCGGATCCTGTATAAAATCTTTGTATAAATTTTCGATGTATGCGGGATCGGAATTCGTTATATATGAAAAATCCTTCATGAGGTTATCTTTTGAAAAACAAGCACAAACCTACGTGATTTTGATGATATCCAAGACTTAAAACAACCATCAAAAGCAGGCAGTTGTACCCCTTTTTTACTTTTAAACATTGTCCTGACGAAACCGATTTAACTTTAATTTTGCATGGCTGTGATGATGTGATTAAATGCACGAAAAGCCGCCTCCCTTTTTTAAAGATTAAATTTGGAATTGATCTCGCTCCTGCCTACCTTTGCCGTCCAAAAAATTTTAAAATGGCTAATCACAAAGCTACGAAAAAGGACATGCGGCAGGCCGCTAAACGCAGGGACAGGAACAGGTATTATGGTAAAACTACCCGTAATGCTATCCGTGATCTGAAAACCATAACAGACAAAAAAGGCGCGAAAGAAGAAATTCCTGCAGTGGAGAGTATGATAGATAAGCTCGCTAAACGTGGCATTATCCATAAAAATAAGGCTGCCAATTTGAAAAGCAAGTTGGCTAAAAGGGTAAATGCCCTGGCGTAAGATTACAATGGGTTAAACCCGGTTATATATCTGATTGAATGCATTCTGTAAAAGGAATGCATTTTTGATTTATGCAGGTAATCAGGGCGCCTTATCTTGCAGCATTATCATTATGTTATCGCGGAAAAACTTAGTCTTGAAAAAAAATCACCTGCTCGCTGTAGTGCTTTTCAGCATCTTTTCCCAGGAAAGTATTTCCCAGGATATTTTCAGGAGTTATGAGCATCTTTTTACACCACCCCATCATTATACCGCATATCAAATTGCAGACACGCTTACAATCGATGGCAGAATAGATGAAGCGGACTGGCAAAAGGCTTCCTGGTCGCAATACTTTACCGATATTGAGGGTGATAAAAAACCAAAGCCCGCCTCCTTTAACACTCGTTTTAAAATGTTATGGAACAGTACCCACCTTTACATTGCAGCCGAATTAGAGGAACCTCATGTATGGGCAAGTTTAGTAAAGCACGATGCGGTAATATTCCATGATAACGATTTTGAAGTATTTATAGACCCCGACGGCGATACACATAACTACTTTGAAATAGAAATTAACGCGTTCAATACCATTTTTGATTTATTTCTATCAAAACCATATCGCAACGGTGGAGGCATATCAACGGCATGGAATGCGAAAGGGTTGAAAACTGCAGTTTATATTGACGGCACCCTAAACCAACCCGGTGATACCGACAA
>CAYMKT010000007.1:19361-31198 GCA_964391065.1 uncultured Terrimonas sp. | reverse complement strand
ACGGCCAGCATTACCTTTGCAACAAGTGAACTGAGTTGGCAGATCGATCATAACGGCAAAATAATTTCGATAAAACGAAAATCATGAATAAACGAAAATTCTTAAAATCAGCTTTTCTGGCAGGAGCCGCCACCCTATCGCTACCCACTCAAAGTAATGCGGAAGAACCAAAAACAACGGATAATAAGAAACCAAAAATAAAGCACTGGGTATGGATAAACCCACGACCTGACGATAAGGAAGAAGATTTGCAAGCGCTGTATGCCTCCTATTACGGCGCGGGTATACGCGGTATTTTCTTTGAGGCAGACAGCGAGAAACATTTTCGCATCGCGAAAAGCAAAAAACTGGAAGCTCACCGCTGGATGTGGACTACTAATCGCGGCGAAAAGGAATTACTGGAGTCGCATCCTGAATGGTATGCTAAAAACAGGAATGGAGATTCCTGCGCCGATAAACCTCCTTACGTAAATTACTACCGCTGGCTTTGCCCTTCCAGGGAAGAAACAAAAAGCTACCTGGAAGCACAGGTAAGGAACATATTGGATAAGGACTATGTAGATGGCATTCATCTGGATTATGTGCGCTACTGCGATGTCATTCTCCCACTCAACTTATGGAGCAAGTATGGTATAGAGCAAACCAAAGAATTGCCCGAATACGACTACTGCTATTGCGAAGTGTGCCGCGGGAAATTCAAATCAGCAAATGGTATCGACCCCATGGAACTGCCCTACCCAAGCGCCAGCCTGTCGTGGAGAAAATTCCGCTACGACAATATTACTACCATTGTGAACGGGTTATCTGATGTTGCCCGTTCTTATAAAAAACAAATTACCGCGGCCGTTTTTCCTACACCGGAAGTGGCAAAACGCAATGTGCGGCAAGACTGGTTGAACTGGAAACTGGATGGCATTTGCCCAATGATCTACCACGGGTTTTACCAGGAAAAAGTGCCATGGATCGGAGATGCTGTGGCGGAAGGTGTAAAAGGTTTAGACGGCAGCTTTCCACTATATGCAGGAATTTTTCTTCCCGACTTCAAAACAGACGATGAAATAAAGCAAGGGATTCAATACGCCTTACAAAATGGAGCCAGTGGGGTATCTTTTTTTGGAAAGGTAGACGAAAAGGTACTGAATATATTAAAAACGACCCAGGTATAAATGCCCCCATGCGGGCAGAGAATATATTTATCGCCACCCAAATGAATAAACGCCGCGAAAAGCCGGCCATCCGGAATCATGGTTGAGGCGCCGCCGGTAAATCCTCTCTCATAATTTGCCAAATCCCGGGAGTCGGAAAACTCACCCCCTGGTTGGAACCGCGTGTTAAATTATCCTGTCCAAAATAATATAAAGGCCATCCCTTGTACGTAAGCTGTACTTTGTCAAACACTGCTGTAGTAGCGAATAAACTTTTATCCAATGTAGACGGTACTACTATTTCGTCCATTTCGTAAATAGGCCAAACAGCGTTGTTTGAAAAATCAGCCCTCGTAAATTTATTCACATTAAAACTGTCTCTCGAAAAGCCATACAGGCTTACCCCATTGGCATCCGTAAAGTATATCGTCTTTCCCACCCCTTCGGTAAGATCACTTTTATAATTTTTCCCATCGCTGCCAACCAATTGTGCATTCACCAGCATGATCGTATAATCGGGCTTGGCAACGTACCAAATATCACCAAAACCTTCCCCTTTTATTTCTCCGGGATTTTCGCGTACATTAATGCCGCCTACTGCGGGGGCATAGTAATATAATGGCCAGGTTTTGTAAGTAGTTTGTTTGCCGGCAGGCGTAGTGATGGTACCAAAATCAGCGATATCCAGCCCTGTTACAAGACTAGCCTGGGTAAGATGATCACCTGCAAAATAAATAGGCCATAAACTCAAACAACCGCCTGCGCAACTGGATTGTCCGTCAAAATCATCCGAAAAATAATAAAGCGTATTACCCAATGTATCTGTAAGGTACGAGCCTAATGAAGTGCTGGTGCCAAGTTGGATGGTCGGCTTTTTTTCGGGCGGAGCGCTGTCGCTCTTACTGCATGAAGTGTTTAGTCCTACACATATGGCAACAAGTAAAAACAACCCTGTCCGGCGTATTGGCTTCACAACAAGTGGTAGGAAAGCCCTTTTTGAATACAACATATGCAAATGAGGTTTTAAAATGAAAGGATGGTTTCACTTTCCGGGAAGGGTGAGTGTTGAATTGATATACACTTCGTAATAACAGCGGCAAAGGTTGCCTTCGGCAAAAAATAACGGGTAAATTTTTTAAGAATTATAATAGTGCCGTTGCAAATATGCAGATGAATAACAGGAGAAACGAAAGACTGCTTTTTTATTTTGAGCCACTGTTCTATTTTTACGGGATGACAAAAGCGCCTTTCACTCTACTTTTTATTGTATCCGTTTCCTTTTGCAACGCCCAGGCAACAAGTACCTGCTATTTTGATGATAACCTATTGCTCACCAGCAAAACGAAGGCGGTATACACGGGAGAGCTAAAGAAAAATGCTGATAACTGGGAAGCCAGGGCATTTTATCCCGATGGAAAAATGTTAATGCATGGCTTTTATGAAGACAAAAAACTGACGAGGAAACAAGGAAGTTACGAACTATATTTTCCCAACGGGCAAAAGCGCGCGTCTACGTTCTTCAATGATAACATGATTGACAGTGTTTACACGAGTTGGCATATCACCGGCTACAGAAGCGACTCGGGCTTAATACAGAAGAACATAAAAACGGGGCTTTGGAAAACATGGTATAAGTCCGGGCAAACAGAATCGGAAGGATATTATGATGAGGGCGTGCCCGATAGTATATGGCATTGGTACCGTACCAACGGAAAACCAGCCACCATTGAAGTGTATAAAAATTCAAAATTAAATGACATCTCGTGCTTTGACACTTTGGGAAATCATAGCGGGAGCAATTGCAGGCTTGAATCGAAACCCCGTCCGGCAGGATCGGTAAGTTTTGAGGATTATGTAATGCGTCGTTTGTTATACCCCGAAGCAGCGTTAAAAAAAAAGATAGAAGGAACAGTGATATTTGAATTTGGGATTAATGAAACAGGTAAGCTTACCAGCATCAACTTTCTAAACAAATCAAATGAAATTTTGCAAAAGGAAATCGTCAAATTTTTAAAATCAATCCCCAAATGGGATCCGGCCATTTCACACAACAGGAATATCGATTATCTGTATACTTACGAAGTTCCGTTTTACCTGCCCGAAGAATAATGGGTTTTGATAGTGATCTAATCTCATACGGCAGCGCCTCAACGAAAACAGCGCTTAAAATAAGCCATACATTTGAGAATCAATTTTATGAATGATATCGCCCATATCCTCTTCGCTTTCCGCGAATTTATTCTTATCGATATCCACAACCAATAATGCGCCTTCTTTATAATTGTCTATCCACTTATTGTAGAATTCATTTAAACGTTTGAGATAATCCAGCCGGATATTTTCTTCGTACTCCCTCCCGCGTTTTTGAATTTGGCCCACAAGCGTAGGAACAGAAGCTTTTAAATAAATCAGTAAATCCGGTGGATTCACCATTGTTCTGAGCGTTTCAAAAAAACGGAAATAATTTTCAAAATCCCGCTTGCTCATCAGGCCCATTTCGTGCAGGTTAGGTGCAAAAATATGCGCGTCTTCATAAATTGTCCGGTCTTGTATTACCGTTTCGGCGCCCTTTTGAATTTCAAGCAATTGCTTCAGCCTGTTGTTCAAAAAATAAATCTGGAGGTTAAAACTCCAACGGGGCATGTCTTCATAAAAATCGTACAGGTAGGGGTTATGATCCACATCTTCAAACTGAGGTATCCATCGATAGTGCTTGCTTAGCATTTCTGTGAGGGTAGTTTTTCCAGCGCCGATATTTCCTGCTATTGCAATATGCTTGGGTTTTTTTGATTTCGCCATTACGAGTGTGTTCAAAATTTGATTTGCCGTACGGCAATCATTCAAGATAAATAAATTTGCCTGCTTACGGTTTGAAACGCCTGCTTTTCTTAAAAATATTTTACGCCTATCGCCTCCCGTACTAATTGCATTGTTTTTTTTGCACTGTCGCCCGCCTTTGCAGCGCCTTTTTCCATGACCTCCCGCATATAGATTTCATTAGCGCGGATATCTTTTGTTTTTTCACGAATGGGTTGGATAAACCTTATCATATCTTCTGCAAGTTGCTTCTTCATGTCGCCATAGCGTATAGTACCGCTATTATAATCGTTTTCGAATTTCTCATTCACCTCCGTCGTACTCGCCAGTTTAAGCAACTGGAATATGTTTTCAATATAGTCTGGCCTGGGGGCATTAGGTGTTTTAGGACCTTCGTCTGTTTTTGCCTTCATTATTTTTTTCCGCACAACTTCGTCTTCATCAGAGAGATACAAGGTAGCATTCTGGTTTTCGCTTTTGCTCATTTTGCCGGTTCCATCCAGGCTGGGCACTTTTACCAGTTCCGATCCAAAATTAAAAGCAACGGGCTCTGGGAACACCTCTCCATACCGGTGGTTAAACCTGCTGGCAAAATTCCGGGCCATTTCAAGATGCTGCTCCTGGTCTTTGCCCACAGGTACATACAACGCACGATGCAGTAATATATCGGCGGCCATTAATGAAGGATAAGTAAGCAGCGCCGCATTAATATTTTGCGGCTGCAACCGCGCCTTGTCTTTAAACGTAGTGGTTTTTTCAAGTTCGCCTTTATAGGCAAGGGTATTCAAATACAAATAAAGCTCTGAGGTTTCATGTACCGCGCTCTGGCAATACAGGGCCGCTTTGTCGGGATCGAGACCACAGGCTAAATATTCGGCAATTACATGAAGTACATTTGATCGTAAAGAATTGGTGTCGGGATGCGTGGTGAGCGAATGCAGATCTGCCACCATAAAATAACATTCGTACTCATTTTGCATGCGCACATAGTTCTGCAATGCGCCAAAATAGCTACCTAAGTGCAGTATGCCTGTTGGGCGTATGCCACTCATTACAATAGGTTTGTTTGCGCTTTTTTCCATAGCCGGCAAAGATACAGCATTAATACCCCCGGAAAAAAGCAGAAGTGTTAGGAAAAGAGCTGAGTTGGAGCAATGGTTTGCAGCAATAACGTGGGAAACAATGCCAAAAAGCCGGCCCGAATATTGACGCCTGGAACAATACCACCACAATTACAGGATTACCAAAGGTTAATTATTTATATTTGGTAACGGTTCAGCTTTTTTTTGAACATTGTTCAATCCATTTGTAAACATAAATTGTTCTGTCATGAAGCCATCTTTATTTTGCGCCTTAGTTTTTTCTTTTTTGTTGATGAACGGAAATGCCCATTCACAAAGCCGTTTAGTAAAAATTTGGGAAACGGACACACTTTTAAAGGTGCCTGAATCGGTATTGTTTGATGCCGGACGCGCTGTTTTGTATACCTCCAATATTGATGGCCAGCCCTGGGAAAAAGATGGGATCGGCTCCATTGGAAAGGTGGGGTTAGATGGCAAAATAATAGCATCGGAATGGGTTACGGGGCTAAGCGCTCCAAAGGGCATGGGTACTTATGCAGGCAAATTATATGTAGCAGACATTGATATGATAGCGGTAATTGATATTGAAAGGGGGAAAATCGTTGACCACATTGCTGTGCCGGGAGCCGCTGGCCTGAATGATATAAGCGTGGATGCAAAGGGTGTAATTTATGTTTCGGATTCGAAGACCAAAAAAATACACAAAATTGAAAATGGTAAAGCCACGGTGCTGCTGGAAAACCTGGAGGGACCTAATGGAGTATTGATCGTAGGAAGTAAATTATATTTAACTAATGCAGGTGGATTGTATAGAATGGAAAGTTCGGGTTCACTCACCAAAATAACAGACGGCATGGATGGCGGTACCGATGGCATAGAAACAACAGGAAATGGCGAATTTATCGTGTCGTGCTGGGCGGGCTCCATATGGCATGTACATGCCGACGGCAGCAAGGATCATTTGCTTGATACCCGGGAAGAAAAGATTAATTCGGCAGACATTGGCTATGACCCTGTAAACAAAATCGTGTATGTGCCCACGTTTTTCAAAAACAACATAGTGGCCTATTCCCTGAAATAAAAATGTTTACTCATCGGGGAAATAGTGCTCAAAATCGAACAAAAGATGGCTGTAAACGAAAAAGCTTCCCGCATTGCTTTTGCTGAAGCATCTTTACATCATTAAGCAAATTCAATAGGTCATAACAAACAGATGAAATGCTTCACCTAAACCTGGCTAAAAAACCAGGAATTTCCATCCATCAAAATAAAGCCGGTTGTCGTCAACCGGCTTTATTTTTTACGCTGCCTAAAAGTATTCGTCATTGCTCAATTTATTCGGAGGAATCAGGTGTTAATGCGTATTACGGCATTATTCACTATCGCAAAAACGTTATCGGTGCGCCCCCGCTTGATAACGGCTACCCCGGTAAAATGGCTGAAAGCTGGCAGCGTGCAAAAAAAATCGCAAAAATGAAAACAAGGTAATGTCACGGACTGCTTTGCTACCCCTTTAATGCAAATGCCCGGATGAATGTGCCCGGAAAAAAAGTATTTACCAGCAGCGCCAGGTTGCAAAACAGCGCTATAGTCGTGCCGGAAAATAAAGGTATCTATTTCCAATTCATCCTTGTACAAACTAATACCCGCATCATTATACCATTGTTCATCCAAAACATCGTGGTTGCCTTTTATTAAATGAATCGCCAGGTAAGGGAAATCATTTCGCCACCTGCTGAATAGTTCCAGTTCCCTATTGGATTCACTATGAAACATATCCCCAACGATTATCAACTGTGTTGGTTTATACAACTGGATCAGGTTTACCAGGCGTTGCATATCTTCCTTAAAAACCGTTTGTGGTACGGGTATTCCCGACTTACGAAAATGCCCTGTTTTCCCGAGATGAAGATCCGCGAGAATAAGAGCCTGCTGCTCTTCCCAGAAAATACAACGATCGGCGCAAAGCCACAATGTTTGTTTGTAAATGGTATGTTTTAAAGGGGGCTGCATGTACAAGGTATCGATATCAGCGTTTTGTTGTCAGCAATGAGTCGCCGGCTTTGAGCAACCTGGCCGCTTAATAAAAATAGCGCTCTGCTTGTTGTATTGCTTCCGGTTTGCCTACGTCAATAAGCAAATCGCCGGAATGGTCATAACACATTATGCTTTCCTGTGCTGATAAACGAAGATATAAATCCACCAAAGAAAACTTGCCCTCTTCGGTGATCAGGGAAAACACAGCAGGATCGATCATGTGGATGCCGCTGAATGCTTTGGGTATAGTATGGGTTGCCGGAATGGATATTTTTTCGGTACCCGATCTATTATCGCGCCAGCCGCACAGCAGCCCCTTATTATTAAATAAAAAATTGCGTGAGGCGTGCCTGTTGGTAACAGCAAGTGTTACGAGGGGCCGATGCTGCGCATGAAATTGTAGCATATCAGCGATATTGAGGTTAGTAAGAATATCGGCATTGATAACCAAAAAAGGATCGCTATCCTGTAAAAACCAATTTGCCTTTTTCAAGCCACCACCGGTTTCCAGCGGCTCCTCTTCTTCATGAGAAACGGTTACATTACAATTAAAGTAATTGTTGATATCTAAAAATTCAACAATTTGATTAGCAAAATGATGCACGTTAATGATGATATCCGTAATGCCAAAGCTTTTAACGTATTCGATATTTCTTTGCAGTAATGGTTTTCCATTTACCTGTGCCAGCGCTTTAGGATGATTATCCGTCCAGGGTTTTAAACGGGTGCCCAAACCGGCGGCAAAGATCATTGCCTTATTTACACGTTTTTCTTCGTCAACAAAAGTTTTCCCGGTATTGCTCATTCTTAATAAGTAACCATATTTTTTAAGTTCAGCATAAAAAGTGCTTAATTCTTAAGCCATTTAATTCTGCCAGTTCTTCCCGTCCTGCACCAGGTGACGCAATATTACCTTAACGTCAAACTTTTCTTCCAGGTGTTTTGCCAGGCTGTCGGCTGCAAAAACACTGCGGTGTTGTCCGCCTGTGCAGCCAAAATTCACTACAAGGCTGTTGAAATTACGTTTGATATAATCACTAACGGAGATATCCACAGCGCCATATACGTATTGCAAAAAAGACGGCATTTCACTTTTATGCAGTAAAAACTCCTGTACCTCCTTGTCGCGGCCCGTTAGCTTTTTATAGGCATCAAAACGTCCGGGGTTATAGATACCCCTGCAATCAAATACAAAACCACCGCCGTTTTCGTCTCCGGTTTCGGGTATACCGTTGCGGTAAGAAAAACTGTTAATATGTACGATCAAAGAAGAATCCGGACGGGCTTTTACGGTTTCATACCTGGCAATAATTTCATCGTCAACGATATTCCATAGTACCCTTTGTAATTCGGGCAGGCGGATGGGTATTTTTTTATTGCCCAAAAACCAACGTAGCTGTTTTAATGCATATGGAATGCTGGAAATAAAAGGTTGCTTTCTTTCAAACAAACCTCTGAACCCGTAGGCGCCAAGCGTTTGTAGCATACGTATGAGTACAAAACCATCATAGCTGTCTAAAAAATCTGTTTTATTAAGCCTGTGGTTAAGCAGTTCATTTACGGTGTCAAAATAGTAAGCAACCAGTTCCTCTTTCCATTCGTGCGGCAATGCTGCCCTGGACTGCCACAGCATGGAAGCTACGTCGTATTGCAGGGCGCCCTGCATCCCGCCCTGGAAATCGATAAAATATGCCTCGTTGTCCTTAATCATAACGTTACGGCTCTGGCAGTCGCGATGCATAAAATATTTCGCCTCCTCCTGCATGAGGTAGCTGCTCAGCAACTCAAAATCATTCAGCAATAAGTTTTTATCATACGGCAGATCAAGCGCCCTGATAAAATAATACAGAAAGTACAACAGGTCGGAATAAATAGCCTGTTTATCGAAAGATTTTGTAGCGATGCAATTGTTGTAATCCAGTCCTTCTCCACCCTTTACCTGTAATTTTGCCAATTGTACAAATGTCTTTCGGTACAATTCTTTTACTCTTGCACTATAGCCCTCCGCTTTAATGATGTCAAAAAGGGAAACATCGCCAAAGTCAGTTTGCAGGTACATTGTTTTGTCGCTCTGTGTGAAGATAATTTCAGGTACCGAAAGTTGTTTTGCGTAAAAGTGTTTAGCAAATTCAATAAATGCATTATTCTCAGCCACATTGTTGGGGTTGCTGGTAATAATATAGGAGTTAGACTTTGTAACGGCCCTAAAGTATTGCCGGTTGCTTCCTGCCTGTTTTAGTGTAACGATTTCCACGGGTGTTTCTTTCGCCCATTGTTCAAAAAACTGTTTTACTATAGCAATTACGTCGGCCATGATAGCATTTTAGCGGGCAAAGATAAGAACAGTATAGCTTTTTGCGCCGGAAGAGATAGGGGCAATGTATCATCCTGCCAAATTACTCACAATGACTTCATCTATGAAATCAATAATCGAATTGAAATTGGAGGGATCAAACCACCGTATCGTCTCATCTTTTTTAAACCATGTTAATTGCCGTTTGGCATAATGGCGGGTGTTTCTTTTTATGTTTTCAACGGCTTCCTCAAGCGTGCAAACTCCACTGAAGAAATCGAATAATTCTGCATATCCCACCGTTTGCAACGCTTTGAGGTGGCGGTAAGGATATAAATTTCTTGCCTCCTCCACCAATCCTTGCGCCATCATTTCATCCACCCTTGCATTAATGTTATGGTAAATCTGTGCCCTGGGCAGTTCTGTTCCGATTGTAATAATCGAAAAGTCGCGTCGCGTTTGTGGCGTAGAATGCATTTCCAATATCGACTTTCCCGACGATAGTTTTACTTCCAGCGCTCTCATCATTCTTTGGGGATTTTGCATCTCTCCTTTGGCGTAAAACACGGGATCATGATCCTTTATCATTTCGTATAGCCAGGATATGCCATGGTCCCGGTACTGCATGCGTATATGTTCCCGTACAGCGATGTTAACATCCGGCATAGTGTCCATTCCCGAGCAAAATGCTTTAATATACAGTCCTGTACCGCCAACCATTACGGCATGATCATGTTTTTCGAAAATTGCTTTCGCAGCCTTCAAAGCATACGTTTCGAATGTACCCGCATTTACTTCTTCGTGTATGGAGTGAGAATTGATAAAATAATGCCGGGCTTTCTGCAAATCCGCTGCGCATGGCCTGGCAACGCCAATATTCAATTCTTTATAACATTGGCGCGAATCTGCCGAAATAATATCCGTGTGAAAGTGTTCTGCCAATTGCAGGGCCAGTTTTGTTTTACCGGTTGCTGTGGCGCCAACTATAACTATGCATGTTTTATGGAGCATGTAAATGGAAGCAGGTATGCAAACAATATGCGTTACCCGCTATTATTCTTCAACATCGGTTTGCCCGGTGTTTTCGTCTTCGTCATCCGTGTCTGCATCTTTTTCGTCACCCTCTTCACTAAAACCCTCCACTCCCTTGGTGAGGTCGTATTTCTCTTCCACATCCACAAAACGGTTACCCAAAATGCTCTTTGTTCCATACTGGCTGGGGGCGATGCCTTCGCTGCGAATAATAGCCGGATAATCCAATTTAGGATTTTCGTCTTTCGATACGCCTATCAATTCTATTAGAAAAGTCCAGTTACGGGTAAAATCATACACATAAATAAACTTTTCGTTCGGATTTCTTATTTCAGAACCGATAGTGGTTTCCGACATAATAAGTGGTTCTACCTTGTAGGGTTTATCATATTTTTCAATGCTTATTTCGCGACCGCGTTGCCATTTGTCGTTACTGCGGTAAAAGGTAGCCTGGTGTTTACTATCAAACTCAAAGCTCTTTAAAATAACATGATGTACATCTGTAAAAGATTGCGTGTGCCTGACCGCAAAATCCCGGTAAATGCTGTCGTCTTCCTCAAAATATGCCCTGAATTTTAAAATGGCCATGTGTATTTTTTAGATATTGAATGTCGCTAAAATTTGTTAAAAGTACTATAATTCCCTGATTAATACACAGAACCACCCGCACTGAGGTTCTTACTTTACGGGCTTCAGGTTCAATGCTTCTGCCTGCTTTAACATGTAATCATATGCCGCATCATAATTGTTTTCAATTTCACCATCCAGTATAGCGTCTTTTATTGCATTTTTTATTTCTCCTACTTTTTTGCAGGGCGCAATGCCAAATATTTCCATTATCATTTCACCGCTAATGGGAGGCTGCCAACTCCGTATCCTGTCTTTTTCTTCCACTTCGTGCAGGCGTCGTCTTACCATTTCAAAATTATCGAGATACCGTTTCACCTTCAGTTTATTTTTTGAAGTGATATCTGCTTCACATAAGATCATCAAACTTTCGATATCATCACCCGCATCAAATAGCAGTCTCCGGATAGCCGAATCAGTAATATTTTCCTTCGTAAGACTGATCGGTCTTAAATGCAGCTCCACCATCTTTTTTACAAACCGCATTTTGCTATCCTGCGGAAGCCGCAACTTAGTAAAAATTTTCGACACCATTCTTCCTCCCACCACTTCGTGGCCATGAAAAGTCCATCCATGTCCCTCTTCGAATTTTTTGGTGGCTGGCTTGCCAATATCATGCAGTACAGCAGCCCATCGCAACCATAAATCATCGGTGTGTAAGGCGATATTGTCTACCACTTGCAGCGTATGGTAAAAATTATCTTTGTGCCCCATTCCATCTTTATACTCAGCACCTGCCAGGTCAACCATTTGAGGGAAGATAAGATGCATCAAACCCGATTGATACAGCAGGTCTAATCCAAC
>CAYMKT010000007.1:0-19261 GCA_964391065.1 uncultured Terrimonas sp. | reverse complement strand
GCTTCCAGCAACGCATTTTCTTCCTGCTGCTCAAAATCAGGCTGAATGTCTTCAAGATCGTCCACAATAAGATAATACGCGATCAAAGCATACCAGGCGTCAACCAGTTTTTGTTTTAAAGCATCATCAAATTCAAAATAACACAAACTAAATAAGTAGGCGTCTGCACGGGTTAGGGATTTATAAGGCGTTCCCAGGGCAACACTGGCCTTATCCTTCTCCCCCGAAAAATAAAAAATAAGGTCCTGCAGAAAAGCCGGGTTTTTACAATGAGGCTTTGTTATTTCGATGCATTCCGCCACATGTTCTTTAAAATTGATCTGCCTGTTTTCGAGTTTCGCTGCGCTATGCAATATATGCTCTACCAATTGAAGATGCTGTTCTGATAACAAGTCGGCCTTCGACAATCCCAGCCTGTACTGAATATCCATGTACAGGGGAATAAACAAATAACCGGGCATTGGTATGATGTACAAAAGCCTGTTTTTCCAATATAGATTTTCAATCGGCACTTTCCGGTCAATCAAAAATTTTCCAATTTCCATATCCACGCCGTATCCCAGTTTGAGATCGTCTTTGCTTGTAAACATGATAAAGTTTGCTTTTGTTATTAATATGCGCCTCCCGTTTGAAACATTTCATTTCTTTTTTTCTGGGCCTTTGCATCCAGTGATTCTATCATTGTTCTAAAAATGCCGGGATGCGATCTGTAAAAATCATAGCTATCCTTAAATTTTTTTTCGGATACTTCATGCAGTAATAAAATCTTCTGGTACTCTTTTTGAATTTCAGCTTCCCTGTTGCGTGATGAATCTTTAGCCACATAACCATTGACAAACTCCTCTGCCATTGTTACTTCAAATAGCATGGTTCCCATTTCATCCGGCTGAATAATACCGGATGGCACTTTATTTTTGCTGGAACAACTACTGAACAGGAGCGCCGTTAGCAACATGAACAAGAAGCCGTATTTCATTTTAATTCCTGTTTATATAGGCCTGCATTTGAAATATCTAAACGCTGCAACAGCTCCGAGGCTCTTACCTTTTCCTGTGGAGGTGATTTTTTAAATAGCTTAGACAACTCATCTGACTTGCCTAAAAAGAAAAACTGCAGTGCCATAAGGTTGGGGTTATCATTTTGCAACGTATTTAAATGGGTAAGCGCAGTAAGAATTTGTTGGCGCGCCTGGTTTTCGTTCTCATACATTTTATCCATTCCCAGCCGGTAATAAGCATAATAGGTGTCGTGAAGCAGACTATACTTGCTGTTGGTAAAATTTTCTGAAAGCCAATACCGGTTTTGTTGGCCGTCAAAAGCTTTCCAGCCTGTAATATTACGCCCATCGGCAGCACCGGCCACAATATTCTGGGTTTTTTTATAGTAGGCGTCGCCGCCTCGCGGTGAGAAGGAATCATAATCCAAACCCAGAATCATATAGGCATAATAGGCGAATATAGCGGTAAGATTAGCGGCAGCCGGATCTGAGCCGGAAACGTTGTTCTCATTAAATTCCAGGGTTTGAAATTCAACATACTTGAATGCAACATCAACATCCTGGAAATTTATTAAGGGCGAAACATAGCTGCTATTATAAACAGGTCGTCCTGCCTGAACCGTCAAAATCGCCTGGTATATATTAGGTTCAATTTCCTGTGTAAGATTCAAAAGAAAATTACAAACTATTTTTTCCTGCTGCTGGTAGCTATCGTTAGTCCACCTCCTGTTATTTAGAAAATTAGCGAGCGCTGCCTGCAAGGTCTGAAATGTCTTTTTATCCACCGAACTACTAATCTGCCCGGACATCACAGACACTCGTGCATTTAATTCCTGAGCGCTAAGATCATAGGAAAATAAAGCAAACAACAGTAAAAATGCAAACTTATTCATGCATGTACTCAATTATGTAGTCAACAATATCTTTTGCCACGGCTTGTTTCGTTTTCAGATCATATTGTTTCTCGCCGCCTTTTTTATTAAACACTGTCACTTTATTCGTATCCTTTCCAAATCCGGCATCTGCATCGCGAAGGGAATTCAAAATAATAATGTCGGCATTTTTTTGCTGCAGCTTACTCAAAGCATTCTCGCGTTCATTATTGGTTTCCAGCGCGAACCCAACCAATACCTGCCCGTTTTTTTTGTTTTGCCCTAAACTTTTTAGAATATCGGGTGTTCTCTTCAGTACTACCGGCCAATTGTCATCACTCTTCTTTATTTTTTCATTGGCTACTGAAACGGGTGTATAGTCTGCCACGGCCGCAGCCATTACGGCAATATCTGTTCGCGGAAAAATATTATGGCAGGCATCATACATTTCCTGCGCGGTTTGCACATTAATTACATGCAACCCTGCCACTGGCAATACACCTGATGTTGGACCCAATACCAATGTTACGTCAGCGCCGCAATCGAGAAACGCCCTGCCTATAGCTACTCCCATTTTACCACTGGAATGGTTTCCGATAAAACGTACCGGATCAATATGCTCGTAAGTTGGACCCGCAGTAATTAATATTTTTTTGCCTGATAAGCGCCCGGAATTCATAAAATACGCTTCCAGGTAATGAACGATCATGTCCGGCTCAGCCATTCTCCCCTCCCCAAACAAACCACTGGCCAATTCACCTTTTGTAACAGGTATGATCTGGTTTCGGTAAGAAGAGAGCTTTTGCAGATTCTGCTGGGTGGCCGGATGCTTCCACATGTCCTCATCCATTGCAGGAGCCACGATAACCGGGCATGTGGCGGAAAGATATACCGCCAACAACAAATTGTCGCATGCTCCCGCAGCCATTTTAGCCAGTGTGTTGCAGCTCAAAGGGGCGATAAGCATAACATCGGCCCATCGGCCTAGCATTACATGATTGGCCCAGGTATCTTCCTTAAATATATCTGCCAGCACGGGGTTTTTTGAAAGGGTGGAAAGGGTGAGCGGTGAAATGAAATCCTTTGCCGCCGGCGTCATTATCACCTTAACCTCTGCTCCCTCCTTAACGAGGTTTCTTACTAAAATCACCGCTTTATAGGCAGCAATACTACCAGTAACACCCAAAACAATTTTTTTCCCCTTTAGCATTTTGATATTTCTTGTAGCAAAAGTTCAGTTGGAAACCCAGCGTATGCCTAAAAATACAAAAGCGGCAGGTATTAATTGCCGCAAAAAGATGAAAAGAGTATAACCGGTAAAAATTTAACTAAACAGGTCATTATCACTTTTACGATGATAAATTTTGTCATCAAAAAACTCCTGTGTAGCCAGCAATGCCGGGTTAGGCATTTTTTCATATGCCTTTGAAATCTCTATTTGTTCTTTGTTTTCATGAATTTCTTCCAGGCTGTCTGTATGACTGGCGAATTCTTCTAATTTATTATGCAATTCTTCCTTCAAAGCGATATTGATCTGGTTCGCCCTCTTGCCTATAATGGCGATAGATTCGTACAGGTTACCAGTTTTGTTCTTAATATCAACTACATTTTTTGTTTCTACTACGTTAGCGGTCGTATTGGCGCCCCATTGTTTTCTTAAACGGCTCATCGGGAAATAGTTTTTTGATTGGTTTGTGACAAAGTTAAGTAACGTTCTGCTTCTTTCAATAGTTTACTTTCAGGAAACCTGTCCTGAAAATCCTGTGCCTCTTCTATAACCTGCTGATAACGCTCATTTTGCCTATCCAATATGCTCAGGGAGGCATATTTATAATATGACTTTATTATCCAAAGTTTAAATTCATCGGCATTGGGTGCATCGGGATAGCTGTTGAGTAAGGTAGTAAAAGAAATTGCCGAAGCTTTATATTGTCCAATATTATAATACAATTCTGCGCTATCATATTCCTTGATTATCATCTTTTTATAACACTGATCGATAATTTCCTGGGCTTCTTTATTACGTTCCGAACCCGGATGGGTATTAATAAAGGTCTGCATTTGTCCCATAGCTTTTACCGTATTGGTTTGATCCAATTCCCGCCGGGGCGACTGTTTATAAAAGCAGTAGGCATGCATAAAATCAATCTCCTCGGCTTTTGCACTATTGGGGAAGTAGTCGAGAAAACTTTTAAAAAGATTTTCTGCACTCATGTAATCTTTTAAATAATAGGCACAATAGGCGAACTTGTAATGAATGTCTTCAAACTTATTGGAACCCTTAAATACAGGAAACAGATCTTCATACAACTGCTGCGCCTGGCGGTATTTTTTCTTCACGAAATACTGATCAGCCATCCTCAACTTATACTCGTAGTCCTTGCTTTTCATCACTTTTGAGAACTTAGAACACGATGTGAAGACGAAACCGGCCCAAGCCAATAAAAAAAAGTATTTGATTATTCTCATAAAAGGCGGGCAAAAATACTGGTTTTATAATAGAATATGCGAGAATAAAAGTAAAGCACTCATTTTTAGCAAGACGTTAAGGTATTTATAAAAAAACTGGCTGCAGTTTCTTGCTGAGCCAGTTTTTTTAAACACATTATAAAGTGAAAATCAATTCATTATCCCCTTCTCCTTAAATTAGGATGGGGTGCAGGAACGTTATTTGGACCTTCGTCGCCAGCTTCGGCCGACCTCAGATCAACCGTGTTACAATCGCCACCGGTTTCACCGTATTTGAATATTAAGCGATCGGAACTGATACCCTGTTTTTCTACAAGGTAATTAATCACAACGTTCACCCGATCCCAACTCAATTGTTGAGATGATTTAGACGGCTCGCAGGTGTAGCTTATTACCACAGCGCGGCAATCCGGGTTTTGACGAAGCCTGTCTGCCACATTTGCCAGTACAGCTTCTGCGTCTTTTGAAAGTTTATATACTTTAGGATCGAAAGATATGCTCGGCAAATCTCCAATTCCACAATCAGTACCTTTTTTGCTGATGTATCCATCGAAGCAGGACTCATCAGGACATGGACATTTACCCACACCGTCTGCATCAACAGGCTGACAAACCGTTGGAGTAATTAGTTCTTTGTCTTTATAATCCGGTACACCATCGCCATCTGTGTCCCTGCTTACCCCATGCGTGTCAACGGCTGCACCCGCAGGTGTATTCGGTTCCATATCAAACTGGTCGGCTACGCCATCGCCATCGCCATCATCCAGTACCGGTTTGGGTATTTTCATATGCTTGGGAGAGTTCAATTCGCTGTAGGCATAATCCAATGGGTTTAACCACCACAAAGGCTGCACAGACTTGCTGCCGAGGTTAATGTTTAAGCCAACGGTGGCGTAGTTATAGGAATCATTTGACGGCGATAATACTCTACCAGCATTAGGATTTCCGGGAACACTTGTATTCTGCCAACGAACCCCATCCAGCAAATCATCCGAAATAAAAGTGAACCTGTCTTCTATTGCCAGATTCAACTTGTCGCTTAATTTAATGGCAACTCCTATACCCACAGTCCTGGAAAACTTGATGGTCTTGTCCCCAAGGTTTGAAATTGCTTCTCCGTCAGTCTCGGCCAACCCGCTATAACTTCCCGCATCTAAAAGATTTTTTACCTGTTTCACCGTTTCTCGCCTTTCGTCGTATATGTTATGGGGGTTAATTGTACTGAAATCATATTTAGCGCCAGCGTCTGTCAATACATTAGTCTTGGTTTGGTAAACGGTGGCTCCTATACCACCCAGCGCATAAAATACAAAACCGGTTTTACCTTTATGAAAACGAATATTATTGAAACTAAATACTCCCTGTAGCGAGAGGTCCTGAACTTTTGATTTGTAGTTATCAAAAACAGTCTCTCCTGCACCATATCCCGCATCTTCCCAATGCTTAGCAAAACCTGCAGTTCTAGCCTTCCAGTTCACGCCGCTTGCCATACCGTATAAATATTCGGCTCTCAGGGAGAAAGTATATCCCAGGGCTTTTCTTACATGCACCCCAAAACCCGGAGTTGGAAACTGTGCGGGCACATCACCCAGGATACTGAATGTACCTACTTTAACACCAACTTCCCATTGATTTCTTGGTTTAGCCGGAAAATTATATTGATTATTTAAAAACTCATTATGTTGCCCCAACCTTTTGGATGGAATCAGAGAGGAATCTCTCCAATCGTAACTACCAGTGGTTTCCTGAGCAAACAAGCAAGTAGTTAGCAATATAAAAATGCTGAACAGCAAGGAAATCCTTTTGGTTGCCATAACGTCTAAAATATTAGTGAGTGAATACGGTTATCTTACAAAAAAGTTATATGCAAAAGTATCGATTGACCGGTAATTACCAAATTTTTTAGAAATAATAAATTACACTGTTAACTTGCAGTGTTTTACCTGAGGCAACAATTTAAACCAAATAGTTGCAACATTTATGCCTTTTTATTAAAAATGAATAAAGCCCGTAAAGTCATATCAAATGAGTTGTCGATCTTCGAATCCAAATTTAAAGCATCCACCAAAAGTAATGTGCCCCTGCTCGACAGGATAATGCAGTATATTATAAAACGCAAAGGCAAACAATTAAGGCCTATGTTCGTTTTGCTGTCGGCAAAGCTGGCAGGGGAAATCAACGATTCCACCTACCGTGCCGCATCACTGGTGGAATTGCTCCACACCGCTACCCTGGTGCATGACGACGTGGTAGACGAATCCTATGAAAGACGCGGATTTTTTTCTACATACGCTTTATGGAAAACCAAAGTTTCGGTTCTGGTTGGAGATTATTTACTGAGCAAGGGGCTTCTTTTATCGCTCGATGGCGGCGACTACCGGATATTGCATATTCTTTCCGACGCTGTGCGGCAAATGAGTGAAGGAGAGCTTTTACAAATTGAAAAAGCACGCGGACTCAACCTCAATGAAGATATTTATTTTGAAATTATTAAAACCAAAACTGCTTCTTTGCTGGCCTCGGCCTGTGCCGCCGGAGGCTGGTCGGCTTCACAAAACGAAGACATTACGGAAAAGCTCAGGCGATTTGGTGAATATACAGGCATTGCTTTTCAAATAAAAGACGATCTCTTTGATTATGGAACCGATACTATTGGCAAACCTACCGGCAATGACATTAAAGAGAAAAAACTCACGCTTCCTTTAATCTATACGCTGAACCATGCCGGTGCGGCAAAACGACGCGAACTGGTATACATCATAAAGAACCAAAACCGTCAAAAAGACAAGGTAAATTATGTAATTGAACAAGTAAAACAAAGCGGGGGTATAGCATACGGAACACAACGGATGATAGAGTACCGGGATAAAGCGCTTGCCATATTGTACGAATTTCCCGCATCTGAAATGCGCGATGCGTTGGAAGAATTGGTAAATTACACCACGGAAAGGAAACACTAGAAAACACCAATGGAGAAAAAGTGGCATATACTCGAAACTCCGAAAAGGGAAGCTGAACACCTGGCAGCTACCCTCAAAATACATCCTGCACTTTGCAGGATACTGGCGCAAAGGGGCATTGAATCTTACGAGCAGGCCAAGGCCTATTTCAGACCTGAGCTACAGGACTTACACGATCCGATGCTGATGAAAGATATGGATAAGGCCGTCCGGCGCATTCTTTCTGCTTTCCATAAAAAAGAAAAAATTTTGGTTTTTGGCGACTACGATGTGGATGGCACCACTGCAGTGTCGTGCATGTTCAGGTTCCTGCGAAAAATATATACCCCCGAAAACGTCCAGTTTTACATTCCACATCGCTACCGGGAGGGATATGGCGTTTCCCGCCAGGGCATCGACTTCGCTGCGGAACAAAATATCACGCTTATTATCGCCCTGGATTGTGGCATTAAGTCGGTAGAACTCGTTCGCTATGCCCGCTCGCTTGGTATCGACTTTATTATTTGTGATCATCATTTACCCGATGAGGAACTCCCTCCTGCTGTTGCCATATTAAACCCCAAGCAAAAAGACTGCCGATACCCCTATAAGGAACTCTGTGGATGTGGGGTTGGATTTAAACTGATTTGCGCACTAGCTCCGCATTTTGGCGTAGATAAAAAAGTGTACTTTAATTACCTCGACCTGGTGGCCACAGCGATCGCTGCGGATATTGTGCCGATGACCGGGGAAAACAGGATACTGGCCTTCTATGGCGTAAAACAGGTAAATGAAAATCCGTCCCCTGGCATAAAGGCGCTGATTGAATTAAGCGGACTTCAAAAGGCAATCATTCATATCAATAACCTGGTTTTTGTAATAGCTCCCCGCATTAATGCCGCCGGGCGCATGGATGATGCCCGGAAAGCGGTGCAACTGTTTATCGAAGAAGATTATTCAAAAGCCATTGAATTTGCAGGAATGCTCCATTCCGACAACGATGAAAGAAAGGAGGCAGACAGCAGCATTACAGAAGAGGCACTACATATTATTGAAAGTGACGAAATACTGATTCAAAGAAAAACCACCGTAGTGTATAAGCCGCACTGGCATAAAGGAGTTGTTGGTATTGTGGCATCAAGATTAATTGAAAAATATTTCCGTCCTACAGTGGTGCTAACACAAAGCGGTAAAGTGGTGGCAGGTAGCGCCAGGAGTGTACCGGGCTTCAATTTATATGAAGCTATCCATGCCTGCCGGCATCACCTGTTGGGCTATGGCGGTCATTTTGCAGCAGCAGGGATGACGATGCTTCCCGAACAGGTACCGGCCTTCAGCAGCAGATTTGAAGAAGTTGTCAGCGCTCAACTAAAGCCCGGGCAGTTGACCCCGGTACTCAACATCGACGCTGAAATTGAAATTGCTGATATTAAACCGGTCTTGTATAAAATAATCTGCCAGATGGAACCTTTTGGCCCCGATAACCTGCGCCCGGTATTCATTAGCAGGAACGTGACGGACACGGGCTATTCTAAAGTGGTGAAAGAACAGCATCTTAAATGCTCCGTAAAGCAAGGCGATGCCATCATCAGTGGAATAGGATTTAATATGGCAGAACACATTGGCTTGCTCCAGTCCAAAAACCCGGTCGATATCGCCTTCACGATAGATGAAAATGAATGGAACGGCGAAAAAAACCTGCAATTAAAACTTATTGATATAAGATCGGCGGAAGGTGAAAAAATGGGTTAATTATATTAAGTTGTTCTGGTATTTCGCCGCTAACTGGAACCCGGTGCTGGCTGGTTTTATACTATCCCATGAGATAAAAGGCGAAAACAAATACAGTATTGATACATCGCCCCCGGTAGAATTGCCGGACCTTACCATTGTTAATGGAGATATTGAGCAATCATCGAGGTATGAAGGGGTAAATTATTACATACTGGAATCTTTGTTGAAACGGCTAACGGAAATCATATCCCCATTCTCGTTTACAGACCTTGGATGTGGAAAAGGAAGAGCAATGGTGGTAGCCGCCCATCACGGGTTTACCACCATAAATGGAGTTGATTTTGCAAAAGAGGTATGTATTACTGCAGAACAAAACATGCAAAAAGTGCAAAAGAAATTTCCGAACATGAAGTATGTGGTTGCCTGTAAAAATGTGCTGGACTACGACATTCAACCTGATGAATCTGTTTTCTTTATGTTCAACCCCTTTAGCGATGAAACCATTTTCCGTTTCCTGGAAAAAGTGGAAAAATCGATTGAACAGCATCCACGCGATATCTATTTTGTATACGTAAGCCCTAAACACATAGAAACCTTTTTTGAATTTGAATACGAGCCCATCTATCGTAAAAGAAAATTAAAATGGCTGGATGGTGTTATTCTAAAAAAGGAACTACCGCATCATACTGCCGGTTAAATGCCCTGCTTACTTTTCGAATGTCCTGGAACTCGATTTTTCAGCAGTAGGAAAATCTTCGGGTATTTTTTGAGTTACTTTACCGGTCGCCGACCACTCCGTGCCTCTTTGCAGGCATGTAATAAAGCCTATACATGCGACCGAATAATCCGCATGCCCCATTGCAATGTGACATATTCTTCCCTGCCCATACTTCAAAGCCATGAGCATGGGTTCGTGCCGATCAGTGCCTTTGTACTCTTTTGCCGAATAGGCAGTGGCTAAGACTTCCATATTTTTAGCTGGGCCTCTTAATTTGCTGTATAACTCATCCTGCGCGTGCAGCCATTTCAGAGGCATGCCTTTGGTTATGGGATGGCTGGAATTTCGAATCGTAATCTGATACTCATGTTGCGGACCATGTTCGCCCGCCTTTCCGGAACTCGTATCCCGTACTAATTCACCCTTGTTGTTATAATAAACGTAGGGACCATCTTTTTCGGTACGGTCGCCCCAACCTCCCAGTCCAATCATTTGGTTATAAGCTTCCCATTCCGGAAATGAATTGTCAGCAGCGTGGATAACGACCAGTCCGCCGCCTTTTTGAATAAAGTTTTCAAAAGCTTTTTGAGTTGCCGCCGGCCAGGGCGCAGCACGCCAGCCAAAATTGCAAATAACCACATCGTATTTTGAGAAATCCGGACTGTAACCCGGATCAGCTAACGGTTCCTTATGTGCCTCTGTATTGCCCATTCCGGGTATGGCGAACTCCTGCAGGTACTTCTCGCCTTCCCAGGTGTATGCCGATCTTTCAACATCTACCGTGAACAGCCCTGTGTTCTCCAGGTAGGTTTTCATCATGTAGGTAATTTTAGGCCATTGATCATGGTTGTTTTGACCATCAACGATGAGCGCTTTTATTTTAGCCTTTGTGAAATCCCTTTTATTGGTTTGAGCAAACAGTGGAAGTGATAAAACAGCGAATAAAAAAACAAGCGCTGTGAAGGTATACTTTGGCATTGGAATATTTTTATTAAATGTAACGGAATTGCATCTAAAATCAAGTGATGCATGCTTAACAGAAATTGTTCCGGCTGCCGTTTGAACAAAAAAATGTCCGCGAATGGAATCACGGACATTTCCAAGATATTATACAAGAGCGTTTATCAGCTTTCCAGGATGATTTTGCTTTTTTTCTCTCCGCCGATTAATTCTACACTGCGGTTGATAAAATCCGTAAGGCTATTTCCTTTCAGCAAACCTTGCGATAATAACGCCAGATCGGCCAGGTTGTGAACCAGTTTTCCTTTCTTATCCGTATCCTGCTCCCCTAAAATACCCTGAAATATGGGGTGGTTGCCATTCACCGTTAAGGTTACCTCATCGGGCATGTTCGCGTAAAAAGCTGCCATTCCGCCTCCTGCCGAAGCCATATCCTTCATCCTCCGCATAAACTCCGGCCGCGTTGCCACAACAGGAGGGGTGTCCGCACTTAAGCCTTTTACATCCACCGTCATGTTAATTTCCGGGATCTTAATATCGAACAAGCCTTTCAACGTATCAACTTCTTCCTTATTTAAAACAGTTTCCCCAGCATCCTGCTGATCGATCAGGTTATCCGCGATATCTGCATCTACGCGGGTAAAATGAACATTCTCCCACTTGCTTTCTACCTGTCCAATAAAGGCGGCATCTACCAGGGTTTCCATTTTAACAACAGTAAATCCTTTGGCTTTTGCCTGTTGAATATACGCATCCTGCTGAACGGGATTGGTAGTATACAAAATGACCAGTTTGCCATCCTTATTTTTCTGCAAGGCCTCTGTTTTTGCCCTGTATTCCTCCAGCGTATAGAACTTCCCGGTTTCTACGTCTTCAAATATGTGAAACTTGTTTGCCCTTTCTAAAAACTTATCGTCCGTCATCATGCCATACTTCACAAACAATCCAATATGCTCCCATTTCGCCTCAAATTCACTTCTTTCTTTATTGAATATTTCTTCCAGTTTATCGGCTACTTTCTTTGTAATGTGGTTATTGATCTTTTTCACATTAGGGTCGCCCTGCAAATAACTACGGCTCACATTCAGCGGAATATCCGGCGAATCAATTACCCCCTGTAACAACATCAAAAATTCCGGCACGATGTCCTTCACTTCTTCTGTAACAAAAACCTGGTTACTGTACAATTGTATTTTATCTTTCTGTATTTCATAGCTCTGCTTGATTTTAGGGAAATATAAAATACCGGTAAGGTTAAAAGGATAATCCACATTAAGGTGTATCCAGAACAGGGGCGTTTCATTAAAAGGATACAGCTCTTTATAAAAGTTCTGATAATCCTCTGCAGTTAAATCCGATGGTTTTTTTGTCCATGCAGGCGTAGTGTTGTTGATCTGCTTGTCTTCAAAAAAGATAGGTACAGGCAAAAACCGGCAAAATTTTTCAAGGATCTGCCTGATCCTGTGCGCTTCCAGAAATTCTTTACTTTCTTCATTAATATACAATACGATGTCGGTGCCACGATCCGTTTTATCCGTTTCTTCCAATGTAAATGCCGGGCTGCCATCGCACTCCCATTTTACGGCAGGTTTATCTTCCTGAAACGATCTGGTAATCACTTCCACTTTATCGCTCACCATAAAAGAGGAATAAAATCCTAACCCGAAATGGCCGATAATGTTGTTCTCATTCTGTCCTTTATATTTCTGTAAAAATTCTTCCGCTCCGCTAAACGCTACCTGGTTCAGGTATTTATCCACTTCCTCGGCCGTCATACCTACCCCGCGGTCGGAAATCGTAAGCGTTTTATTTTCAGCGTTTAATTTTACATCTATCCGCAACTCACCCAGTTCCCCTTTGGCCTCTCCAATGGAAGCAAGTGTTTTTATTTTTTGGGTAGCGTCAATTGCGTTACTGACCAGTTCCCGCAAAAAGATATCGTGTTCGCTGTAAAGAAATTTTTTGATGATCGGAAATATGTTTTCCGTTTGTACCCTTATGTTTCCTGTTTGCATGATGTGTTGAATGAATTGTTGTTAAAAAATGCAATACCACCCCGTCAAATAAAATGCCATTGAGGTTTTTACTGACAGGTTGGCAACCAACGGGCTGAGCGATACGCACATGGCAGTAAGGCTTATTTCATATGATATTGATTTTCAAATAGAAATGCATTTTCTTGCCTGATTTTTCGATGCAAAAAGAGGCACAAAGAATTCTGGATTTTTTCCCTGGGAAACATTACCTTTGCACCCCATATTTTTTTAAACCAAAATTCAGGTAATGAACAATTATGAATTGATGGTGATTTTTACTCCAGTTCTGAGCGACGAAGAATTTAAAGCCGCTCAGAAGAAATATGCAGATCTTGTTACCGAAACCGGTGGAGAGATCGTGCATTCCAATCCCTGGGGACTAAAATCACTGGCGTATCCCATCCAGAAAAAAACCACTGGTATTTACTGGGTTGTGGAATTTACTGCGCCATCCACCTTCAATGAAACATTGAAGATTCAACTGCTACGTGACGAGCAGGTATTACGTCACATGGTAACGAGACTCGATAAATACGCCGTCGTGTACAATGCCAGAAAGAAAAGTGGTGTAAGTTACAAAAACGAAAAACTGGAGGCTGAATAGCATGGCAAAAGCAAACGAAATAAAGTACCTGACGGCCATCAAAGCTGAAAAGCCAAAGAAGAAATTCTGCCGCTTCAAGAAGTACGGAATCAAGTACATCGATTACAAAGACGTTGAGTTTTTGAAGAAATTTCTGAACGAGCAGGGTAAAATGTTACCCCGCCGCATTACCGGAAATTCGCTTAAATACCAACGCAAAGTATCGGAAGCGATAAAAAAAGCCCGTCAAATGGCACTATTGCCGTATGTAACTGATCTTTTAAAGTAAGGAGGCAATCAAATGGAAGTAATCTTAATACAAGACGTAGATAACCTGGGTTCAGCCAACGAAAAAGTAAAGGTAAAAAGCGGCTATGCCCGCAACTATCTTATCCCTCAGAAATTTGCTATTGAAGCCTCTCCTTCTAACCTTAAACAGTTAGAAGAAAAGCTGAAGCAACTGAAAAAGAAGGAAGAAAAATTATTGGCGGAAATTAACCAGGTCATCAATAAACTGAACGAAAGCGCCCTTCGCATTGGCGCAAAAACAGGCACTTCAGGAAAAATTTTTGGTAGTGTAACCACTGTTCAACTCGCCCGCGCTATCCGCGATCAAAAAGGATACGAAATAGATCGCCGTCGTATCCATATTTTGGACGAAGTGAAAGAACTGGGTGTACACAAGGCTAAAATAGACTTTGGTAACGGAAACGAAACCGAACTCAATTTTGAAGTTGTGGCCGAATAATCTTAGTTAAAAAGAGGTATGTTGCTGAAACTGCCTCTTTTTATATATTGCCCATAAAGCATATTTATTACGCTTTGCTTTTCCAATAGAATTTAATATAAATATATTTCATTTTGTATGGTATTATTTTGGAAAGCACTATCTTCACAACGCAGTAATGCTTTAGTTCCTATACTGGCTGGTTTCACGGCTAACCTCCGGTTTTCTCAGATCATTGTAGCGACTAAGTTTTCATTACGATTTTTTTGAATTTTCACTTTTTAAATTTTTGTTACAATGAACCTGTACGTAGGCAACCTCTCCTGGACAATGACAGAGGACGACCTTAGAAATTTATTTGAACAGTATGGTACTGTTTCTTCTATCAAAATTGTTAAAGATCGCGAAACCGGCAGAAGCAAAGGATTTGGATTTGTAGAAATGGAAAATGACACCGAAGCACAAAATGCACTCAGTAGCCTTTATGACAAGGAGATACTGGGAAGGAAAATCGTTATCAATGAAGCTCAGGAAAGACCAGCTAAGCCCGGTGGCGGCGGTGGTTTTAAAAAGAGAAGCTTTGGTAGCAGCGGTGGCGGCGGCTATAACAAAGGTGGTGGTAGCGGCGGTGGATACCGCGACCGCGACCGTGGTGGCTACAATAAAAGAGACTATAACAACGAATATTAATTTCCTGTTCAACTTAATGTATTTGAAAATCCCGACACCATCGGGATTTTTTATTTTAAGCAGGTAACGAATGAATTCACTGTTCAATAATATCAGGAAAGGTTTGTTATCACATGCAAAATAATATCAGATTCTTATTTTAGGGTATGGCTTTTGTTTTAAAGGGTAACTGTGGGCGGACGACTTAACCCTATCATTAGGTTAGGTTATGTTCTTATCAATAACACTTTCGTCAATGGGAATAAAGGAAAAATGCAATGGTAACGATTATTATCCCCACTTTAAATGAAGCGAAAACTATCGGACAAATCGTTCGCTTTTGCGTTGGAAACACGCTGGTAAGCGAGGTGATTGTTGTTGACGATAATTCGGAGGACGACACCGTTATGATTGCATCTGAAGCAGGCGCTACAATCATTAACAGTGCTGCCAGGGGAAAAGGTATTTCCATGAAAGAAGGTGTTCAAAGCGCCACTAATGAAATTATTCTTTTTCTTGACGGAGATATAGATCCTTATCCAAAAGATACCATATCCCTCCTGGCTACTCCTTTGATAAATGATGAAGCAGATTTTGTTAAAGGCACATTTGCGAGAAACGCCGGGCGGGTAACAGAACTTGTGGCTAAGCCATTGCTGAACATATATTATCCCGGTCTGTCTTCTTTTTCGCAACCGTTAAGCGGTATGATTGCGGGCAAAAAAAAATATTTTAAAAAAATTGATTTCTTCAATGACTACGGCGTAGATATAGGTATTCTAATTGATATGTACCTGATCAAGGCCAGGATCAGGGAAGTAAATATTGGCTATATCGAAAACAACAGCAAGCCCTGGGAAAGCCTTGGGAAAATGAGCAAGGAGGTGTCGAAAGCTATCATTTCAAAAGCCCAGCCCCGCCCGGAATTTGATTTACCCGAAGAAGATATGTCGTCCATTGAATCCATTCAGCGGGAAATGCACAAGACCCTGAAAGAAAATCTGGCCCAGTATCATAAACTGGTTGTTTTTGATATGGACAATACCATTTTTGAAGGTGGGTTCATCGATAAGTGCGCGGCTGCTTTTGGCTTCACCCCACAATTAGAAGAGCTGAGATTTACCGAAAAAGACCCCATCATATTAACCAAACGCATAGGTTTACTCTTAAAGGGTAAGACCATGGACGAACTGTTAAATATTGTTTCCGGCATGAAGATGGTAAAAGATATACATAGCGTGGTGCAAACATTAAAAGAAAAAGAATATATGGTGGGTATCATCAGCCAAAGCTACCTGCTGGTTGCCAACTATGCAAAGCAAAATATTGATGCTGACTTTGCTTATGCCAACCAACTTGATTTTTATGAAGGAAAAGCAACCGGTGAAGTAAATCTGCCCTCCTATTTTTTTGCTTTACCTGAAAGTTTTTGCGGCCATTCTTACTGCAAAACCAATGCATTACAATATGCATGTGATAAGTATAATGTATTATTAAAAAATTGTATTGTAGTTGGAGCCGACATCGACGACAGGTGCATCATGACCCATGCGGGAAAAGGAGTTGCTTTTTGCACAGTGGATGAATTATTGGAAAAAATTGCCTATATTACGATAACCGAAAAGACGTTCAAACCCTTGCTGACCATAACGTAATCCAGATCCACCGAAAACTTTAATAATTCACAAAACCTTTTATCTATGCAAAACAAAATGTATAATATTCTGGTGCCGGTTGATTTTACTGCCAGGAATAAATGGGCGATAACCAAAGCCATTGAACTGGCCAATACCTTTAATTGCAATATCCATTTAGTGCACATTGTGTTTAAACCGGTTTTCCCTCTCCTGCCTATTGATGCGAGCCAATTTAGCCCATACGCATCGCATGTTCACATGCAAACCTGCCGCGAAAAACTCGCCAACATAAAAGCAGCTTATAAAAGCCAGTTATGCGGTGAAGGAGCGATTGAAATCAGCCTTTTACAGGGTGTGCCACAGACACAACTTAAACAGTACATTGAAACCTATAAAATGGATATGGTGGTTTTAGGCCTCTCGAAATTCAATTTACTTCAGCGAATCATTTCTTCTATATCTATAAGCTTGCTGGCGCGTAAAACCAATATCCCCATTCTGGCAGTCAGGTCGAGTGGCCTGGTAAGCCACTTCAAAAAAATTGTACTCCCGCTGCATAACGATATACCTGTTGAACGAATAAAGCTGGCTACCATGCTGGCACGTTCCTTTAAATCTACAGTTTATCTGGTTTCACTTAGAAATCATGCCAGCATGGAAAATAATATCGTTGCTAAAACGCTTGAATTGGTGCAAAGCATTTCCACCATACCGGTTCAATCTTTCTTGCTGGAAGGGCATAATCTTGCCAAAAGCACGCTTGATTTTTCAAAGCGCATTAACGCCGATCTTATTTTGGGACAGTCCGTTAAAGAATTCCTTTTACCCGGCTTATGGAACAGAATTACAAACAAGTTAATTTCCTATGCGTCGAATATCCCGGTTCTAACCTTCGATAAGCCTGCTCAAAACGCGTGACAATTGCAAGCCTATAGTAAGAAGCACTGCAACCGCATCACTTCTGCCCTAACTCTATGACCTCACAATTCTTCATGGTGGGTCCGTCAATAACAAGGCGTACCAATGTTCTCACTTTGTGCCATCCCTGCCGGCCGGCTGCGCCTGGGTTAATATGAAGGCAGTTCAATTGATCGTCGTACATTATTTTGAGTATATGTGAGTGCCCGCTTATGAATAATCCCGACTTTCGGTTTACGATCTCTTTCTTAACCCCCGGCATATATTTGCCCGGGTAACCGCCTATATGCTGCATGAAAACATTTACCTCTTCAATAGTGAAGTGAAGGCGTTCCGGATAAATACTCCTGATATCATTTGAATCAATATTTCCATATACTCCTCTCATCGGCCTAAATGCGTTTAACGCTTCCGCGATCTTACTATCGCCAAAATCACCGGCATGCCAAACTTCATCGCAATATTCAAAATGTTTAAATACATTCTCATCTAAATACCCATGTGTATCAGATATCAAACCAATTTTTTTCATGATGTGTGGGGCAGGCGACAAAGAAATTATTTAATATTCCCTCCAACTTTTAACCCGCTTGGAACAGCGTTCGGAATTTCTTTATCGTACTGGTTATCATTAATGGCATTCAAAAATTCAAGAATCAACGGAATGCTTTTAAACGCAACGCGTGTTTGTATAGCCAGCGAATCCAATTGTTCCTTCTTCACATTCTTGTTCGGCAACTCCTTCCCGTGCAGGTCTTCGTAAAATGTGAGCACCTCCTCCAACGTTCTTAATTTGCCGCTGTGCATATAGGGTGCGGTAAAACGTAAATTCCTTAATGAAGGTGTACGAAAGGCAAAACTGTTGTTGATTCCCGAATCCACGATGCCCAGCTTTTCATTATCTGCTATCCCCAATACATGAGGCTTAAAATCGGAAAGCATTGGCCCGCTATGACAGCGGGCGCAGCCGGATTGAATAAATATTTGCATCCCTTCCTTTTCGGAACGGGTCAATGCATCGCCATTGCCACGCATGAATTCGTCAAACCTGGAGTTGTTGGCGACCAGCGAACGCTGAAAAGCAGCCAATGATTTTTGAAGATTCGTTGCCGTTACCGCTTCTTTTTCATTAAACGATTTTGTAAATAAGCGGCGATATTCAGGAATAGCTCTTAATCTTTTCACTATCACATCTTCTATATCATCCTCTTCAATGCTGCGCCCGCGCATTTCTTCCAGTTGCCTGATGGGATGCAATGCCTGTTCCTCAAGACTTTTGGCTCTCAGATCCCAAAACATAGGCGCTTCTTCTGGTTGATAGTTGCCATTCACGTCGATTCCATTAAAGCCAATATTCAGCAACCCCTGCGAATTGCGCTTGGTAAAGGGAATATCATTGGGCTGGTTAAAAACACGGTTTCTTCCAAGACCTTTACCATTAACACCAATGGATAGCTCAAGACTTTCGGCATAGCCGAACTCAGGGTGATGACAGGATGCGCAGGATACATCTTTATTGCCCGATAATATGGGGTCGTAAAATAGCAAACGCCCCAACTCAATTTTGTCTGCTGTTGCAGGATTATCGGCAGGTGAGGTATATGTTAAAGGGAGGGCGGCGATACTTCCCAAATCGGCTGGCGCAGGCCTGACACCGTTTGATGTTTCTTTCTTTTGTTTTGGCGGAGAACAACTTTGAACCTCTAAAATAACAATGCCCGATAACAGAAAATACAGAAAAATTCTACACCACATGAACAAAGCAACTTTAGCGTCCAAAGTTAAATCATTTCCAGGAAATGATCCTGTATGCCTCTAAGGATATTCGCATGGTTATGTAGCCATTCTCACCTAATTACCTGCTATTTTTTTTACTTAATAGAATTAGTCGTTTAAAAAAAGGAAGTAATACGATTGTGTTTTAGTTTGTCACTACATCAAATTCAACTTTCACCACTTTATCACCCATGCAGCTATTGTAAATATTTCCCCGGGTTGGGTT
>CAYMKT010000006.1:25660-52198 GCA_964391065.1 uncultured Terrimonas sp. | reverse complement strand
TTATTTCCATGCCATTTCATTCCAGCGCAATTCATTTTTAAATTGATAAATGGAAGTGCCTTTATTGATCAATACCATTTCAATACCCGCCATTTCGGCGAAATCCTGTAAAGTCTCACTGCTAAGGTTTTGACTGTACACGGTATGATGGGCGCCGCCAGCCAAGATCCAGGCAGCACAACCGGTTTGCATATCTGGTAATGGTTTCCACAATACCCTGGCCACGGGTAGTTTTGGTAGGTTTTGTTTTGGTTTCACCGCCTCCACTTCATTTACCAATAACCTGAAACGGTTGCCCATGTCAATTAACGAGGCATTTAATGCAGTACCGCCATTTACATTAAACACGAGGCGAACAGGATCTGCTTTACCGCCAATGCCTAACTGGTGTATTTCGCAGGAAGGTTTTGCACCGGCGATACTGGGGCAAATCTCCAGCATGTGCGAGCCCAATACCATGTTGTTGTTGGGTTCAAAATGATAAGTATAATCTTCCATAAAAGAATTACCACCGGACAAACCATGCCCCATCACTTTCATAGCGCGAACCAGCGCTGCTGTTTTCCAATCTCCTTCAGCGCCAAAACCAAAACCATCGGCCATCAGGCGCTGGGTGGCAATGCCCGGAAGTTGGGTTAATCCGTGCAGGTCTTCAAATGTATCGGTGTATCCTTTAAAATTGCCTTCTTCTAAAAATTGCCGGATGCCCAGTTCAATCTTAGCTGCATCACGCAACGCATCATGTTGGCTACCTCCTTTTTTGAGCGTGGCGGATACTTTGTATTCCGTTGCGTATAGTGCTACCAGTTCATCAATTTGTTTGGGCTTTATTTGGTTGATGATTGCTGCCACATCACCTACCCCATAGGTATTTACACTGTATCCGAATTTTATCTGTGCTTCCACCTTATCCCCTTCGGTTACGGCTACCTGCCGCATATTGTCGCCAATGCGGGCAAATTTGGCGCCCTGCATATCATGCCAACCTGCTGCGGCACGGCACCAGGCGCTGATTTGCTGATGAACGGATTCATTCTGCCAATGCCCAACCACCACTTTCCTTGCTTTGCGCATGCGCGTCATGATGAAACCAAATTCCCTGTCGCCATGTGCCGATTGGTTGAGGTTCATAAAATCCATATCAATGCTGCCCCAGGGAATGTCGCGGTTAAACTGGGTGTGAAAATGCAGCATGGGTTTTTGCAATATTTTCAACCCGTTGATCCACATCTTAGCGGGAGAAAAAGTATGCATCCAGGCAATGATGCCGATGCAGTTTGTAGTGGTGTTCGCTTCCACGCAAATGTTGAATATTTCATCGGGTGTTTTTACAGTGGGTTTGAACTTTACCTGCACCGGAATCGCTTTTGCTTTATCAAGCGCTACAGCTATTTTTTGCGAATGCTCAGCCACCTGTTGCAGTGTTTCTTCGCCATATAAATGCTGGCTACCGGTAACAAACCAAACTTCAAATTTTTTTAGATTGGGTAAGCTCATCGTATTGTTTTAGTTATTTTAATTCCAGCACTACCACCGAAAATGGCGGTAATGTGAGTTGAAGTGTATTGTTTGAAATGGAAGCGCCATTAAATACTGCCGGCTTTATTTTTTCGGGATCGTTGAATGAATTATAGTCTTGCAAATTCTTACTGTTCAAAACCCTGCCCATTACCGTTTTTACATTCATGCCGCGGAGATCAATTTTAATATCCTGGTTATTCCGTGAATCAATGTTGACCACTGAAATATGGGTTGCTCCATTTTTATCTTTTGAAGCGGAAGCGGTAACCGCTTTCAGTTTTTCATTGCCGAAAATATAGTCATTGCTGTTAACGGTTAGTGGTATCATGGTTGCATCCTGGTGTACGTTGTACATTTCCATGACGTGGTAGGTGGGGGTGAGGATCATTTTTTCACTGTCGGTTAGTATCACTGCCTGCAGCACATTGATGGTTTGAGCCAGGTTCGCCATGCGCACCCGGTCGCAATGGTTGTTAAAAATGTTGAGGGTAACGCCGGCGATCATGGCATCGCGCATGGTATTTTGCTGGTATAAAAAGCCGGGGTTGGTTCCGGGTTCTACATCATACCATCCACCCCACTCATCCACCACCAGGGCCACTTTTTTTTGAGGGTCGTATTTGTCCATGATAGCGGAATGTCGTTGTACGAGTTCTTCCATTTCGGTAGCTCTTTTCATGGTAGTAAAATATTCCGCTTCACTGAAAGTGGTAGACGGTCCTTTTTTATTCCAGTCAATTACTGCGTAATGATGCAAAGCAACTCCTTCCAGCATGTTTTGAGGAACGTTTTGCATCAGCACTTCCGTCCATTTGTAATCGGAAGAGTTGGCGCCTGATGCAATACGAAAGATTTTTTCGTTGCTGCCCGAGTTCATAAACGTAGCAAACTGCCGGTAAATGTCTGCATAATATTCTGCCTTCATGTTGCCTCCGCAGCCCCAGGCTTCATTGCCTATGCCCCAGTATTTTACATGCCAGGGTTCTTTTCTGCCGTTTTTCTCCCGCAATAAAGGCATAGGACTGCTGCCGGCTTTATGGTCTGTATATTTTACCCAATCTGATAACTCCTGTACGGTGCCGCTGCCAACGTTACCGGATAAGTAAGGTTCTGTTTCCAGCAACTCACACATGTTTAAAAACTCGTGGGTGCCAAAGCTGTTATCCTCCGTAACGCCACCCCACCATACGTTTAACATGGATGGTCTTTTTTCTTTAGGCCCGATGCCGTCCATCCAATGATAGGTATCGGCGAAGCAACCTCCGGGCCAGCGAAGAACCGGCACTTTTAATTTTTTTAATGCGTCTACCACATCCAGCCGAACGCCGTTTTTATTTGGAATTTTGGTGTTGCCTTCACCCACGTAAAACCCGCCATAAATGCAATGCCCGAGGTGCTCTGCAAAATGCCCGTAAATATTCTTATTGATGATGTCTTTTCCCTGGTCAGCATTCAATACAATGATATTTTGAGCCGAAGCCGCCAGGAAGGATATGGTTATTGAAAAAAATAGTATTGTCTTTTTCATGTGCTTATTTTTATTGTCCGTAGTAACTGCCGGAGCCGTGCTTCCTTTCAAAATGTTTTTTGATCAGCGCTGCTTTCAGTCGTTGCGCCTGGGGATTGATTTGTTCTGTGAGCCAGGCCATTTTTGCCACCTGCTCCAGCACTGCGGCATTATACACTGCTTTATCGGCGGTTTTACCCCATGTAAAAGGAGCATGGTTTCCTACAATCATCATTTCCACTT
Organism: uncultured Terrimonas sp.; assembly: GCA_964391065.1. GTDB lineage: Bacteria > Bacteroidota > Bacteroidia > Chitinophagales > Chitinophagaceae > Agriterribacter. The sequence goes on along the minus strand of CAYMKT010000006.1, from coordinate 48,927 downwards.
CTTCGTAGTTCAACCCCTTTTCCTTAAAACAATTTATAATTTGAAAACCGGTTTCGTATTCATAATCGCCCCTGATCATTTCATCGCTCATTGGCGCCGCACAGGGAATATCTACCGTATTGTGATCGGCATGCGTGGTGCCATAAATAGGAATGTCCCGGAGCGATTGTGCCCAGGCAGTGGCATAAGTAGAATGGGTATGCACGATGGCGCCTATCGCGGTCCAGTGTGTATATAAAAGGGCATGTGTTTTTGTATCACTGCTGGGCCGGAGTTCACCATCAATAGTTGTACCATCAAAATCAACAATCACCATTTTGTCTGGCGAAAGATCTTTGTAAGGCACGCCACTTGGCTTAATCGCAAACACGTTTAAGTTTCTGTCTGCTACGCTTACATTTCCGAAAGTGAATAACACGAGCCCCAGTTCGGGCAATTGCATATTCGCCTCATAGCAGGCTCTTCGAATGGAGTTATAATCGTTTAACATGCGGCTGTTTAATTTTTTAGGAATCATCTACAAACCCTGTTCAATGGCTTTCCCCAGAAGTCTGTATTTTTTATACCGTTTTTCATAGATCATTGCCTTTTCTTTATTTGGGAAATATTCAGCATCAAATCCACTTCCCATGGCATCCATGGCATCTTCTACCTTTTTGTAAATACCGGCGGCAGTTGCGGCAAACATGGCGGCGCCTACCGCGCAGGTTTGTTCGGTTTTGTGAATTTTAATTGGCATATTGATCACATCGGCCATCATCTGCATAATAAAGGGTGATTTTTTTGCCACACCACCCAGCCCAATCAATCCTTTTACAGGAATGCCTTCATCAACAAAACGTTCTACGATGGCTTTTGCTCCAAAGCAGGTAGACTCGGCTACAGCCCTGAACATTTTGGGGGCATCGGTTGCTAAACTTAATCCTGTAAATGCAGCTTTCAATACCTGGTTGGCATCCGGCGTACGTCGCCCATTCAGCCAGTCAATACTCAGTTCACTGTTTTCGTCAACGGGCAATGCTGCAGCGGCTTTGCTTAATTCGGGTAATATGCGTTCAAGAATGTGATGGCGCTGTTCATCATCTTCCATCAATTGCAACGGCCATACGAGTATGTTTTTAAACCAGGCATAGGCGTCGCCAAATGCCGATTGCCCGGCTTCGAGTCCACACATACCAGGTATCACCGAACCATTTACCTGTCCGCAAATGCCTTTTACTAATTTTCCCTCCATATCGGCGATAGGCGCCACCAGCATGTCGCAGGTGGAAGTGCCCATTACCTTGCTCAGGTAATAGGGTTCTATTTGCCCGCCCACAGCGCCCATGTGTGCATCAAAAGCGCCCACGGCCACCACTACATCTGTTGATAACCCCAAACGGTAGGCCCATTCGGGTGAAAGCGTGCCGGCTGGTTTATCGGCGGTGGAAATATTTTTGTGCAATCTTGTTGGAAACCCGTCGAGTATCGGATCGAGCGATGCAAAAAAATCATTGGGTGGGTAGCCGTCAAAAGCTTCTGCCCACAGACCTTTATGCCCGGCTGAGCAAACGCCTCTTTTCAGGTTGGCTACCTTTTTTCCGCCGGTTAATAAAAAGGGGATCCAGTCGCAATGCTCAACCCATGAATAAATTGCAGGTCTTAATTTTTCATCTTCACGAAGTATATGCAATAGTTTTGCCCAGAACCATTCGCTGGAATATATCCCACCCACAAATTGCAGGTAATTGGTTTGGAATGTTGCGGCATGCTTGTTTATCTGTTCCGCCTCCTTTACGGAAGTATGATCTTTCCAGAGTACGAACATGGCGTTGGGATTCTCCGCAAATTGAGGTAAAAGCGATAACGGAACGCCTTCTTCACTAACAGCCACTGGTGTAGAACCGGTAGTATCTATCCCAATACCTTTAATATTTGAGGCAACAGATGGTCCCGCTTTTTTTGTGCATTCTGTAATTGTTTGCTCTAAGCCTTCTATATAATCTGCAGGATGTTGACGAAATTGATTGATTTCCGGGTTACAATACAAGCCTTTTTTCCAGCGGGGATAATGAAAAGTAGAAGTAGCTATTTCTTCACCTGTTGCTGCGTTTAAAATCACCGATCGTACACTGTCTGTGCCATAGTCTACGCCTATTACAAAGAAAGCTTCGCTCATACAGCAGCATTTTTAGATGTCAAATTAACGCTTATTGTATGATGAGCAAAAAAAGATTAAATACCCCTGTTTGCTATATGGCTTGAATGGTATTAAATGCTGTATGCCTTGTTGGAAAATGCACCATACTTTTATTCATCATACTCTGTCATTTTTTATAACTTAGGGAATGCTTTTTCTTTTTTTCATGCAATGGCTGTTATGTTTTTTTGAAACCAGCCCCACCCAGTTCCAGGAACAGGTTATCGACAGTAATATTTCCATTGGCTACGGGATAGCTTTGGGTGATGTGGATGGCGATGGAAAACCGGACATACTGCTTGCCGATAAAAAACAATTTGTGTGGTACCGGAACGGCGACTGGAAAAGATTTGTGATGATTGAAGATTTAACAGCGTACGACAACGTATGTATCGCCGCCCGTGATATTAATGGCGATGGGAAAGTGGAAGTGGCTGTGGGCGCGCAATGGAACCCTTCCGAGACAGGCAATGCGAAGCAGTCGGGTTCAGTGCATTATTTGGTTCGACCCGAAAACCCTGCCGAACTATGGAAGGCAGTGGAGTTGTATCATGAGCCTACTGTGCACCGGATGCAATGGGTAAAGGCAGCCAATGGTAAGTATTACCTGGTGGTATTGCCGCTGCACGGGCAGGGCAATAAAGGAGGCGAAGGAATGGGGGTGAATGTACTGGCTTACCAATTTCCCGAAAATGTTTATGGAAAGTGGCCAACAATGGTATTGGATAACAGTATGCATCTCACGCATAATTTTGATGTTCAGGAATATGGTGATGGTAAGAAGAGTGGATTGTATATAGCGGGCAAGGAAGGGGTAAGGTTTATGGGAAGTGAGTTTTCGGGCAGGGCGCAAAAAATACCAGGGCTCGATTTTGGTGCAGGTGAAGTGAAGGTGGGCGCACTTTCAAAGGATAGAAATTTTATCGCTACTATTGAACCGATGCATGGTACGGCCGTTGTAGCTTATCTGCTGGAAGCAAATGGGGCAAAAAGAGTGGTGCTGGATGACAATGTGAAAGAAGGCCATGCCCTGGGTGTTGCCGATTTTTTGGGTGTGGGAAGCGACCAGGTAGTTGCCGGTTGGCGGGCGCCCGACAGTGAAGGAAAAGTAGGCGTGAAGATGTATGTAAAAAAAGATGCAGAAGGAAAACAATGGGAATCGTATTGGGTGGATGAAAATGGTATGGCTTGCGAAAATCTGCAGGTTTTGGATATGAATGGTGACGGTAAACCCGATATAGTGGCTTCCGGAAGGGCAACAAAAAACGTAAAAATATACTGGAATACATCCGGCAGGTAGTTCACGCCTTCGCTACTCAAACCTGTTGCACATTCCGCAACTGCCTTTTGCTTCTTATCTTTGTGCGTGCAGTAGTAAAAGATTAATACAGTATGGATAGATATTCGTCGGCAGAAAAAATAGTACTTCAGCAAGGCTTATTGCCCGAATTGCGAAAGGTGGGTGAAAAAATATTGAATAAGGAGCGGTTATCGGAAGAAGACGGGCTGCTGCTTTTTGAAAAAGCCAGCCTCCCCTATGTGGGTATACTGGCGAACCTCGTTAGAGAAAGGCTGCACGGGGATATTACTTATTTCAATCGCAATTTTCATATTGAACCCACCAATGTTTGTGTTTTCAGTTGCAAGTTTTGTTCTTATTCACGTTTATACGCTCACCGGGAAGAGGGGTGGGAACTCACAGCAGACCAGATGATGGATATTGTGCGCAGCTATGACGATAAGCCGGTTACAGAAGTGCATATCGTTGGCGGGGTGCACCCGAAAATGAATCTTCTTTTTTTTACCGATCTTATCCGGCAAATCAAAGCCCATCGTCCGGAACTGCATATCAAAGGCTTTACCCCGGTAGAACTGGACTATATGATACGAAAAGCGAAGCTTTCTATTGAAGAAGGCATGAAAATGTTTCATGAAGCTGGTTTGGATTCATTGCCCGGTGGCGGTGCCGAAATTTTTCATCCTGAAATCAGGAAACAGATATGTGACGATAAGGTGGATGCGGAAGGTTGGTTACGGATACATGAAGTGGCGCATCAACTGGGGATGCATAGCAACGCGACCATTTTATACGGCCATATTGAAAAATACTGGCATCGTATTGATCACATGAAAAGATTGCGCGATATGCAGGACAGCACCGGTGGGTTCAATACATTTATTCCGTTGAAATTTCGCAACAGCCATAATGAAATGAGCCATGTAGCAGAATCTTCTGCAATAGAAGACATGAAAATGTATGCCGTGGCACGTTTATTCATGGATAATTTTCCGCACCTTAAAGCCTATTGGCCGATGCTCGGCCGCGAGAATGCCCAGCTTACGCTTTCGTTTGGCGTAAATGATATTGACGGTACGATAGATGATACCACCAAAATTTATTCCATGGCGGGAAGCGAAGAACAAAACCCGGCCATGAATACCGAAGAATTAGTAGCATTAATTCAACAGGTTAAGCGGATACCTGTTGAAAGAGATACCTTATACGGTGTGGTAAGAGATTATGGCAAGGAGCCGGTTGAGGCGGTGTCGCCGGGAAGTTAGTGTTGTTGCGGAAAGCAATTGAATACATTAGTCAATCGACCTTACGGATCCGCTGCCATTTGTTTTGGAAGAAACAGTTGCTCCCCCTTTGTAACGGATATCGCCGCTTCCATTTACTGTTGCATCAAGGCGAACACTGGCAAAAACACTGATATTGCCGCTGCCCGTGCTTCTTACATTGGCATTTTCCGCTTTTAGTTCAGTGGCATCGATTTTACCACTACCTGTGGTGCTGCATTTAATGTCTCTGGTATTGCCACTCAGGTATATATCGCCCGACCCCGTTATTTTAGCTTCTATGGCAGGAGCATCCAGTTCCAGTTTAATATTTCCTGATCCTGTAACACCCACTTCTATTTCGTCGTTGCTTGAAAACCGGTCTTCTCCCGTAATATCACCTGATCCTGTAATGCGTATATCCTCCATGCGGGATGCGGTAACGCTTACCGTTACAGGCTTGCGGGCATTGATATTGTAGTGATCCTTGTATTTTATGATCAATTTCTCATCGCGCAAAAAAGTCTCTACATAGGGAAGTATATTTTCTTCGCCTTCCACGTCTATGGCTTCCTCTTCACCCTTTTTTAGATGCACATTCATACCGCCCTGCAGTTCCAGCTCTTTAAAACCGCCTACGTTCCGGGATTCGGACGTAATATTGCCATTGCCTCTTATGGTTTCGCGCTGGTAACAAGCGCTAAACAGGAATCCAAGAATGGTGGATAGAAAAAGGAACCGGTGCATACTAATAAATTTTAGATGACAAACCTACTATAAATCTATAACAAGCAAAAACGGTTATAGCCAATAAATGCAGCCACACTTATGCCTATAGGTCTTATGTCAAAAAATCTAATTATTTCCCCGGTGAACCGGCGAGGTCTGCCAAAGCCGATTCTATGGTAGGGAACACGAATTGGAAACCTGTAGCGCTAATTTTTTCACTGCTTAATGTAATTCCTTTCAGTAATTCGGCACTCATTTCTCCCAGCATCCATTTTAAGATAAATGAGGGAACGTTGACCGTAATGTAAAATGAACCTTTGAGTTTTTTTGCCAGTTCCTCCATCATCGTTTTATTATCTACCGGTTTGGGTGCAACGCCATTATATGCGCCATGCATTTGTTCATTTTCTATGGCATGAATATACATGCGGCAGATATCATCAATATGTATCCAGCTTTGCATTTGTTTGCCACTGCTTAAAATTGGAGCGATGCCAAAGCGAATGGGTCTCGCAAATGCTTTCAACGCTCCTCCCTTTCTGCTAAGTACCAGTCCTGTTCTGATTTTTACCAACCTTTTACCAATGGTGATAACCGGCTCAATGCTTTCCTCCCAGGCTTTACAGGCCAGACCCAAAAAGTCAGTTGCAGCAGGTATATCTTCTGTAAATGCCTTGTTTTCTGCAAGTAAACTGTCGTTTCCATACCAACCCATCGCGGATGCATTGATTACCGCTTTCACTTTGTTTGCATTTTCTTTTAAAGTATCAACAATAAGCTGGCTGCTTTTGGTTCGGCTTTCAACAATTACCTTTTTTCTTTTGGTTGTCCATCGTTTATCGGCAATACCTGCTCCCGCCAGGTTAACGATATAATCAGCTTTCTGCACAGCATTGATGTCTATCATCAGCTTATCGGGGTTCCAAAAGGCATAGGACAAATCCGGACTAATGCCCGGGGACTTAATTTTTTTACTTCGGGTGAGAATAATTACATCGTAATTGTTTTCTATAAGCATACTCGTAAGTCTGTTGCCTACTAATCCTGTGCCTCCCGTAATGATTACTGTAGCCATACTGGTCGGTTGATGTTTGGAATATTAACGCTATAAAAAAAGAGACAACAGGCATTCATTCCCGAAGTCTCCTACATATTTTGGTATTGGTTGAACTTTCTTAATCTGGTTTTTTGCCATCTAAAAAAGTGTTGATGGTACTAATGTGCGTTTGATCGTTTTCATCGGTTTTAATAGTGTAATTGCTGTAAAATTTTTCTACCGAGGCCAGTGCATCCTTTAAATGAAAATTGCGGCGAACATAAGCCGGCACAGTTTCAAACTCATTGTGTGGGTCGGCAGCGTTTACATTGTATGACAAGTTGCGCAACTTGTTTAAACGTTCTGCTGCTCGGCGCTTTTGGTCTTCAGCCTCGTCCTGCATCGCAGGTTCCTCGGCAAAATAGCTTTCGCTTTGAGTTGTTCGTGCCATGGACTCGTTCGCCGCATTGGGATCTTTAATTACCATCTGCATTTCATTTACCGTCCCGTCGGCAGGTAAACTATTTTTCGAAGGTAATGGCTCTTCAACAGGGTTTACAGTTTTGGATTGTAATTGATCTGGTTCCTCAGCATAGATGTTGGATGGTTTTGACAAATAACCACCTGACGTCGGGGTGGTGCTAGCTTCTTTATTTATAATGTTAATATGATTGGGTTGCGTTACCGCCGGTTCATTATTTACCGGCAAATGTTCCGGGTTGGTTTCTTTTGGTACGGATGAAAATGAAGATACCGAAGAAATTTCTAAATGCAAGACTTCTTTTTCGTCTTTTTCAATTTTTTCGATAACCTGCTCGATGGCTTTCGTTTGGACAGGTTCCACCATTTGAGGCGCCATTGGATCGGTAACGATTTCCACTACCGGAACTTCTTTCGTTTTTACAATAGCCTCTCCCAGCGTCAAAATAATTTTTTCTTCTTTAGGTTGCTCTTTTTTAACATGTATATCATTCAGTGTCTCTTTGTTTTCAAAGCCGGTGGCGATAAGGGTAATGCCTATTTTGTTACCCAATGTATTATCGTAACCTAGTCCCATAATTACATTGGTATGTTCACCTGCCTGGCTCAGCAGGTAGTTTTGAATAGTATCCACTTCATCCATAGTAAATTCGGTATCGCCTTCAGCCGAATTGATATTGATGAGTATCCATTTGGCGCCTTTGATGTCGTTATCATTCAGCAATGGCGAATTAATAGCATCCTGTATGGCATTTTGCGCCCGGTTTTCACCCTCCGCGCTGGCGCTGCCCAATATTGCTACGCCACCGTTACGCATAACGGTGCATACATCTGCAAAGTCAACATTGATTTGACCGGTTGAATTAATTACGTCTGTAATACATTTTGCGGCGGTAGCCAGCACATTATCTGCTTTTGAAAAAGCCGCACGCATCGTAAGGTTACCATATTGGTGACGCATCTTATCGTTGCTGATTACCAGTAAGGTATCTACATAATCTTTCAACTGCGCAATACCTTCTTCGGCCTGGGCAAATCGTTTCTTGCCTTCGTATGCAAAGGGGGTGGTAACAATGCCCACGGTAAGTATGCCCAAATCCTTACATATTTTGGCCAGTATAGGCGCACCCCCGGTACCCGTTCCACCGCCCATGCCTGCGGTAATAAAAGCCATTTTGGTGTTTACTTCCAGGATGCGTTTAATTTCCTCCAGGCTTTCTTCAGTGGCCTGCCTGCCAATATCAGGATTGGCGCCAGCACCCAGTCCCTGTGTGAGCATGGGTCCTAACTGCACTTTATTGGGCACTTTGCTTAAGGCGAGCGCCTGCGCATCGGTATTACATATAATAAAATTAACACCTTCTATGTCCTGGTTAAACATGTAGTTCACTGCGTTGCTTCCGCCGCCTCCAACGCCAATAACTTTAATGATGGAGGATTTCTCTTTCGGTAAATCAAAGTGTATCATAATAACAGTTGATTTAATCTTATCAGTACTGAACTAAATAAGAAATTGTGAATGAATGGTTGGTTAGTATTTTGAAATTAATTTTCGATTTTTTTTGCTTCAGAACGGGTAACATTTTTATTGAATTGCCATCATTTTAATTGCTCATCGCCTTCTTCTTTAAATAATTCAATGAGCCCGCCTTTAATGGAATCCATAAATTCTTTAAGGCTTTTGGTACGTTTCCTGGTTCTATCGGCGCCGATGCCTTTCTCTTTTGATTTTGATTTTTTTGATCGGGTTGCTTCTCCGTCTTTTTCCTCTTCTTTGGGTTGGGCGGTTTTATATTTTTCTTTTTCTATCGAGTTTTCATATACGTTGTATCCTTTCAATATTAAACCTATGCACGTAGCATACATTGGCTTGGTGAGTTCATCCATATGCCCGGAGGCAAGGTGTTCATTGGGAAATCCTATCCTTGCGTCGAGCCCGGTAACATATTCGGTAAGCTGTATCAAATGCTTGAGTTGCGAACCGCCCCCCGTGAGAATGACGCCGCCATTGAGCATTTTGTTCTCAAGTCCTACCTGTTTAAGATGATAAGTAACGAAATCCATTATCTCGCTCATCCTCGCCTGTATGATGCCAGCAAGATTTTTTACGCTGATCTCTTTTGGCGTCATTCCGCGCAGACCAGGAATCGTAATATAAGCGTTGCTCTTAGCTTCTTCCGCCAGGGCGCTGCCAAACTGCACCTTCATTTGCTCGGCCTGCGTTTTTAAAACACCCAACCCGGTTTTAATATCGTTGGTAATATTTTCTCCGCCAAAAGGAATAACAGCCGTATGTTTTAAAATGCCTTCATAAAAAACAGCCATATCTGTTGTGCCGCCCCCGATATCCACTATTACCACACCCGCTTCCAGGTCCTGTTCGCACATTACGGCCGCTGCAGATGCCAATGGCTGCAGTACCAGATCTTTCACTTTGAGGTCGGACTTTTCAACGCTTCTGTTAATGTTTCGGATCGCATTCCTGTCGCCGGTGATGATATGAAAGTTGGCTCCTACTTTTACACCGCTATATCCAATTGGGTTAGTAATATTTTGAAAATTATCTACTGTATATTCCTGCGGTATTACATCAATGATTTGATCGCCGGCAGGTATATATGTTTTGTACTGGTTGTATATGAGCTGGTCAATTTCGCTTTGTGTAACTTCATCATCCGTATTGTGCCGTACAATATCACCTCTTGTTTGCAAACTCTTAATATGGTGCCCGGCAATGCCCACATATACTTCGCTGATCTCGAGTTGGGGGTTGGAGGCATAGCAATTTTCTAATGCGGATTGTATGGCTTTAATGGTTTGATCAATGTTCAGCACCATGCCATGCTGCACGCCGTTGCTGTTGGCGCGTCCAAAGCCTAGTATTTCTAACTTACCATATTCGTTTTTCCGGCCGGCTATGGCAGCTATCTTGGTTGTTCCAATGTCCAGTCCTACAATAATGGGTTGTTCAATGTTCATAATGATTGGTTTATTCCTTGGTGTAACTTTTTATGTTGTATGTTCGATCGCGAACAATGATATGACGTGTGGTATCTTTGCGGGCAGCTACCACCTGGCCCCTGTATTGCACATTAACTGTTTCGTATGTATTCCAACCCACTTTTGCCAATACTTCTTTATAAAAAATATACAGCTTTCTGAATTTCGGTTCAAGATTAAATCCATCTCCCAACACAATGACATGCTCCCCGATTTTGGGAAACAGTTCAAAACGATTTTGCTTTGAATAATCAACCTGCTCTATCTGCGCCGCCCAAAAAGAATCAGCGCTTATGAATTTGCTTATAGACTTGATCTGCAACAGCAGTATACTATCCGCGGTATTCCATTTTGTTTTATCTAAAGGACAATTGGTGAAAACGGGAAGCCGGGCAGAAAACCTGCTGCTTAAAGGCAATCTTACATATTCATCATCTATATAGTAACTTTTTCCACTTGTTGTGAATATTCTTGCTATCGGGGTCCGCTCTGTTATCTTAACCTGTAACACCTCGTTGTTGTCGAAGAATAATTCTGCGTCTTTTATCCATACGTTACCTTCTAAAGTTTGCTCCATTTGCCGGAGGTTAAATTGTGCCAGTGATTCTCCTTTTATGAGGGGCATCATGTGCGTAAGCATTCCCCTTATATCGTTTTTATCCGTGAACAGATCGTTCTTTGCATCCAATATTTCGATCGCCAGCCCGGTACATATTTTATCCTCTCTTTTGCGCATAGCGGCAATGAGCAGTATCACCAATGCAACTCCTGCTCCTACCCACATTGCGGCAGCAATAAACCTCCATATTTTTCTTTTGCTCAATGGCATTTTTAAATGTTCAGGCCCGTTTAATTCATTTTTTCTTTTGCCAGCAGCAGGTCTTTTATCGGCTGCACCAGTTGATCAATATCTCCGGCCCCGGCTGTTATTAAAAGATATTGTGCTTTTTTGCCAGCAACGTTTTTTAACCATGTCAGCACTTCTGCTTTTGTCATTATCATTTTGCGGTCATTCTTCATCTTGTCCGATATCATTTCACTCGTCACACCTGGCAAGGGTAATTCCCTCGCGGGATATATGGGCAGCAGTATTACTTCATCGGCCAGGTCGAGGCTTGCTGCAAATTCCGTTGCAAAATCCCGGGTGCGGCTGAATAGGTGCGGTTGAAAAATCACGACACATTTTCTATCTCCAAACAATAATTTCGCACCGGTAATTAAGGATTCCAGTTCAGCGGGATGATGTGCATAATCATCGACATATATGGTGGTGTTTTTGTTAGCAGGCGGCACGATATATTCAAACCTGCGCTTTACCCCTTTGAAGGAAGCAACCGCTGCTTTTATTTTTTGATCTTCAATGCCCAACTGCTCTGCTACGGCAATTGCTGCAACGGAGTTTTCAACGTTATGTAAACCGCCCATATTTAACTCCACATGCTTTACCGCGCCGGATTTTCCGTTTACATCATATATATAACCACCTTCCTGCATGGTTATGTTTAGCGCATATACATCGGCGTTCTTATTCTCACGACTGTAGGTAAAGTGGTGATCGGCTTTTAATTCGGTTGTTTTTGGCAATCCCCATTTGCTGAACAGTATGCCTCCTTGTTTTATTTTATCGCTAAAGTCAATAAATGCCTGCTGCATTTCGTCCTCAGTGCCATATATATCAAGGTGGTCGGCATCCATGGCGCTTATAACCGCCACGTCTGGATGGAGTTTCAGGAAGCTCCTGTCGTACTCATCAGCTTCAACCACGCAAACATTGTTTTCATTGCTCCAAAAATTGCTGTTGTAGTTTGAGGCTATGCCGCCTAAAAAAGCATTGCACCCATAACCCGAATGCCGGAGTATATGTGCAATCATGCTGGTGATAGTGGTTTTGCCATGGGTTCCCGCTACGCATATATTAAAAGAGCTTTTAGTGATCATAGCCAGCGCGTCGCTACGTTTTAAGAGCGGGTAGCCCTGCTGTTGATAAAACAGCAAGCCTTTATGGTCTTTAGGGATAGCCGGCGTATATACTACTATGTCGGCGTTTTTTGCCACCAGTTCCACATCGTCGTGGTAGTAAACAGGAATTCCTTCTGCTATCAACTGCTTTGTTAACGCTGTTTCCGCCTTGTCATACCCGCTTACCTGCTTACCCCTGGATTTATAATATCTTGCCAGGGCGCTCATACCAATGCCTCCAATGCCAATAAAATAAACATTCTGTATGTTATTGATTTCTTTCATTTTTATTTACCGCATGGTCAAAATCTATATTATTGTTTAATCGTTTTCAGCACCTCATCTGCGATCACCTCGTCTGCATTTGTTATCGCCAATTCCGCAATATTTGTTTTTAGTTTTTGCCGCTCCTCTTCATCCAGGGCCAGCGCTATTGCGGTTGCCACAAGTTGCGTCTTTACCTCACTGTCCTTCACCATCAATGCCGCCCGTTTGCCGACTAAGCGGAGTGCATTAACAGTTTGATGGTCTTCTGCGGCGAAAGGAAACGGTACAAAAATTACAGCTTGTTGTGCAACACACATTTCAGCTACCGACATGGCGCCCGATCTCGATATCACCACATCAGCAGCAGCATAAGCATACTCCATGCTGGTAATAAAATCGTTCGTCCATATATTTTCCTTTCCACGGCTCAATCGCTTAGCTTCATCGGCAAATGGTTTCCCGGTTTGCCATAACAGTTGTAAGCCATTCTTTTCAAACTCAGGGAGCTGCATAGCAATGGCTTCGTTAATAGACTTCGCACCCAGGCTTCCCCCCGTTACCAGGATGGTTTTCTTTTCGGCATTCAACCCAAAAAAATGCACAGCTTCTTCTTTCGCGATGTTGCTATTGAGGATCACTTTCCTGACCGGGTTGCCGGTTACCGTGATCTTTTCTGCTGGAAAAAACTTTTCCATGCCCTCCGTTCCGGTAAACACTTTGCTGGCTCTTTTGCTTAACAGGATGTTTGTTTTGCCTCCAAAAGAATTGGCTTCGTGAATGAAAGTGGGTATGCCTTTTTGCTGTGCATAGCGAAGCACAGGAAAACTGGAGTAGCCGCCAACACCAATTACGCCATCCGGATTAAATCGATGTATGATGGTTCTCACCTGCAAAAAACTTTTGATCAGCTTAATGGGTAACCCTATATTTTTTATCAAAGAACTGCGATTAAACCCCGCTATATCGAGCCCTTCTATTTTGTATCCTGCTTGCGGCACTTTCTCCATTTCCATTTTTCCTTTGGCTCCCACAAACAATATTTCGAGGGTGGAATCCTTTCTTTTCAAGGCATTGGCTATGGCGATAGCCGGAAAAATATGCCCTCCTGTTCCACCGCCTGCTATGATTATTTTTTTTTTCAATTTCTTCTTTTAACTCCTTTTATGCGTCTTCCGTTACCGGTTCAACACCTTCCATTTTTTCTGCATTTCTTGACACGCTTAAAATAATGCCTATTGCCATACAGGTAAATAAAAAGCTACTGCCACCCATACTCACTAAAGGCAATGGAACGCCGGTAACTGGAAACAGGTTTACATTTACCGCCATATTCACCAGTGCCTGTATTACGAGTGTAAAACTTAACGCCACCGCCAGGAATGCGCCAAAGGCAAACGGGCATTTCTTAAAGATGCGTATACTTCTGAACAGGAAAAGCAGGTACATGAATAATATGAGCACACCGCCTACCAATCCGTATTCTTCTATGATAATCGCATAAATAAAATCGCTGTAGGGGTGTGGTAAAAAATTGCGCTGCTCGCTGTTGCCAGGACCCAGGCCAAGCCATCCACCTTTTGCAATGGCAATTTTTGCCTGCTGCACCTGGTAGGCGGTTTCAATTTTATCGGCATATGCAAAATCCTGTATGCGTTTTATCCACGTTGGTATACGGCCGACAGTCATTATTGCCGGCAAGTCTTTTGAGCGCTGTTCCTCCTTGTTGTACAAAGAGCATGCAACGGTAACTAAAAAAACAATGGGAATTAAGACAATGCCAATTGTTGCTGCAATGTGCTTTAGACTTACCCTGCCTATAAACATTAATAGTAAACTGGTGGCCCCGATTAGCAAAGCTGTTGACAAATTGGCCGGTGCAACCAATGCACAAATGATACCAACGGGAACGATCAGTGGCAGGAAGCCTTGTTTAAAGTCTTTGATGTGATCTTGTGAACGGCTAAGCTGGCGCGATAAATACATGAACAATGCCAGCTTGGCCAGGTCGGAGGTTTGAAACGTGAGATTTATAATAGGTAGTTTGATCCAACGTGTTCCTTCATTGATTTCAGCGCCAAAGAAAAAGGTATAGATCAGTAATGGTATGGAAATAACGAAAAGGATAATCGCTGTTCTTGAGTATACTGTATAGTTAATACGATGGGCAAAATATATGATCATAAGCCCGATAGCACTGAAAGCAACCTGTTTAAACAAATACGACTCTGCACTTTTAGATAGCCGGTAGGCAAGCGTACCGGTGCTGCTATATATAACGAGCATACTCACCACGGTAAGCAGTATTACTGCCGCCCAGATCATTTTGTCGCCCCGCGTTTTATTTAACAATGCCTGCATGCGAATTGATTTAAGATTTCAAATTTGAGATTCGAAATCATATCCTGCCGTCAAAAAACAACCCCAACCTTCATAAAAACAATAACTAAAATTCCTGATATATTCTCTCCTCTTTCCTTTACCCTTTCTCTTTTTTGTCACTAAAGTTCTCTCACTGCTTCTTTAAACTGCTTTCCCCTGTCTTCATAGTTTTTAAACAGGTCGAAACTGGAACACGCCGGACTCAACAGCACTATATCGCCCTTATTAGCCAAATGAAAAGCAGCATGCACAGCTTCCGCGGCACTTGATGTATTTACCATTATCTCAACATCTTTTCCAAAAGCTTCATGTATTTTCCGGTTATCAAGCCCCATACATACGATAGCCTTTACTTTTTCTTTCACCAGTTCCAGTATCGAGGAATAGTCGTTTCCTTTGTCGATCCCGCCCAATATTAATATCACAGGATGTGTCATGCTTTCCAGGGCATACCAGGTGCTGTTTATATTAGTTGCTTTACTATCGTTGATAAACTCAACACCCCGAACAGTTAACACTTTTTCCATCCTGTGTTCCAGACTTTCAAAATTTTCTACGGCTTCCCTGATTTTCTCTTTTCTAATACCGATGGTCATGCCGGCCAGTCCCGCTGCCATGGTATTGTACTGGTTGTGTTTTCCCTTTACCGCGAAATCCAGTACACTCATAACAAATTTTTCTTTGTCAAGGTTTATAGTCATTGTACTGTCGTTAACATAAGCCCCTTGTGGTAGTTCGTGCTGCATAGTAAATGGCAATAAATTAGAATGTAATGGATTTGTTTTCAGAAATTCTGTTATCACGGGATCGTCTTCACAATAGATGAAATGATCTCCGTGCGTTTGGTTTTTTATAATATTGAACTTTGACCGGGTATAGTTTTCAAACTTGTAATCATAGCGATCGAGGTGATCGGCCGTTATGTTTAGTAACACCGCGATATCCGGATTAAAAGTTTCTATATCGTCTAACTGAAAGCTACTTACCTCGGCAACATACAAGGGTTTTGGATCGAGCGCTACCTGCCTGGCAAACGAATAACCAATATTGCCCACCAATGCACAAGCCATTCCACCGGTTTTACAGATATGCCATATCAGGGCGGTGGTAGTACTTTTCCCGTTGCTGCCCGTAATGGCTATTATCTTACTCTCTCCTTTATGCCTGTATGCCAACTCTATTTCACCAATTATTTTAATTCCTTTGGCCCGTATTTTCTTCACCAGTTCATTTTTCTCTGCGATGCCCGGGCTTTTAATGATTTCATCTGCGTTTAGAATCTTTTCCTCCGAATGTTTTTCTTCTTCAAATGCAATATCATATTCACGCAATTCGTTTTTATAGCGTTCCGCAATCTTGCCCCCGTCGGACAGGTATACATCGTAGCCCAGTTTACGGCAAAGGATAGCCGCTCCTACGCCGCTTTCACCGCCGCCTAATATAACCACTCGTTTTAGCATTGCCTTTTTCTTAAAAAAGGGTCTTTCAATGGATTGATTTTGCCGGAAAATTGCATACGCCACTTTTCAATCTTCACCGTAATATTTTTATCGCATTTTAAATGTTGCGATCGCAAACAGTACACATAAAATGGTTACAATCCAGAAACGAACGGCGATCTTGCTTTCGTGATAGCCCAACTTCTGGTAATGATGGTGCAGGGGACTCATTAAAAATATCCGCCTCCCTTCGCCATATTTTCGCTTTGTATATTTAAAATAACTCACCTGTAACATCACGCTTAGGTTTTCAACCAGGAACACGCCGCAAAAAATAGGTATCAATAATTCTTTGCGTACAATAATGGCCAGCGATGCAATGATTCCTCCAAGGGCGAGGCTGCCTGTATCGCCCATAAACACCTGTGCCGGATAGGCATTGTACCAAAGAAACCCTATACACCCTCCTACAAATGCTCCCACAAAAACCGACAGTTCCCCCAGGTTGGGGATGTACATAATATTCAGGTATTCCGCAAACCGGGTACTGCCGCTTACATACACGAATACGCCGAGGCATGCACCTATTAAGGCGCTTACTCCTGCCGCAAGTCCATCGAGTCCATCTGTAATATTGGCGCCGTTGGAAACTGCTGTTATGATAAATGTGACCGCGATAATATAGATCAGCCAGGTATACTTATCCGCGCCCTCACTTATCCAGCTAATCAGTTTGCTGTAATTAAACTCGTGGCTTTTTACAAAGGGGATCGTAGTAATCGGGGTTTTTACCACGGCGTAGCGATGTTCTTTTCCCTCCATCGTTACAATGGTGTCGCCAACTTTTTTTTCTCCCCGCTTCAGGAAGCCGTCCTGCATTGTAACAGCCTTAGGATCGTAATATTCTCTCCAAACCACCACCTTTTCGTTAAAATATAATGTGGCGCCGATGATGATTCCCAATCCTACCTGTCCTATGATTTTTGAAACGCCGGCCAAGCCATCACTGTCTTTCTTTTTATAATTCTCTCCCTTTGCAACCGCTGTTTTTCTTGCTTTTAGTTTTAAGTAATCATCCATAAAACCGATAAAGCCCAGCCAAACAGTGCACAATAGCATTAACAGGATATACACCTTACTTAAATCGGCAAGCAATAATGTGGGAACGAGGATAGCCAGTAAAATAATAATTCCACCCATAGTAGGAGTACCTTTTTTCTGTTGCTCGCCCTGCAGGCCGAGCTCGCGAACACCCTCACCTATTTGTTTTTTTCGTAAGAGGTTAATAATACGTTTGCCATACAGCGTGGATATTAAAAGCGACAACAGCACCGCCAGCATCGCTCTGAAAGTAATGAACTGCATTAACCCGCTGCCGGGGAACTTAATGCCTTCATTTCTTAGCCAGTCAAAAAGATGATACAGCATGTGTGCTTTTAATTTTGATTGTTTTTATAGAAGCCCATAAAACGGTATCTCACTCCGTTCTTTGGTTTTTCATTTTCCCAGTAACGCAAACATTTCATGTAATACCTGTTTATCATCAAAAGGATATTTTACTCCATTGATCTCCTGGTATTTTTCATGCCCCTTTCCGGCTATCAATAAAATATCTTCTTTATCCGCAAGGGCAACCGCTGTTTTGATCGCCTCTTTCCTGTCGGTAATGGAAATATACTTTCGTTTTGTAGCAGGTTGCAATCCATTTTCCATATCCTGTATAATGGCATCCGGCGCTTCACTCCTTGGGTTGTCTGAAGTGAAGACTACTTTATCGCTATGTCCACAAGCCACTTCTGCCATTACCGGCCTTTTTGTTTTATCGCGATCGCCGCCGCAGCCTACAACCGTTATTATTCTTTCGTGGCCTGCCCTTAATTTTTTTACCGTGGTCAGCACATTCAGCAAGGCATCCGGGGTGTGGGCGTAGTCTACAATTCCGATAATCTTTTCTTTTGGAGAAACGATGTATTCAAACCTGCCTTCGGCGCCCGTTACACTACTAAGTATCTGCAACGATTGATATTTGTCTTCTCCAAGGCACATGGCAGCACCGTATACCGCCAGCAGGTTGTATGCGTTAAACTCACCTATCAGCCTGAAGTGTACCTCCTGCTCATTGATATTGAGCTGCAGGCCGGAGAGGCTGTTGTCTAATATCTTTCCTTTAAAATCTGCCATGGTGCGCAGGCTGTAGAAGTATTTTTTGGCTGCTGTATTCTGCAACATTACCGCGCCTCTTTTATCGTCGGCATTACTAATGGCAAAGGCATCGGCGGGTAAACTATCGAAGAATGATTTTTTTACACGGATATATTCATCAAATGTTTTGTGATAATCGAGGTGGTCGTGGGTGATATTGCTGAATATGGCGCCTGCAAAATGCAAACCCGTTATTCTGTGCTGGTGTATGGCATGACTGCTGCATTCCATAAACACATGAGTACAGTTTTCGTTAAGCATTTGCAGCATCAAAGCGTTGATGCTCACGGCGTCAGGCGTGGTATGTGTTGCCGGAAGGATGTTTTTTCCAATTTGGTTTTGTACGGTTGAAAACAATCCGCATTGATATCCCAACCCCGTGAACAATCTGAATAGCAAAGTGGCGACGGTGGTTTTACCGTTGGTTCCTGTTATGCCTACAACTTTCATTTTTGCGGAAGGCGAGCCAAAGAAATTGTTTGCCATGTATCCCGTAGCCATGGCGCTGTTTTCTACCTGAACATAAGTAACATTGTCTTGTTTTGTGTCTGGTATTTTTTCAGCTATTACCGCTGTAGCCCCTTTTTGGATGGCTGCGTTAATGTAATGATGCCCATCCTGCGCGCTGCCCCTGATGGCGATAAAGCAACTATTTGCTGACACATTTCTTGAGTCAATTTGCAAATCCTTCACTGCAATGCCCATGTTGCCCTGCACCGAACGAATGTTAACCCTGTACAATATGTCTTGTAATACCATCATGTTTACGCCAAAAATGCTTTTTAGGTCCCGCTATTTTATTCTCCGGTTTTTATTTCACTTTTTTTTCTGCTATCCTTTAATCGAGTTCCAATGCTATCGTTTGTCCTTTATTGATGGCTAATCCAGCCTGTAACGACTGGTTGACTACTTTTCCCCGGCCTTTCACTTTTACTTTCACATCCATATTTTCCAATAAATACAAAGCATCTTTTAAGCCCATTCCTTTTACATCCGGAATAACCTGTTTGTTAACAGGTAAGCTCTTTATCGTTGGAACAAATGCATTATTACTGACAACACCCCATTCCGAACCGGTTATCGAATCCCTGTAAATGATATTCATCTCCTCCAATATATTTTTAGTTTCTTTCGCATTTCCGGTCCACCTGTAATAATTGCTATCCGTGGCCGCTCTTGCCAGGAATTGCTGCTGTTCATCTATGCTCCCCGCAAATAATTTATCGGCTATTTCCCTGAATACGGGGGCTGCTACCGCACCTCCAAAATAGAGCGGCGCATGAGGTTTGTTCTTGATCACTACAATACAGGAGTATTTTGGCTTTTCAACGGGGAAATAGCCTGCAAAAGAAGATTGATAAACGCCATCGCCGTATTTAAATTTCCCATCATTTACCTTGGCAGTACCGGTTTTACCGCCTGCCCGGTATGACGCATCTTTAAAAACAGATTTGGCTGTACCATCGATACAAACAGATTTAAGGCAATCCTGTAATTGTTGTAGTGTTTCCGCGGAACATATTTTTTCGTTGAGCACCTGGGGTTGAAATTCCTGCAAAACCGTTCCATCTTTTTCTATTTTCTCAACCAAATAGGGCTTCATTTCCTTACCGTCATTCGCCACTGCGTTATAAACCATCAGTAATTGCAGCGGGCTAACCATTAATTCATAGCCAAAACCCATTGAGGGCAGGGTTTGCAAATGCCAGTCTTTCCGGGACGGATTTTTTACAAGTGGTTTGAATTCTTCTTTCAAATCTATCCCCGACAAGCCGGTGAGGTGAAGTTGCTTATAGTGATTAATGAATTTTTCGGGATGCTTAGCGTAATAAGTGTAAGCCAGTTTTGCCATTGCCACATTGCTGCTGTGCTCAAACGATTCCTTCACGGTAAGCAAACTTTTGGGTGATTTTTCAGCATCCCTTATCTTCCTGCCTTTTAGTACCCAGGTACCATCGCTGATATCCACCAGGTCGGCAGTGGTAACGTATTTGTCCTGTAGCACCGCCAAAAGCGTAACGAGTTTTATGGTAGACCCGGGTTCAGAGGTTCTTAATGCATAGTTATCTATTTCAAAATAGGACCCATCGGGCATTCGCCCCAGGTTTGCAATAGCTTTTATTTTTCCGGTTGCGACTTCCATTACTATCGCACAACCTTCCAATGCCTCGTTTGCTACCATCATCCGCATCAGGGCAGTTTGGGTAATATCCTGGATGTTCACGTTTAACGTAGTTACAATGTCCTTTCCGTTTTCAGGCTCAATTTCAGAACCTTCAATAGGAACAAACGCCCCGCCGGATATGCGGCGTACCAGGCGCTTTCCTGAAATGCCTTTTAGTAAACTATCGTAGGTTTTTTCGAGACCTACATTTTGCGTAACGATTTGCTTATTGTTGTTTATGTAAGATCTGGATAAGCCGATGGTGCGGTTGGCCAATAAGCCAAAAGGGGTAAGTCGCTTTTCCATGTCTTCTATAATAAAGCCGCTTTTGTTTCTTCCTTGCCTTATTAAAGGAAGCTGCCGCAATGCCTGGTATTGTTCGAAGCTCACTTTCTTTTTTAACAGATAATATCTTTCTCTTTTCCGGTACCCGGCTTCCAGTTGTTTTTTGTATACGGCTGCGTCCTGGTCTTTAAATATTGCGGACAAACCGTTAGCCAGGGAATCAATATTTTCCCTGAATCTTTTGCCCCCTTTTTCGCGCAGCCCATCTGCCAGGAAATCAATATGGATATCGAAAAACGGAATAGATGTGCTTAACATGCTTCCATCTTCGCTGTATATAGTTCCCCGGTCCGCATCCAGTGCGCGGTATTCAAGATGCAGGCTGTCGCTCAGGCTTTTCCAATAGGCGCCCTGAACTTGCTGAATGTAAAAAGCCTTGCCGATTACGCAAAGGCTTAACACCACTATGCCCAGAAAGCACAGGTACACCCGCCATAATATGTCTTTTTTTATTTCCAAGATGATGTGTGCATCCCGTTACTGCTGTTTAGCCTGTTGGGATGCGCTTTATATTTTAATTTTTACTTTTTTCAATAATGATAACGGGGGGGTCCTTCAATGGTTTTAACCCCAGGGGTTCAACCGCTTTAGCGAGTTCGCTTTGCTTGCCGCGCATCATCAGCTCACCTTTTACCATTTTGTACTCGTACTGTAACTCCTTTAATGCTTTTGCATTTCGATTGATGTCCTTTATCGTATTCTCGGCATAGTGCCCGTTGTATATGTATACTACCGCCAGCATACCTAAAAAAAGAAAATAGTAGATGTTTTTGAGCATCCACTGCGAATTCATCCATTTTTTGATGCCGCCCTTCCAGGATGATGGAGCGGCTGTTTTTATGTTTTCTGTTTCAGGCATTTGTATTTTGTATGATCATCATTTGCATTTTATTTTCTTTCCGCTACCCTAAGTTTTGCACTTCGGCTTCTTGGGTTTTTGCTGGTTTCCGCACTTGAGGGAAGTATTGGTTTTTTTGTAATGACCAGGAATGGACTTTCTGGTGTTATACCAAATAAGGAGTCCGGCGCCATTTCTTCGAAACTTCCATTGCGAAAAAAAACTTTTACCATCCTGTCTTCAATACTGTGGAATGTTATGATGGCTGCACGGGCATGTTGTTTGAGGAGAGATGGGAGTTGCTGAAGCATTTCCTGCAACGCACCTAATTCATCATTCGCCGTAATGCGTAAAGCCTGGAATACCTGGGCAAAGTACTTGTTGGGATTACCTTTCACCGCGGAAGAGACAGCATTTTTAAAATCATTAACTGTTTTTATAACGCCGGTTTGCCTGTGCTGTACAATTATCCTGGCCAGGGTTTTAGCATTTGTTACTTCACCATACTTTTCAAACAGTTTATGCAATTGCTGTTCGCTATAGGTGTTGAGAATGGTGGCTGCGGTAATTTCCTGCCTTTGATCCATGCGCATATCCAGCAAAGACTCATCAAACCGGGTAGAGAACCCACGATCCGCTTCGTTAAACTGGTGACTCGAAACGCCAAGATCGGCAATTAAGCCGTCTACCTTATCGATTTGATGCAGCCGAAGAAATTTTTGAAGATGCCGGAAGTTATGGGGTATAAAAAGAATGCGCGGGTCATCGGGTACATTTAGCCTGGCATCCTGGTCCCGGTCAAAAACTACCAGTTGTCCGTTGTTGCCTAATTGCGACAAAATGGCCATGCTGTGTCCTCCACCGCCAAAAGTACAGTCAACATACACCCCGCCTGGCTTAATTTGTAAAGCATCAATAAGCTCAACGGCCAATACAGGTATGTGGTATGCTTGTTCCATAGTGGTAAATTAATGGTGAAAAGCCAGCGTTTAGTATGGGCTTTCCTCATTCAGCTTTACCTCCCGACACTAACTGTTAACCGGTCCGCTTTTATCCGTCATTACACTTTCAGCTAACTGGCTGAATGCTTCGGGTGAAAAAGTGTCAAAGAACTGCTGATACTTACTTTTATCCCAGATTTCAATTTTATCGAACGCCGAAACCAATATGATGTCTTTTTGCAGACTGGCATACTCCATAAGGTTTTTGGGTAACAATAATCTCCCCGCCGTATCCATCTCCAGCGTTACCCCATTTAAAAAGTAGCGGCGGAATTCGCGTACTTTTGGATCAAAATCACTTTTACTGCCAATGTTTTCAAAAATCGGTTCCCAGTTTTTCATCGGGTATAGGGTTAAGCAACGCTCGAATCCCCTGTTAATAAAGAAGCTACCGGTTTCCCCCTCCGGGATTTGCCTTTTAAATCCTGTTGGAAGGAGAAACCGACCTTTTGCGTCCAGAGTAGCTTCATATTCCCCTAAAAACCGTATCATTTATAAAAAGTTCTACTGATTTCCCATTTATTCCCACAAAATAACACATTTTCCCACCTATAACGCAGGTTTTAATTTAAATATTTTATCCACAGTTAAATTTTTTTTGAAAATGTACAATGGAATAGAATTATAGAAGAATTTGATGCAATGTTATGGAATAGAACCTGCTAATAATGTGAATAGTGGTGGATAACC
>CAYMKT010000006.1:21685-25560 GCA_964391065.1 uncultured Terrimonas sp. | reverse complement strand
TGATGCAATGTTATGGAATAGAACCTGCTAATAATGTGAATAGTGGTGGATAACCCTCCACGATTGTGGATACCGGCTGAAGCCCTGGTATGTTTGTGAAAAGTACATCCTGCACACCTTGTATTTTATGTATAATGAAACAGCAATCTTTTTAATTTGCGGCAAAAGCGCTACTATTTCACGCTATGAACCCGAAGCAACTCTATATTAAGGACTTTACGTATCATTTACCCGAAGAACGTATTGCCCGTTATCCTTTAGCCGAGCGGCATGCATCCAAATTGCTGGTGTATAAGAACGGGAAGATTTCTGAAGACCAATACTTCAATATTGCAGACCATTTGCCCCCCGGTGCATTGTTGATATTGAACGACACCAGGGTGGTTGAAGCGAGGATTCTTTTCCAGAAGTCATCCGGAGGTACGATAGAAATTTTTTGCTTGTCTCCCCACCAGCAGTATCCGGATGTTACCACTGCCATGTTTCAAAAGGGCAAAGTATGGTGGAACTGCCTGGTAGGCGGTGCTTCAAAATGGAAACGGGGAATTGTTTTAGAAAAAAAGATGGTGGTAAAAGGGCTTGACGTTGTTTTGCGGGCTTCGATTGTTGAAAGACTGCCTGAAAGCTTTACCATTGAGATGACCTGGATTCCCGGCGGTTTGAGCTTCGCGGAAATATTGCATTATGCGGGCGTCATTCCACTACCACCATATATCAGGAGGGAGGCAGATAGCAATGATGAGGAAAGATATCAAACCATTTATGCGGTTCAGCAGGGATCTGTAGCCGCACCCACGGCGGGGCTGCACTTTTCGGAGCATATTTTTCAATCGCTTGATGCTAAAAATATTGAACGGGATTTTGTAACCCTGCATGTGGGGGCGGGTACGTTTAAGCCGGTTAAGTGCGGTCAAATGCAGGATCATGTCATGCATCACGAATTTATAGACGTGCGTTACGAAGTGATCGAAAAATTAATAGAGCATGCGGGGCGGATTTTTTGTGCAGGCACCACTTCCCTGCGAACAATAGAAAGCCTTTACTGGATGGGCGTTAAAATAAAACAATCACCCGGTATTAATGCAGATGGATTGATCATAACGCAGTGGGAGGTATACGATGAACTGGCTAAACATCAAATACCAGCATCCGAGTCGCTTTCCATACTACTGAATTGGATGAAGCGCCGGCAGATGAAAAAGCTGCTAAGCCAAACACAAATATTGATCGCTCCGGGGTATAGGTTTAATCTTATTTCGGGATTGATTACTAATTTTCACCAGCCGCAATCCACCTTATTATTACTCGTAGCCGCATTGATTGGAAAAGACTGGATAAAAGTGTATGATTATGCACTTGAAAATGATTTCAGGTTTCTAAGTTATGGCGATGGATGTTTATTGTTTACCTGAGCAGAGGGAACTCTAGCGTAAACGAAGAGCCTTTGCCCGGAACACTTTCAACCCTTATCTTTCCTTTTTGAGCCTCTACCATTGTCTTAACGTAACTTAAGCCTAATCCAAAGCCTTTTACATTGTGGATGTTACCGGTATGAGCGCGGTAAAACTTTTCAAATGCCCTGCTTACAGTTTCCTTGCTCATGCCTATTCCATTATCTTCGATTTTTATACGGATGGTATTACCGGTATTTTGAGTGCAGATGCGAATCAGTAAACTATCATCTTTAGAATATTTAATCGCATTATCAATAAGGTTGCTAACCATGTTGGTGAAATGCACTTCGTCTGCTTCGATAACATCTTTTGCTGCAGTAAGTTTAAGCTCGGCTTTGCCATTGCGATCTTCCATCTGCAGCCTGAAGTTGTCAACAACACGGCTAATAATTTCGTGTACATGCTGTGGCTTAAGATTGAGCTGAACTTCCTGCTTATCGAGTAAGGCGGCTTGCAGTATGGTTTCCACCTGTTTGTTCATGCGTTTGTTCTCGTCTTTTATGATACTGCTGAAATAATCCATTTTTTCTTTGCTTCCCAATACTTTTTCGTTTTTCAAAGCATCCACCGCCAGCGATATGGTGGCTAAAGGTGTTTTGAATTCATGCGTCATATTGTTGATGAAGTCGCCTTTAATCTCACTGAGTTTTTTTTGAAGCAACATGGTTCGTACCGTTAAAAAGAACGCGGTACAGATAACCAGGGTAAAAAGCACTGAACCTGCAATCATCCAACTCATAGATCCCAGCAAAAAGTTTTTTATATCGGGAACGATTACCCATAGCTCTTCATCGGCTTCCAATCCTTCGGCAATGCTTCCCGATGGCGCCGAAAGCGGAAACCAAAAAGTGCGGTTTCGCGCAGTATCGGCAAGTAGCTTGCTGAAATTAATCGTTTGCATTTCATAGTTGTTGGTAAGGCTGTTGCGGTTAAGCACTGCAAACTCAAAATTGGTTTTTTTAAACCCGTATTTGTTCAATGCCATTCTCAACTTATCGTACACCTGGTTGGGCGTATAGCGTTGAGCTACCGTGGCAGGCTTAAGCCATTGTAAAAATTGATCTGACGGCCATTCAGGCGACAATTTGGGCGAAACTGTTGAAGATAACCTGCTTTTTTGTTCCGCTATTTCCGTGCCTACCTCGCTGACCGCTAATTGGATATTTTGTTCCAATTGCTCATTTTTGATAATGAGCGCATTCTTAATGGACATGATCTGCACAACGATAATGCCAATAAGTGAAAGAGAAATAAGAATGATAATCAGTAAGTAAATTTTCTTCATCGGGATGTAAAATTACTTCGATATAACCTGGGTTTTAGTTGTGTTGCGGGTGATTTAACTCAATTTTACACTTGATTAGTGTCGCGATAAGGGTTTAAGAGCAATTATACAAAAATTAGAAGATACTGCTGTCATATCTTTTAAATACCCGCCCCAACTGGTATTTTTCTGCCATTTTAGGGATAATTAATTGCCGGGGAATATATTCTATATTAACTTAGAACCGATGCTTGAACCTTCGACCGGTATATTATTAATTGCTGAACCTTTTCTTAAGGACCCCAATTTTATGCGTACTGTTGTTCTATTGTGTGATCACCAGGCTGAGGGTAGTTTTGGCTTTGTGCTGAACAAGGATATTAAGCACACCCTCGATGAACTGGTACCGGAACTGGAAGGCGTTAAGATCCCTATTTTTTTTGGCGGCCCGGTTCAGCCGGATACCCTTCATTTTTTACATACCTGTCCCGACCAAATACCCGGTAGTTACGAGGTAACCGACGGTATTTACCGGGGAGGTGATTTTGAGATCATTAAAAGCCTGCTAAAAAAGAACCAGTTGGATCCCGGAAACATTCGTTTCTATATTGGCTATTCCGGCTGGGGCAGCAACCAGCTTAACGAGGAGTTGAAAGGAAAGAGTTGGATTACCGCCATGGCAAAAAAGAACCTCGTTTTTCTTCACAAACCCGAAGATATCTGGAAAGAGTCGCTGAAACTCCTGGGTGATGACTATAGCATCATGGTCAATTTTCCAACGGATCCCCAATTGAACTAAGCATGATTATATGCCCGCTTTATGAGCTGCGCAAGTCATTTTGAAGCATTGTCAGTAACAGTGTTCTCTCGCATTATTTCGGCGCCAGACCTTTAATATCAATTTCGACTTATCATCTTAATATTTTAGTTTATATATGTTTTCACTTAACAAAAAGCCAACAAGGTCTTATCCCGATTATATTTTTTTGAAAAATATTGCAGTTTCAGCCTTGTTTTTCGTTTTTTTTTGGGTTGAAAGACGAAGTTGTTTTCTTTTTCTGTAATTTTCTCTCTGGACAGGGCCGATATGGTCCTTCGCAACAGTGAAATCCACTATCCTTTTTAAATGCATTTGTCTACTGGAAAAATATTGCTTT
>CAYMKT010000006.1:14865-21585 GCA_964391065.1 uncultured Terrimonas sp. | reverse complement strand
AGTGAAATCCACTATCCTTTTTAAATGCATTTGTCTACTGGAAAAATATTGCTTTTAATCCTTTTTATTGTGGCCTCCACAATGGCTGTAGCCGTATACATCTCACTGCATCAGTCAGACCAGGTAAACAACAGCTTTCAACGCATTTCCAATTCACAGAAAGTACTTTACCATGCCGAAAAACTACTCTCTGCAACACAGCGATATAAGAATGTGGTTCGTGAGTATGTTTTAACAGGCGACGAAAGCTCCCTTCCTGCGTTACAGGAGGTCCGCCAATCCATCCAAATGGAGTATAAATATTTGTCCAGCTATACTAAAGGCAGTTCGCTCCAGGAGGCTATGCTGGACTCACTTGCGTTTTATTTTAGAGTGGGGGAGGCCTGGTCAGATAGTATCATTGCAGAAAGGCGAAATTTTGGTAAGGCCCAATCGTTAGCATTGCTTAATTCGGATACAGTCAATAACATTTTAAACCGTACCAGGGAATTTATTGATCATATAGAACTGGAAACGCAAAGAATGCTGAATATCAGGCAGCAGACCAATGCTGATGCCATCGCCTCTTTTCGGCGTATATGGTATGTAACGGTATTGCTTTTACTTGCGTTGCTGGTGATGCTGATTCAGAAATTAAGGGTGGATGAGCGGGCCGGCAAAAAGGCAGATGAAGCCATGCAGTACAACACACTGCTAATGCAGTACATCCATGATGCAGTGATTTCTACCGACAGAAATTTTATGATCGTAAAATGGAACAAGGAGGCTGAAGCACTTTTTGGATGGAATGAGCAGGAAGTGCAGGGTAAAGGCGTGGCAGCGTTATTGAAACCGGTTTATGGTGATGTAACAGAATCGGACATCGTTAAACAACTGCTTAAAACCGGTGCATGGGAGGGAGAACTGGATTTTCACAAAAAATGCGGAACACGTGTGAGTGTATTGCTTTCATCTGCCATTATAAAAAAACCAAATGGGAAGATTGAGGGTATCGTTGCTATCGCGCGGGATATTAGCGCTCAAAAAAAATTAGCAGAGCAACTGATACGATTTAATTCAGAACTGGGCCGGCAGATACAGGATCGCACTTCCCAGGTGCAGAACACATTAGATCAATTGCTGGCATCTCAAAAAAAATACAAGTTACTGTTTGAGAACAATCCATTGCCAATGTGGATGATGACCTTACCGGATATGAATATTACGGATGTAAACGACGCTGCGGTTCACCATTATGGTTATGACCGGAACAATTTCCTAAAACTCAATGTCCGTGATATTCATCCGCAGGTAGATGTAAATGCCTTTATTCAATATATGTGTGAAAAGCCAGCAGGCTATCATAACGCAGGTATTTGGCGGCAGTATAAAAAAAATCGTAGCATTATTTTTGTTGAAATATATGCGTATAGTATGACGTTGGATGGGAGAGATACCAGGCTCATCCTGTCGCATGACATTACCCAAAAATTTAAAGCGGAAAAAAAGCTCAAAACATCGCTGGAAAAGATACGTATGCTAAGTGGCCATTTGCAGGATGTGCGCGAGGAAGAGCGAAAGAATATTGCAAGAGACATTCACGATGAACTGGGGCAGCAACTTACCGTCATAAAAATGGATGTGGCCTGGATCATTAAAAAAATGCTCAGTCCCGGTGATGTTGTTGCCGCACACTTAAAAGCATTAATCGATACCATTGACGGCACAATGAAATCGCTGCGCAGGATATGCGCTGAGTTGCGCCCGGCATTGCTGGATGACCTCGGATTGATTGCCGCAATGGAATGGCATGCACGGGAATTTGAAAAAAATGCAGGCATAGCAATTGCATTAACGCTTCCCCCTGAAGTGAAAAAATTAACTCCGGAAATCAAAACTGGCTTATTCCGTATCTTTCAGGAGTCGCTTACTAACATCGCACGCCATGCAGAAGCCCGGCAGGTACTGGTACATTTTCACGAAACAGACAAAACACTTCTTTTAGATATATCCGATGATGGCAAAGGTTTTGATACCTCGATACTGACTCAAAAGCAAACCTTAGGCATACTGGGTATGGAAGAGAGAAGTTTGTTGATGGGTGGAAGCTGTGAAATTGAAAGCAAGCCCGGAGAAGGCACTACTGTAAAAGTGATGGTTCCCATACCCATTATGGATGCGATTAGCTAAATCCGAAAAAGCAGGTATAATGATGAAAATTCTCATTGCTGATGATCATGCCATCGTACGAAAGGGGCTAAAACAATTGATCAGGGACGAGTATCCTTCAGCACACCTGGAGGGGGTAAACGATACGGAAGAACTCATGTCAAAGCTAATGGAGGAATCCTGGGATATTGTAATATGCGATCTTAATATGCCTGGACGCAGTGGATTAGATGCCCTGCACCAAATCCGCCACTCCTATCCGTCTTTACCTGTATTAATTATGAGCATGTATCCCGAAGATCAGTATGCACTGCGGGTAATTAAGGCAGGCGCTTCAGGTTACCTTGGCAAGGATAATATTCATGAAGATATTATCAAGGCCATCCGTACGGTATTGCTTGGTAAGCGGTTTATAACCCCTGCTGTAGCCGAAAAACTCGCCCAGGCTTATGGGTCAGACCAGGAGCAAACTCCCCATGCAAAGCTTTCAGACCGGGAGTTTGATGTATTTAAGCTTCTGGCTTCCGGAAAGCCGGTTTCAGATATCGCCGAGCAGCTTTCACTAAGCGTAACTACAGTAAGCACCTACCGGGCAAGAGTACTCGACAAGATGAATTTAAAATCGAACGCCGACTTAACCCGCTATGCGCTCGATAATAATTTAATTTAAGAAAAACCTCCAATTTACGGTTGATGGCATTTAGTAACGCATCTACCGCATCCCGGGCGCATCAATAGCGTTTTAACAAAATCTACAGCTTTGGTTTTCAGGTTATTGCAAATGTAGTAGTTCATCCTACATCTTTTCGGATTCTCACTCTACAGCAAGGCGCTGAATACTTATGTACCTTTCTTTATTGGTTATCTAAAGCCGATCCCTTTTATGCTCAGGATATTGATAGCTGACGATAATGAGTTTATTCGTAAAGGGTTGAAACAGATTCTTGCGGAAGAATTTCCTTCTATATACATAGGGGAGGCGGAAGAGGCAGGTGAATTAATTACAATGGCTTGTTCTGAGCCCTGGAATATGGTAATATCTGATATTTCGATGCCTGGAGGCGGAGGGTTGAAGGCGCTCAAAGCGATAAAAGAAAAACTACCTGGTTTGCCTGTGCTCGTACTGAGTGTTTATCCGGAAGATCAATTCGGCTTTCGTGTAATGCTTGCCGGCGCCTCCGGGTTTCTCCATAAGGATGCTGCTCCTGAAGCGTTGATACAAACGGTGAAAAATATCCTACAACTTCCTTAATAAGTAATTGTTCTATCGAGCGCATTGCGCTTGTTTCGTTACTTTTTTATCGAAAGTCCTCTAACCATAAACTGACGGATTGTGAACAACGATGCGCAAAGAAAGAAGGCAAATCCTGTATGGAGAGGCGTATCATTCTGGCTTCAACCTGTATGCAACCTGCCAGCTCAATGCGGACTTTACGGTATATGATTTACTGTTCAAACACCAGCGATTCTGGCGTTACGCCCAATTCCCCTAACGTGTGAGTCAATGCATTTACCATAGCGTCGGGGCCGCAAATGTAAAATGGCTTATTGAAATCGGTAACCTGTTTGGTTAAAAAACTTTTATCGATCCGTCCTTTTTCATATTCAGCGTGATCTTCCCGCGTTAAAAGGAAATGGGCATTGTTCCCTAATATCGCCTCTAACTCTTTATGAAGAATAATATCGCGGGAGGTTTGGTTAGAGAAAAATAATTGGTTGCCATTTACCCTATCGTCTTTATTCAACTGGCGCAGAATAGCAATAAATGGGGTGATGCCAGCTCCACCCGCTAAAAAATATCCTGCTCCCTTGTACGCAATTGCGCCCCACACATCCCTAATGATGAGTTCATCACCAGGCTTCAATTCATTTAATTCATTAGTTACTCCATGGTGGTTGTGATATATTTTAGTAGTAAACTCCAGGTAAGGCCAGTCATTTAGACTGGTGAATGTAAAAGGACGTTTTTCGTCCTTCCACTGATTGTTGTTAATAGAGACTTCAGTGGCTTGCCCGGGAACAAATTGATAGCCGGGAGGCTTTGCTACACGAAACGATTTAACATTGTATGTAACGTTCTGTACAGATAGTATCGGAACAATGTGTACTTCCATGATCGATAGTTATTGATTGAATGAATGCGCTCTTTTTGCAGGTACTTTTTGTTTAGAGGGGTTCGGAAGGAAGAAGATACGGCTTCGTTTTCAGACAACACCAGCAGTACGATAAAAGGCATTAACAACTCAGGGGGAGTTAACCCCGGTAAAATTCGCAAATACGAATATAGGTTGATGTTCCTGGTCGGCCCGCACCAACACTAGTCAATCAAATTATTCTTCACAGCAAAAAAAACAAGTCCGGCAGTATTTTTTAGATTGAATCTTTCCATCATCCGGTCTTTAATGGCTTCAACAGTCCGGGGGCTTATTTCCATTTTTTGTGCAATCTCGGTGGCGGTAAATTCCATGCACAATAACCGGAGTACTTCCCTTTCTTTGTCGCTTACCACTATTTCGTTGGTTAATGAAGGTATGTGTTTTGTACGCGCATGCGATTTCTTAAGCAGTACTTTGTTAACAAAATTATTGAGATAATACCCTCTTGCCATTACTTCAAGGATAGCTTTTTTTATTTCCGCCGGATCAGCGCTTTTTAAGAGGTATCCATTAGCCCCATTTTCCATAAGATGAGAAACAAATCGTTCATCTTCATACATGGTAAGAACAATTACATGCAGGTTGGGATATTGCTTGCTTATCGTTTTTGTGGCCTCGATACCATCTTTTACGGGCATTCTTAAATCCATAAGCACTACGTCTGGTTCCGCGGCTGGCAACCCTAACAGCAGTTCTTCGCCATTTTCGGCTTCCAGAACAAATTTAATATTGGTATACTGACGTAAGGAAAGGATTACGCCTTTGCGGAATATTTTATGATCATCGGCAATGGCAACTTTAATAATACTCATGGTGTCGCTTGGTTTTTAACGATAAAGGATGAGTTTTTTAAGTAATCATTTCGTATTCTTCAACGGGCACTTCCAGGGTAACCTTGTAATAGGTTTGTGACAAATCTTTCTCAAAATCAATCTTTGCCTGCAATACTTTCGCACGGCTTTGAATATTTTTTAATCCCAGTCCCAGCGCACTTTTATTAAGCCTTTCAACGTCTGCCTGGGTAATGCCTCTCCCGTCGTGGTGTAAGCGGATAAAAAATTTGTCTTCATTGTAATTTTGGGTAACGTGGATAAAGCTGGCGTTGCTGTGTTTTAAGATATTATTAACCAGTTCCTGGATTACGCGAAAAACAAGCAGTTCCTGTTCAGGCCTCAACCGTTGCCGGTAGTCGTGAAACCGGCAACTGGCATTCATGCTCCCGGAACCACTGATTTTCTGGAAAAGATCATTTACCGCTGATTCCAATCCAAAGTTTTTTAAGGTAGGAGGCATTAAGCTATGTGAGATGTTCCGGATAAGTTGTATGGTGTCGTCAATTATTTGCTTGGCGTTATAAATGCTCTGCAATTGTGTGCTGATGTCCTGGTGAACCAGGTTTTCATTCAAATACAAGCGTGCTGTGGCCAATAATGGACCTGCGTCATCGTGTAAATCTGCGGCAATTCTTTGCCTTTCTTCTTCCTGCCACCTGATAGAAGCATTTAACAGTATCTTTTGCTGCTCTTCTTCCATTTGCTGCAATTGCAGTTGGTAACGGATTACTCTTCTTTGATGGAAGATAATGAAGACGACCAATCCTACCGCAAGAGCAAGCATTCCAAGAGTGCCAAAGAAAAGTACTCCGGAGATGTTCAACGGGTTGGATGTATTAGTTATTTGCAGGAGTGTCATTGGTCGATCAACATGG
Source organism: uncultured Terrimonas sp. (assembly GCA_964391065.1). GTDB lineage: Bacteria > Bacteroidota > Bacteroidia > Chitinophagales > Chitinophagaceae > Agriterribacter. The sequence goes on along the minus strand of CAYMKT010000006.1, from coordinate 15,573 downwards.
GTTTAGGGAATTAAATAGTTTTACTTTCTTTTATTCATTGGATAAGGTGATTTAATTTTTGTTTCCTTTATCAGCATGGCTACGGCAAACATCAGGTTTTTTATAATATAAAGCGTGTCGTGAATCAAATCATATTCATTCACAAACTGGTCTTCGCCCATATGGCTTTGCGCGTAAATGAAAGGAAAGAAGGTTCCGGCAGAATATATAATAGTTGCCACCACCACCCAAAAAACAGGGGAGGAGTACAAAAAAAGCGAATCGGGGTCTTTCATTCTTTCAAACAAATACGAAATACAATATACAAGAAGTATAAGGGAGGTTACGCCTGAAGGCATCGAGTCAAATGAATCGTTAGGTGAGGTAAATAATGCGTACAGCAGGTATATGCCGGTTAAGGCAAACACTACCAAAATTACCTTTTTAGTAATTTTTGACTCAATAATTCTGTAAAACAAAAAGGAATACAGGCTATACTCTACAATCGTAGTTAACCGGCCAATCAAAAAGGTATAGTTCTTTAATTGGCGATTGGAAGAAATGAAGAAATTGATGAAGATGCTGTAGAGTACTATAAAAAAAACTACCCTTAACCCTATGTTTTTCTTTGACTTCGCAAAAAAAATAAAAAGGATTAAGGGCAGCAGATCAGATAAAATTGCGATATTTCTTAGAGCAGTAGTAATATTTGGATTTTTTCCAAATATA
>CAYMKT010000006.1:7624-14765 GCA_964391065.1 uncultured Terrimonas sp. | reverse complement strand
TATTTTTTCGAGGATTGTTTTGCCAACAAAATGGCAGGTGGTTTCGCCAACGGCGTCATAATAGTCTTTTACCATTTTAGCCCCCAGTTCAAAGCCAATATGTTCTCCAACATTGGCATGTAAGCCTTGGGCTTGCTGTGTAAGCACATCATTTTTTGTCATAGTTGTAAAGTTTTTGTGGTTTAGAAAATTTGAGGATTGATATATGTCAAATATGATGTCTAACGACTGGATTAGCAACAGGTTGAAAAATGTTGACAAAAGATAATTTTGATGAAGGGTAGACGGGAAGTAGGTTTCACGGAAATCATAATTTTCGGCTTTTGGTAAAATCGGGTAAAATTACTTTTATTAATTAGTATTTTTACTATAATTTTAAACGTATGATTTCGATTGCAGGGGATTGCTACGCTTAAAACAAGTCATTTTAAGCAGACTGAAGGGTTATACTGTTAGGGTGTAACGAAACAAGAAAAGGAGAAATCCGGGAGTTTTCGAAGGTAAAATGGAGTAAAACAGAATTTAAAGGTTATTTCCGAAGTAAAAATGAAAGTTGATTGACATTGGATTTTGCTTTTGGTTCTTCACAGACATTGGAATAAATTATTGGACGGTTTCAGGACACTGGGATTTAATCTGAGGTTGCTGAATCCTCGCCAATCAACTTCAAAACAAAAATAGGGTAGCGTTTTTTTTGCTGCAAGCGCAATTGTGCCCTTTTTGCTATTTACAGTAAATACTTCAGAAATATGTTGTTATACCTGCGATTTAACTGATATAATCAGGAGCGTGTTCGTAGTTTGGCCAAGTATAATTACTATAGTATAGTTCTTGATATTTACGAAGTTTGCAAGTAATTTAATTCAGTATCAGGCGTTAATAAAACTAACTCATACCAATTTAATATCCATGGCATCAACCAGCAACTATGAGATTAAAGTCTCTATCGCAGACGATCATAAGATATTCAGAGACGGCATTAAAATGGCAATGGGGGGTAAGGAGTACCTCAAAATTATTTGGGAGGCGGAAAATGGAAAAGACCTGATGCATAAGATGAAGATAAAGCTACCGGATGTACTGCTAATGGATATCAGGATGCCCGAAATGGATGGTGTAAATGCGATATCCCTTATCAGGAAGGAATACGAAGCCATCAAAATTATTGTACTTACGATGTATGATGACCAGGAGATGATTTCGAAGATGATGGAAATGGGAGCCAACGCTTATCTCACGAAAACCACCGATCCGGAAGAGATTTATAATGCCATACTAACGTGCATGAACGATGATTTTTACTTTAACGACCTGGTAAACAAGGCCGTATTATTAAAACTTCAGCATAAAAAACAGGTTAAGCAGTACTATCCTAATCCGGTAAAGTTCAATGAGAAGGAACTGAGAATATTGAAACTCATTTCAGAAGACAAAACAACAGAGGAAATATCTAAAGAGGTTTATCTTAGTCCGCGTACCATTGAAACCGTTAGGCAAAATATGAAAACAAAGGTTGGGGCCAAAACAATAGCCGGCTTGGTTATGTACGGCATGCGTAATAGATTGATTGACTGAGGCGTACGAATTTTAGAATCGCAGAGCGTAAATTTACGATTCCTATAATCAAGCGATTCTACGTTAGTAATTTCCCGTTTTTATGTTGAAATTGCATTCTTATAATATATATTTGACCCCTTAAAGGAAGCAGTAAAAGAAATATTTTAATGAAAACCCAGGATCCCGGAGCCACCCTTAAAGTGATTATTGCAGATGACCATGTTCTATTTAGGGCAGGCGTAAAAACAGCCCTTAGTCTTAAAAAGGACGTTCGTATAATAGGAGAGGCCGACAATGGACAACAATTATTGCATCTTCTTAAACACCTTTTGCCGGACGTTATTTTGCTGGATATCCAGATGCCCATAATGGACGGAATCACCACGCTTCCGGAAATAAAGAAGCTCTATCCCGATATCAGGATTATTATGCTTACGATGCATAACGATCACTCTATGATTTCCAAGTTGATGGAATTGGGCGCCAATGCCTATCTTACGAAAAACTCCGATTCTGAAGTTATTTATGAGGCCATAAAAACTTGCTACGCCAACGAATATTATTTTAACGATCTTACCAATAAGGCGCTCCTCGACGGACTTAGAACGAAACGCCAGGCAGACGCCTTTACGCCTACCGAGGTAAAGTTAACCGATAAGGAGAAACACATATTAAAGTTGATGTGCGAGGAAAAGAGCACAAAAGAAATCGCCGATATGGTGGATCTCAGTCCCCGTACCGTGGAAGCCATAAGAGACAAACTGAAGTCGAAAACCGGTGTAAAATCGATGGCCGGACTTGTTATGTATGCCGTTAAGTCGGGTATCATTGAGAATAAGTAATTTTGCCTTTTCAAACGACTCCATAATGACTTTACAGTATGCATGGTTACTTTGTTCATAATGGTCAGCTTTTTCGGGAAGGAAAAGCGGTTATTTCTCCCGATAACCGTTCTTTCAGGTACGGAGATGGGCTGTTCGAAACCATGCGTGTTAACAATGGCCGAATTTTACTGAAAGCGTTCCATTTTGAGCGATTGCTGCGTGGTATGAGATTGCTTCAGTTTGATATCCCTGAATTTTTTACTCCCGCCCAACTCGAAGAAGATATCCTTTCCATGTGTAAAAAAAACCGGATAGAAATGTCTGCTGTTATCCGGTTAGTGGTTTTTCGTAGTGATGGGGGTATATATGACCTGGACGACATGAGGCCAAATTATATTATCCAGGGAATCGCCTTACAAAAATACGCCGTAACAGGCGGCGTTACTGATGGACTTGTTATTGATATTTATCCCGATGCAGCTAAAGCCTGCACTATTTTTTCGGAGGTGAAGTCAAATAATTTTTTACTGTACGTAATGGGTGCAATGTATGCCAGGCAAAACGGGTTGGCGGATTGCCTTATCCTTAACCAGTTTGGTCGCATTGCCGATGCAACGGTTGCAAATGTTTTTTGGATTAAAGATCGGGTAATCCATACTCCCCCATTATCTGAGGGTGGCATAGCCGGGGTTATCCGCAGGTTCTTATTGGAACAATTGCCTGTTGCCGGCTACGAGGTAAATGAAAAGGAGTTGTCTGCAGATGAACTTTTACGCGCAGATGAAGTTTTTCTAACCAACGCTGTGCGTGGCATCCGAACAGTTGGTAGTTTCAGGGACCGCCATTATACCTCCGGCACAGCAACGGCTATCCGGCGCTTGCTAATGGACATGTGGTGACGACCGGGGCATTCCCTAATGCCAGGGAGATTACTGTTTTGCAACGGCAGCGTAGCTTCTGTATTCTTTCATCCAGTGCCATAAACCAAAAGCGGCAATCAGGGAGAAAATAAAATACTCAAGGCTATAGAATTTAACTCCTTTAATGTAATACAGGTATGTAGCTACCAGGTCTACTATCAGCCATATTACCCAGCATTCAATCTTTTTTTGGATCATATAGAATGTGGTTACAATGCTCATTACGGTAATGAAAGAGTCGAGGTAAGGGTAGGCGCCCGGTAAAAAAAAGACGCTGGGGAACCAATGATGAAGGTTGCTCGCAAATTTACCCAATATGAAAGTGCCTGCTAAACCTGCTGCAATCGTTAATAAAAGCTGACTCTTTTTCATATAACTCACTTTCAACTCCTGTTTCCGGTCTTCTTCACCCGCACGTGGATGCGACCAGCGCCACCACCCGATAATATTGGTTGCAAAAAAAAACACCTGCAAAAACATATCAGGGTACAGTTGCACCTGGTAGTAGAGTAAAAATGCCAAAACCACGTTAACAAGGCCTATCGGCCAACTCCATATAATAGCTTTCGCCGAAAGCCATACTGCAAACAAACCCGTTACTACCCCAAAAAATTCAAGATAGCTCATGGAATAGCCAAGGATATTAAAAAATTCGGTACTAACGTTGAAAAACTGGTTCAATGATGGGTGGCTTTTGATGATGGTCAGGATAATGTAAAAATGTTATTTTTTGGTAATGTTATCTTGTTTGCGCCTTCGAATATTTCAATCAATTTCATCACGGCTTGTTTACCGTCTTCACCTAAATGTAAAGAATAATTATTTACATACAGGTCGATGTGCCGGCGCATTACACTTTCCTCCATTTCCTGCGCATTTTGTTTTATATAGTCGGATAGCAGGGGATAATGATTGTATGCATAGGCAACGCTTTTTTGTACCAGTGTATCCAGTTGCATTTGCAGTTGATTGTCGAAATTGCGCCTTACGGCTATACCGCCTAACGGGATGGGATAGCCGGTTTGGGCCTCCCAGAATTCACCGAGGTCCATGAGCTTAAACAATCCCTTTTTTGGGTAGGTGAACCTGCATTCATGAATGATTACCCCCGCTGTTTTACCTGCATCAGGCATCGGGTCAAGCAAGAAATCCTCAATTTCGTTAAACACTTTAAACAGCTTTTTTTTCGCCCCGGGAAACGCCAGTGAAAAAAGCAGATGGGCAGTTGTATTTTCACCCGGTATAGCAATAGTATATTCGTTAATATGGTGATGCCAATGGTCGTTATCTGTATGATCGCGCGTTATAAGCAATGGACCTACCCCTTTTCCCAGCGCTCCCCCGCTATGCAGCATCATATAATGTTGCCATACCAGTGGCAGTACGGCATAACTGATTTTACTCATGTCTAATTTCCCTTCTATCGCCCACTGGTTAAGGGTTTGAACGTCTTCCATTACTACATCAAACTCTAAACCCCCGGTATCAATTTTTTTATTCACCAACGCATCAAAAATAAAGGTATCATTGGGGCAGGGTGAAAAGCCAAGCGTGAGTGTCATATTCTATAATGATTTTTGTTTTCAGCTCATCAATTGATGCACAATTTCAATCAGTTCGCGGTTTAAACTGGTAATCGCATCGTTTATTTGCCATTTTGTCTTATCTCTTTCCCCGGCAAAATTAGAAACAGCTCTAAGCTGAATAAACGGAACGGTTTCCTGCAGGCAAACATAGTGCAGCGCCGCACCCTCCATCGATTCTATCACTGCGCCATATTTTTCTATAAGTTGTTGTATTCTTAAGGATCCGGTGGTTATTTCGTTAACACTTATTGCCTTTACCCTGGGTAAATTTATTACTTCCCATATCCTTTGATGAGGATTTTTCAACAGCTTCGATGAAAAAGGAAATACATTTTCCCCGGCAAGTTTTAGGTCGAACACATCATAAAACCCGTCATTTTCTTCTACCCCAAGATCTCCTATGATCTCTTCTTTTATCATTACTACGGATCCGGGCGGATACAGCGGATGAAGCGAGCCCCCAATACCCGCCTGTATAACCAAATCAGGCTTGTTTTTATTAATGTATTTCAAAAGCGCATAGGTGGTATTTACAAGCCCTACACCAGTGATGAGGATGCTAATATTGAAATCTTTGCGGTAATACATTTTTTCTGCAAGATATTCCCGCGTAGTTTGAATTTCCATGGGAGTAGCTGCCGCCAACAGGATGTTCATACTGCAAATGTCAGCATTTCAGCAATGAATTTGTATGGGGAGATGGAGTTTTTACGGAGCTTCATTCCGATGTCATAACTTTGCCAAAATTTTTGATAGTATGGTGTACCTTACCCGTGTTGAACATTTTAACGCGGCACATAAATTATTTCATCCCGAATGGAGCAGGGAGAAAAATGAAGCAGTATTTGGTAAATGCGCCAATGAAAACTGGCATGGCCATAATTATGAATTGTACGTGACCGTTAAGGGGATTCCCGATCCCGATACCGGTTTTGTAATGGACGTTAAAATATTAAGCGGGATCATTAAAGAAACGGTGCTCGAAAAGCTGGATCATCTGAACCTGAATGTTGACGTGGATTTTATGAAAGGGAGAATGTGCTCCACCGAAAACCTGGCAATTGGCATTTGGGAACAGCTTGAGAATTGTATTCCTGCGGGTGTAAAAATGCATGGTATTAAACTGTACGAAACGCCGAGGATTTTTGTGGAGTATTATGGAAAGTAGAAATTAAGTTTTTGAAATTATTCAATAAAAAAGATGGTCAAAAGAGTAGCGGTATACCGGAGAGCGCACTTTAATGCAGCTCACCGGTTATACAACCCGGCGTGGGACAGTGCAACCAATTTCAGGATTTTTGGAAAATGCAGTAATCCGCATTACCATGGTCACAATTACGAGCTGGAAGTGAAGATAACCGGGGAACCTCACGCAGATACGGGGTTTGTAATAGACCTCAAGATACTGTCAGACCTTATTCAGCAACATGTAATAGAACGTTTTGATCATAAAAACCTGAATCTCGATACCGTTGAATTCAGCAATATTAATCCCACAGCAGAAAATATCGCTATTGTAATTTATGAACTGCTTCGCCCTAACATCGACGAAAAGTTCGACTTGCAGGTAAGAGTATACGAAACACCCAGGAATTTTGTGGAATACCCGGCGTGATATTAAAAAACCGTTTAGTTTTTATTTTTTTAAATTACAGTATGGCATATCAAAAAATTGAACAGTACGATGATGCTACCACTTCGTCGTTAATGAAAATATACGGACAGGCAATAAAGTTATTAGGTGAAAATCCGGAAAGAGAGGGGCTGTTAAAAACGCCGGAGAGAATGGCCAAAGCGATGCAATTCCTCACGCAGGGTTACGGTCAGAGCGCTGAAAATATTCTCAATTCTGCCAAGTTTCACGAACCCATGAGTGAAATGATTATTGTGAAGGATATTGAAATATTCAGTATGTGTGAGCATCACATGTTGCCTTTTTTTGGTAAAGCCCACGTAGCCTATATACCCAATGGCTGGATAACGGGATTGAGTAAAATTGCGCGTGTGGTAGATGTGTACGCCCGGCGGTTGCAGGTGCAGGAAAGGTTAACCACGCAGATCCTGGATGCCATACAGGCAGCTCTGCAGCCGCTGGGTGTGGCCGTGGTTATTGAAGCTGCTCATCTTTGTATGATGACGCGCGGTGTTCAAAAGCAGAATTCTGTAACCACTACTTCTGCCTTTTGCGGGGAGTTCGAAAAGAATGAAACACGCAGCGAATTTATAAGACTCACCGGATCAAAATTGCATTAAT
>CAYMKT010000006.1:0-7524 GCA_964391065.1 uncultured Terrimonas sp. | reverse complement strand
CCCTTTATTTTTGAAACAGTAAACCAATAAAACATTCATCCATGAAACATGCATATGTATTTCCAGGACAAGGTTCTCAATTTGCAGGAATGGGGAAGGAGTTGTGCGAAAGCAATGCTGCGGCTAAGGCTTTATTCGAAAAAGCCGATGAAATAGCGGGCTTCGGCATTTCCGATATTATGTTTAATGGTACTGACGAAGATCTTAAGCAAACCAAAGTAACGCAGCCGGCTATATTTCTTCACTCCGTTATTTTGTACAAAACTTTAGCGAATGCCCAACCCGATGCTGTTGCGGGGCACTCCCTGGGTGAATTCTCGGCCCTCGTGGCTAATGGCGGCCTTTCTTTTGAAGATGCGTTGAAATTGGTGATTGTACGTGCCGGGGCTATGCAAAAGGCCTGCGAATTACAGCCGTCTTCCATGGCTGCGGTGTTGGCTTTGGATGATGAAAAGGTGGAACAAGTATGTGCAGCCATACAAAACGAAACTGGTGAAGTTGTGGTACCGGCTAATTATAATTGCCCCGGGCAACTGGTGATCAGTGGCTCTGTGAAGGGAATTGAGCTGGCTATTCAAAAGATGAAGGAAGCAGGTGCGAAAAGAGCGTTGGCTTTGCCTGTTGGCGGCGCTTTTCATTCCCCGCTAATGGAACCCGCCAAAGCTGAACTGGCTGCGGCCGTAGAGGCTGCAGTTTTTCACGCTCCTTCAGTGCCGGTTTACCAGAACTTTACCGCTATTCCTGTTACGGATCCTGTTATGATTAAAAAAAACCTGGTTGAACAGTTAACCGGTGCGGTGCGCTGGACGCAAAGTATACAACGAATGGTTGCCGATGGCGTTACAAAATTTACCGAGGTAGGACCCGGAAAAGTATTGCAGGGACTTATTGCCAAAATTGATAAAACGGTTGAAGTGGACGGCAAAAATTAAACTCTGGTAGTTTTCCGCAGGGATTTATTGAATAGAGTAGAAAAATAGTGCTGCATGGCAAAGATCAAATTAAGTGTACTGGACCAATCGGTAGTGTATTATAACAAAACCGCCCGGCAGGCCATAGAAGAAACCATCGCCACTGTAAAACTGGCCGAAAAACTCGGCTATACCCGGTTCTGGGTTTCCGAGCATCACAATTCAACTTTTATTGCAGGTACCACTCCGGAGGTGCTCATGGTAAAGCTTGCTGATGAAACCAACCATATACGTATTGGCTCAGGCGGTATTATGCTTCCCAACCACAGTGCTTTTAAGGTAGCTGAAAATTTTCGCATGCTGGAAACGCTTTTCCCGGGGCGTATTGATCTTGGCATGGGACGGGCGCCGGGCGGCGATCGCATTACCGCCGCTATACTCAATCCTTCTAACGATTTTAGCGAAGAAAGTTATTTGCGGCAACTGGAGCATTTACAGCATTTTTTTAGAGATACAGCAGGCACGCAGCATGGTCCTATCATTGCGGCTCCGCAGGCGCCTGGTGTGCCACAGCAATGGATATTGAGTTCAAGCGGCGGAAGCAGCCAGATTGCCGCTCAATTTGGAATGGGGTTGGCCGTTGCCAGGTTTATTAATGGCTTTGCACAGCCAGATATGGTAGAAACCTATCGCAAAAATTTTGTTCCTTCTACCCAATTCACCGAGCCACATGCTGTTTTATCCATCGCAGTGCTTTGCGGCGAAACCGAAGAAAAAGCCGCTCAGATGCGAAAATTTCTGAATTACATTCATTTGCAATTTGAAAGAGGCCACTTCCAGGACCTGGGTAATTATGATTCTATCAAAGATTATCAATTCTCGCCGGCCGAGCTGGAGCGGATTCAATACAATAGCGGCAGGGTAGTTTCTGGAACGAAGGAGCAGGTAAAAATACAGTTGACTGCCCTGGCAGATGATTTTGGAATAGACGAAATGATGGTTACTACCATAACCGACAATGCAGAAGACAGGAAGCGCTCTTTTGAGCTATTGGCTGAGTCCTTTGAATTAAGCGGCAGTAGGGAACGCAATGCAGCAATAATAAATGAATCTCCATAAATATTGTACCTGCAATAAAATAGTTGATCTCAATATCGTCAAAAATGAAACAGTTTTTTTCCAGGGCATTGATAGTGATGCCCTTTCTTTTCGCCGGTTATTTTATCTATGCAAAGTATGAGAGTAGTGTTGGTAAAGGAGCCGACACTTTAAAATTCCCCAGCTTTACTTATCACCAGATTAAGGACAAAGGTGAAATGTCGGGGTCTACTTCGCTTGTGGATGTAAATAAAGATGGTTATCTCGATCTATTGCTTCCGTTTACCCGGAGTGGGAGTTATTTCTGGTTTGAATTTAAATCGCCGGATGTTTGGGAACAGCACCTGATCGGCGACTCTACTGAAACGGATGTAGGAGGTTTTGCATGCGATATTGATGGCGATGGATGGATTGACGCGGTAACCGATAAAAAATGGTTCAGAAATATCGGGGGTAATAGATGGGAAAAATATTATTACGGCGATTTGGAAGGTAGCCATGATATTCTGTGTGCCGACATGGATAACGACGGCGATCCCGACATCATTAGCGGAAGCAACAAGGGACTTTACTGGTACCGCCATCCGGATACCGTTTTGAGAAACAAAACATGGGAAAAAATTCCCATTTCCCTTCAAAGTCATCATGGAGGCGTAACACCCAATGGAATCGGCGATCTTAATGGCGATGGATACCTCGATATCGTTTGGGGCGATCGTTGGATGGAGGGGCTTGATGCAAAGGGTGAATCCTGGCGGGAGCATTTGCTTAACCCGGGTATTCCGCCGAGCAGGTTCGCCGGTGGACTTTCAGCCCGGGTATGGATTTGCGACCTGAACGGAGATGGCAGAAACGATATTGTAATGACAGGAAGCGATCTCCCAGATGGGCCGGTAATGTGGTTTGAAAATACAGGGGAGGGTCAATTCACCAAACATCTAATTGACGAACACCTGGGGCAATGCTTTCATTCTTTGGGAGTAGCCGATTTCGACGGAAATGGAACGCTTGATATCCTTTCCGGCGGATCCTCGGAATCCAGTAGTCCCCGGAAGATATACATATGGACGAACCCTGATGGACGGGCAGAGCGCTGGACCCGCCACGAGGTCGCCGCAGTGGAACAATGCCACGAACTGTCAATTGGCGATGTTGATGGAGATGGCGATATAGATATTGCGGGTAAAGGGTGGGGGAAGACACCAGTGTTTTTTCTCGAGAATAAATTAAAATAGCAGTTTTTATTTACCCTGCTTTCAGGCGTTCGATCTTTTTGTACATATTAGCGCTTCCTTTACAAACGCTCACCGTAATCAGCCCGGTCGGGCTTGGGAAATATCTTTTACCCCTTGGTTTTTGAAAGTACTTTAAAAGATAGGTTGGCGAGTGAAGCGACGCCACGAATCTACTATTGCTGGTGTTATCCCTTCCGGCGGCAATGATTTTACGAATCAACTATTTGAATATTTCGCAAATCGTAAGGAGGAACGGCGGCCGACGTGTTACGCAAAGCGCCTGTGCTGAGCGTAGACGCACAAGGTAATGTGAGCATGCGCGGCAGCAGCAATCTTAAAATTCTCATCAATGGGAAATATTCGGGACAAATGGTTCGCAGCGCGGCGGATGCGTTAAACATGATGCCGGCTGATATGATTAAATCAGTAGAGATCATCACTACTCCATCTGCCAGGTACGATGCCGAGGGCGCGGCAGGTGTTATTAATATCATTACAAAAAAGGGCGAGAGCGACATGGGCGGCACACTGGAGGCAAGCGTAAGTAACATGGAGCAAATGCTAAACCCAAGGCTTTCATTTGCCAAACAAAAATGGAATGTTAACCTTGCAGGTCATTTGCATCGGTTACGCCGGAAATCAGACCAACTGGTTCCTCAGCCGCAACGGTCAGACGATTTCAGGTATAGCCAGGATGTGCTGTCGGGCTACAGTTTAACGAAGATGAACCTGAAAAATAATTGGTATGTGGAAGCCGGAGCGCGATTGGAAGCCACCTATATTACCGGTAATTTCATACATAGCGGAACCGCCTTCGATAGCCGCTTTTTGAACGTAGTACCCACAGCAACGCTTTCCAAAAAGTTGGATGACCGCAATACCCTAAGCGTTAGCTACACGAAACGTCTTACGCGACCCTATATATGGGATCTTAACCCTAACGTTGATGCGAGCGATCCTAAAAATCTTGATTCGGGTAACCCCCAACTACAGCCGGAAATTGCCCACCAGGCAGAACTTTCATACGGACTTAATACCGGTCAGGCATTTTTTATGAATGCCGCTGTTTTCTGGAAACAGACGGACAATGCCATTGTTGAATTTATGGAAACCAATTCAGATGGTATATCCTTAACTACAAAACAAAACCTCGCCGGTAACAGGCAATTTGGCTTTAACCTGTCGGGTACGTCTAATCTATCCGAAAGCTGGTCCTTAAATGGAAATGCAAATATTAATTATTATGATTATGCAAGTGAAGCCCTTGATATTTTCCGGTCAGGCTGGGGAGCAGATATCAATATTAATACTACATACTGGTTTCCGAATAACTTTTCTTTACAGGCTTTTGGTGAATACAATACCAGGGTAACCACACTGATGGGTACCCTCGGCCGCAGTTATTATTACAGCTTTGCCGGCAAAAAAGAGCTCAAAAAGGAAAGGATCACTATCACGCTTTCCGCCGTTAACCTGTTTACAAAGTATGTTGGTCAGTCCGAAACAATGGAAGGGGTGGGCTTTGTATCAGTGGTTGATCAGCGGTATTATAACCGCGCGGTGAAGCTAACTCTCAATTGGGAATTTGGAGGAAACCGCCCGCTAAAGGAAAAAAAGCGGGTTAACAATAATGACGTGAATATACAGGGCAAAGGATAAAAAATTCATTCTTCGGGTGGGTTGGTAACCTTGCCAATTTTTGAGGTGAAAAAAGATCGCTCTGTATTGATTTTCCGTTTTTCGAAAATGGGTTTCCCGTTTATGTAAACCCTTTCCCTTCTTGTCCGGTAACTTCGCATCTGCTTGCTCTTAATGATTTTCAATACCAAATAGGGTATTTCCACCCGTTTACCTATTCTCAAACAAAGTATTAAAAAATAATAATGACATTCCGGACAACCTTGCTTTTATTACTGTGTAGCGGACTGCTGCATGTATCATTTGCGCAGCAAAATGCAAAGGTTTCCGGATATGTAAAAGATGCAGATGGAGCAATTGCCAAAGCTTCCGTGGTTGTTGCGGCAACTAACATTGGCACTACTACCAACAGCAAGGGTTTCTTTGAACTTTCGATTTCCGGAATCGAAAAAATTACCCTTGTGGTATCATTTACCGGTTATACTTCACAATCACGCGAAATAGTGTTAAAAGATAATGAGAAAGGAACATTACAATTCGTATTGATAAAGGACGCCCGCGAACTGGAAGATGTAAAAGTAACCAGCGTAAACAAAGTAAAGGAATTAAAAACCTCCGGTTTTTCCGTGAACGTGGTAGAAACGAGGCAGTTTGCCAATACCACCGCCGATATCAACCAGGTGCTTAATCTAACCACCGGTATTCGCATCAGGGAACAGGGCGGACTAGGCTCTAATTTCAACTTTTCCATTAATGGGTTATCGGGCAAGTCGGTTAAATATTTTATTGATGGTATACCTACCGAAATTTTAGGTAGTGCCATGTCGCTCAACAATATTCCGGTTAACCTGGCAGAACGGATTGAAGTATACAAGGGTGTGGTTCCGGTTCACCTGGGATCGGATGCAATGGGCGGCGCTATCAATATCATTACCACGCAAAAAGAAACCAATTACCTTGATGTAAGTTACAGCTATGGGTCATTTAATACCCACAGGGCTTCTTTTGCCGGGCAATATACCCATCGCAAAACGGGCATTATCGTAAAGGGAACAGCTTTCTACAATTACTCCGACAACAATTACACGATGAAGGATGTAGAGATACTGGAAGGCGGGGTAAGACATGGAGACCAGATAACTGACCTGTCGGGAGCGAGTTTTGTAAAAGCCGATGTTAAACGGTTTCACGATCAATATCGCTCAGCCATGGGGCAGATAGAGATAGGGCTGGTGGACAAAAAATGGACCGACGCGATGTTCCTCAGTTTCGGCTATTCACAAGGGCTTCAGGATCTTCAGACCGGTTTTGAGCAAACCATCGTATACGGAAACGTTACCCGTAAAACTAATGCCATAAGCGGTTCGTTCAGGTATAAGAAAGATAATTTGCTGATAAAAGGATTAAATCTGAATGTGTTCGCAGCTCAGTCGCAAGACGATTACTTAACGGCGGATACACTGTACCGGCAATATTACTGGGACGATACCTGGACTACAAAATCATCTGCGGAAATGGGGTCTATCAAAAACCTCTCCCGTATGATACGGCCCAAAACTTTCGTGAGAACCAATGTTAGTTATGTGATTGCTGAGAACCATTCTCTTAATTTCAACTATACCTACGATAGGGTAAAAAACCAAACTTATAACGAGCTAACGGCTTCATCAGACGCACAGCCGGGAAACCTGGGAAAGCAAATTGCCGGGTTAGCTTATCAGCAGGAGTTTTTTGACAAACGATGGGTGAACACCTTCTTTGGTAAATACTATGGATTAAATCTTATAACAAACAAATGGGTGAATAACGAATATGTATCCATGTCGGATAATTTACCCAACTACGGATATGGCGTGGCTACGCGATATAAAATACTTCCGGAATGGGGCATAAAAGCATCCTATGAATTGGCGTACCGGCTGCAGGAAGTAGACGAGGTATTTGGCGACGGATTAAATGTTCAACCTAATCCTGATCTTAAACCGGAACACAGCGACAACATTAACCTTGGAATGTATTTTGGAAAAACAATGCACGAAAAACACCGGTTTTTTATCGAAGCATCGGGATTCTACCGAAACGCGGTGGATTTTATTTATCCCGTTCCCGACCAAAGATCTAAAGCATTGAAAAACGAAAACAAATCAAGCGTGCGGATCACCGGTTTTGAAGCAGAATTGCGGTACGATTACACTAACCTTTTTGCATTCAACGTCAATGTTACCTATCAAAACGCCGTAAACACCACTATGTATGGCAGTACCGCTTCGAATGTCCCGGAAGCTACCTACCTGAACAAAATTCCCAACCAGCCCTGGTTATTTGGAAATGCCGGATTCAATATAGGGAAGAATGATCTGCTGGGAAAAAACACGAGACTGCAATTCAACTGGTATACGCAGTATGTACATTGGTTCTATCTCACATGGGAAGCTTTCGGAAATGCCAATGGAAAGTCGAATATTCCGAGTCAACTGGTTCATAATGCTACGCTCACTTACTCGTTGAAAAACGGTAAGTATAATATTTCAGCAGAAGCCAGGAACCTCACAGATAACCTTGCTTTCGACAATTTCAGACTGCAAAAGCCTGGTAGAGCCTTCTCTATGAAGTTCAGGTATTTTTTAAGATAAGTATTTATT
>CAYMKT010000005.1:51718-54166 GCA_964391065.1 uncultured Terrimonas sp. | reverse complement strand
GTTTGTCCGGACGTTGCATATCATCAGCACCAACCCAAAAACAGCGGGAGCAGCGGTAAATTTTATCGTACGTAATTTCTTCTTGCGTTTTAAACCCGCCTTCAAAAAAAGCCTTATCTTAATCGCCCAATCAAACCAATAAAGATGACCAGACGCGATCTGCTTAAACTATCAGGCATGGCAACTGTTGCCGCAGCTATTCCACAAACACTAACGGCGGCGAAAACCCCACCAGCCGGTAATTTTCGCTTTTGTTTGAACACCAGTACCATCAGCGGACAAAAGCCGGGGCTTTTGAAGTCTATTGAAATTGCCTCCAAAGCAGGTTATGATGGTATGGAACTTTGGATAAATGATATCAAGGAATATATTAAACAGGGCAATACCATTCAATCGCTTGCCAGCATTTTGAAAGATAAAAATATTGTGGTGGAAGATGCCATGAGCTTTACCAGTTGGATGGTAGACGACGAGGCTAAACGAAAAGCGGGCGTGGCGGAACTGGAGGAGGAAATGAAAATGGTGGCCGTGCTTGGATGCCGGCGTATTGCCGCTCCACCAGCGGGAATGCAGCCGGGCGACGCCATCGACTTTCAAAAAGCAGGTGCCCGCTACCGTGAGATACTGGACCTGGGAAGAAAATATGGCGTGATGCCCCAACTGGAATTTTGGGGTTCTTCCGGCACACTGTTTAATTTAGGACAGGCTTTGGCCATTGCCGCCGCGGCCAACGACCCGGATGCCCGTATACTGCCGGATGTATATCATTTATTTCGTGGCGGATCCGGCTTTAATGGCTTAAAACTGGTGAATGGCAAAGCCATTGAAATCATTCATATCAATGATTATCCCGCATCGAAGCCTGCTCCCGAACAAACCGATGCCGACCGGGTATATCCCGGCGATGGCGCCGCGCCGCTTAAGCAAATATTGGGCGACCTTCATGCTATGGGCGGTACCAAAGTGCTTTCGCTTGAACTGTTCAACAGAACTTACTGGGAACAGGATGCACAAGTGGTTGCCAGCACCGGACTGCAAAAAGTAAAGACGCTGGTGAATGCCGTTTTACATGGCAAATAGGCCTGAGGTTTTTGTTATTTAGTCAACAGCATGCCCGGTTAAATAATGAAGCGCGATGCATTACTCCACTTTTATCTTAAATGTTGAAGCAGGTAGTTGTCCGGTGTTAACGAGGTTGGCATCTGTAAATGATTTCCAGCCATAATATACAAATGCAGGTTTGTTTTTTACGGGTATAACAACATTTTTGCCACTGATGCTGCATGGTATTTCGGTAATTCCATCAATATAAAAACCCCGCAGCGGTTTATGGTCCGACGTGCTTAAACCATTGTCTGCATAGTGAAATGATATAATAACATTTCCTGGCCCGTCTGAACTGTTTGGCTGGTTACTTTTATAAACCGCTTTTAATGGTAGAGGTCCCGACGCAACGGTATTCATGTTGTAGGTTTTGTTCAAAGCCCAGTTGGCCAAGCGTTCGCCCACTGTTTTTTTATTGGTGGGATGTACATCATTTTTAAATCCGATATCACTGCAAACCGCCATGCCGCTGCTGGCAATGCTGCTCATCATCTTTCTTTGTTCATCGCGGAACTGCGGCCATAGCTGCCCTTTGTATTGTACGGTGTCGATGGAGGATAGCTGCACATAATAAAAGGGCAAGCGTGGTTGCTTCCATCTTTTTCTATATTCCTCAACCAATAACCGCGACAGCGCGCCGTATTCCTCCACTCTTTCCATTTCCTGGGCATTGCTTTCGCCCTGGTAACATAATACACCCTTTACCGGCATGGGTAAAATGGGCTCAATGCCACCCGCCCATGCGAACCCCGGCTTGTACGGGTGATTTTTGCCATATTGATCAGAGGGAATATGGTTTAGCTCGCCCACATTCTGAACTCCCCTTTCTCTTACCCAAACCGGCAATGCAGCATTCAACAACCAATCTCCGTTTAGTTTCGCAGAAAACCGGGGATCGTTTTGAAGCGCTTCTGCACTAATAAAAGTTTCAAGCGGTGCACCACCTATTGAAAGATTGATCAATCCAACAGGAATATGAATGCGGTTCAAAATCGCTTTGCCAAAATAGTAGGCTACGGCGCTCATGGTTTTTACGGAATGACTATCACAGTTTTCCCAGCTACCCTGGTAGAAATGTTGCGTCGTTAACATGCGGATAACGGAATCCGGAAAAGTTTTGCCATAGATATTCTTTCCCGCATAAAGGGGGTTGTATAGGCGGATCAGGGGCTGATTCGTAAAAGCCACTTCCTCCTTAAAATGCATTTCCCTGTGCACCGGAAATTCCATATTCGATTGCCCGATGCAAACCCATACATCACCCACCAGTATGTTCTGTAATTCAATTTTTTGATCGCCTGATGAAACAGCCAGGCGCTGAGGATGGCTATTGGCGTTTTGTTT
>CAYMKT010000005.1:49855-51618 GCA_964391065.1 uncultured Terrimonas sp. | reverse complement strand
TTTGATCGCCTGATGAAACAGCCAGGCGCTGAGGATGGCTATTGGCGTTTTGTTTCCTGAAATAAACGCTCCATGCAGAATCTGAATCCACCGTTGCAATTGTTTTTTCTCCGGCAAACCTGAGGATAACGGTGGTTGCAGGTATTCCTTTGCCCCAGACGTGGATGGGTTGATCCCGCTGCAATACCATGTTGTTTGAAAATACCGGCGCCAACTGTAACTGCGCTGTTGAAAACTGCGGAAGGAATAATACAAGAATAATAATGAATCTCACCATACTCTTCATTTCCGGATTTCAGTTTATGGTTATGAGCATCTAATGCCGGACTTATTCTCCGGTACAATCAATGGGTGATTATAACATCAATTTTATCAAATGGCCTGGTGGCGCCTTTTTTTATTTTAAATGCTGTTGCAGCAACTGCATACAATACCATTCCTGTCTTGGCAGGTGAAAAGGCCCCTTAAATAGATTTCCTTTTGCCGTTTGCGCTACCGTTCCATCGCGGTGCAAGTAGCCGAACCATTCTCCATGTTTTTTATCGTGAAAATTGTTGTACGAGTAATCGTGCACCATTTTATGCCAGTTTGCGTATTTTTCATTACCGGTAACCAGGTAAGCCAATAAAGTGGCAATAATCGTTTCATTATGCGGCCACCAGAATTTCATGTCCTGCCAGTATTCCTGTACGGGTTTGTTGTATACATCGCGGAAATAGAGGATGCCGCCATGTTGCTCGTCCCAACCGCGTTCCCACATATAGTCGAGTATGGTACAACCCAGTTCAATAAGGTGAGGATCATTATTCCTGTATTGCGCTTCGTGTAAAATAAACCAGGCGCCCTCAATGGCATGACCCGGGTTAAGCGTTCTGCCGTCAATATGATCAATGATACTGCCATCGGGCGCCACCTGTTCCATCACACAGCGGATATCATCTTTCACAAAATCATTTTCTATTTCCGCCATCCATTTGCTGATCCATTCATTACAGCGTTCGTCGCCAATTGTTTCCCTTAATTGCTGGGCCGTATTCATCATGATCATGGGCAGGCCTATTCCTTTTGAAGGCCGGGTATCGGTATACTTTGGGTTTAACAAACCGGGTGTGGTGGCATAGTCAATGCATCTTCCAAAAACCATCCTGGCTCTTTCTGCAGCGTCTTTGTCGCCACTGGCCTTTGCATAAGCTGCGGCGGCGATCACGTAAAAAGTTTCGGAGAAAAAATAACGTCTTTTGCGGATGGGTCTTCCTTCTTTTGTTACATGAAAAAACATTTGCCCATCTTCATCAAAGCAATGAGCATTCAAAAAATCGTAACCGAGTTTTGCGCCCTCCAGCCATTCCGCTTTTTTTTCAACGGTATTGTATAAGGTAGATAAAAGCCATACGGCTCTTCCCTGTATCCACACTGCCTTATCATCATCGATTAAGGAGCCATCGGCATCTCTCATCAGTAAAAAGCCACCATGTTCATTGTCGAAGGAACGCGGGAACCAAAACGGAACCGTATCGTTCAACAACTGGTTAGAATAAAATTTTTTTAATGCAGTTAAATCTTCAGTTGAATAACCCATGGTTGATATTGCATTTATGAACTGTACATTGCTGCGGGCTGATGGCTGTCAGCTATGAGCTATGAGCTTTGAGCTAATATCTAATACCTAATACCTAATACCTAACACCTGATACCTGATACCTGACACCTGATACCTACTTCACAATCTCACCCACCGGAACGCTTACAAAATATAAATCCTT
>CAYMKT010000005.1:38457-49755 GCA_964391065.1 uncultured Terrimonas sp. | reverse complement strand
CTGATACCTACTTCACAATCTCACCCACCGGAACGCTTACAAAATATAAATCCTTTGTGCCTTCGTATAAAAGTCCGATGGTATTGTCATCAATCTTTGTAAGCGTGGAATATCCATAGCAGCTTCGTTCATCAATCAGTACCTGGTTCGCGGGCAGCCAGGTTTCACCCAAATCAAGACTGGCTTTGATCGTAATATTATTGCGGTCGGATGAAGAATTGGGGTTGCTGAAAAACAATACATCTTTCATTGTACCGTTCAGGTTCACTTTTGCTTTGATGATACTTCCCATACAAACAGGATCGGGCAGCGCCACGCGGGAGGTGGGATGCGCCGTCCAGGTTTTGCCCATATCGGTTGTAGTAGCTACGCTGCGAAACTTGCCGGCGTTGTCTCTCATATTCAGCATGAGGGTGCCCGGTGTGGTTTCCACCACCTGGCTTTCGGTAGTATTGTATTTAGCGCCTGTTCCGCTTTTCCATGTTTTACCGTGGTCTTCGCTATAAACAATGGCAGCATGTGGAATGCCCGGTTTTTTACTTTCATCCCAATATTGAGAGGGAAATACCAGCGTGCCGTTTTGCATAGCTATGCCGCTTCCTGGTCCCTGGAAATACAAATGCCATTTGGGGTCTTTGATCTGCGAAGTGATGGAATAGGGCTGCGACCATGTGCGGCCGTCGTCATCGCTGCTCACTACAACGAACTGCCCTGTAATGTCGGGCGATAGTCCAGGCTCGGAGCCGGCGATGGACCGGTTGCCCTTGCTCCATAAGGCTGCCACCCATATTTTTTTTGTTACGGGATCGAATAAAATGGTTGGGTCTCCTACTCCGTTGTTTTCATGCGGGGCGCCCATGTCCATCATGACTTTCATGGGCTCCCAGGTTTTACCGCCATCGGTGCTGCGGCTTAGTCCCACATCAATATTTTCCGGGAGGTCTTTTGAATTATTATAGCGCACATCATATACCGCGAGGAGGGTGCCTTTGTCGGTGGTTACCATGCCTGGTATGCGATAAGTGTTTACGCCATCATCGCCCGCTTTTCGCAGGGCAATTCCTATTCGTTTGGCATCGGCAGACTGGCTTGCTGTAATCATTTGTTTTTTGTCATTTCCCGTTACCAGGTATTTCGCCTCAATCGTAATCGCTGCATCCATATCTGCAGTGGATTTTGGCACTGCGCTTAACCATATATGATTAGTGCCGGGTTGAAGTGTTACCTGGATTGGGATGTCTACAACGGAAGAAGAAGGAAGAATGCTTCCGATCAGATTTTTTTCGGAGAATTTCGAAACCGTATCGGTAAAATAAACCTCTATTTTTTCGAGGTTGTTAATCGCTGCATCATTGAGCGAGCAATTTATTTTTTGGTATTCGATATTGCTTCCTGCTGCTGGAACATTGATATCAATACGGATCAATGGGTTGGCCGGCAGCCCTTTTAATATGGGCGCAGTAACCGGTACCGAAGAAATGGTCATGGCGTCTGCTGCAGATTGGTTGGCTGTTTTGGTACCACATGCCCACATCACAAACAAAGGGAGCAACAGGTAGCTGAATGGGGAAGGCATTAATCTTTTCATATTGTTTTGTTATTAATTGTAGCATCAGGCATTTTTGACAAACTTTTAGTGTATTGTTCATCGTTAGCAAACCCGTTTTTGTTTTTTTCATCATGCCGGTTATGCATTTCCGAAATCATCCACTTTTGGTCGCAGGAAAGCAATTTGAATGATCAGGGCCAGCAATACAATTCCCGACAGCATGGCGAAGTCTTTCCCCAGGTTGCCGGCATCTGTTGATTTACCCAGCCAATCCGTAATAAAAGCGCCGGCAAATATGCCCGTCATGTTCATCAATCCATAAGCGGTGGCGCGGTATTTACTGGATACGAACTGGCAGAGGATGGGCATATTATTCGCATCGAACATACCAAATCCAAATCCAAAACAAAATGCGGCACCTATTACATTAAGCATCGAATGGCCAAAGCCAATCAACAATAATGCGGGTATTGTTAAAGCAAGGCCAATGGCGCTTGTGTAAATTCTCCCACGAATATTCCTCTTTACCCACCAGTCTGATAAAATGCCACCAACTATTACACCCAGAAAAGCGGGTATTGCGGTGCTGATGGTAGCAAGTGGACCGGCATTTGCCATATCAATATGTAAATTTTCGGCAAACAGGGTAGGCAGCCAGTTTTTTACGCCCCAGCCCGGCAGACTTGGTACGGTAAAATAAAAAAGGATAATCCAGAATGAGATATTGGTGAGCAATACGCCCAATCCTTTGAAGAGGGAGGTTTTAACGATGGGTTCTCCTTTTACTGCTTTGAAATTTTTCTTCTCTTTCAAAAAGACAATTAGCACCAGCGAATACAGAATGCCGATAATACCAAAGGAATGAAATGTTTGCTGCCACGAAAATGCGGCCGCAATGGTTGCGCCAAATCCGCCTAATGCCTGGCCCATGTACAAACCAGTCAAGTGAATGCCAACGGCGAGCGACCTGCTTTTATCTTTATGGTAGTCGACTATCAGTGAAAGTCCCGCAGGAATGTATAAAGCCTCACTCACGCCCATAGCGGCTCTTAGCCAATACAATTGATTGAAAGTTGTGGCGTATCCCATGGCAAATGTAACAGCCGACCAAACAAAAAGGCTTCCCACAATCAGCCATTTTCGGTTAAACTTGTCTGCGATCATTCCCGAAACAGGACTCATGAAGGCGTATATCCACAGAAAGATGGCCATCAGGTACCCAAAGTTGGTAGCCGATTGCAACTCGGCAATATCTACCTGCATAGAAGGTTTCATGGTGGCCAGCATCTGCCGGTCCATATAGTTCAGCAGGGCCACTACCCAAAGCAATGCCACTACTACCCAGGGATATTTTTTTGAGTTGATCATTTGTGTTTGCTGTTGATTTTGGCAGACAGGATATGAGCTGTTCTAACACCTGCTTTAATCTCGCCGCCGGGGATGAATATATGATCCTTCCATAGCAGCGCTGTGGTTGTTACCTGCGTATTAAACGGAATGCTGCTTATCGTTTTCCATTGATCAGTTGTCGTATTGTACTGCAGCACATCTTTGCTGAATCCCGGATGCGTTGCCAGTAATTGATTTTTTTGCCGGATCAGTTCCAGTTTTTTTGCCTCATCTTTTTCGGTGGAGATGCGGGAGAGCAGTGTTTCCACCTGGTGAAAAGTTTCGGCTTTATCTCCGCCGAAAAGTATAATATGGTTGGAATCAACGGCAATACCGGTACCGGCCGCTAAAGGATAAGGCAATGATTTTTTTGTTGTCCAAACCTTCCGTTCCACATCATAAGCACATACCGATGCATACAGGTCGCTGATGCCATTCGCATTTTTTTTCCTTCCCCCTATAAGATAAATAAAAGGATGGCCGGCGTTTAATTGAACTGTGAATACGGCATGGGAAACCGGAACAGGTACAGGCGTTAATTGTTGCCAGCCTGCTGCCAGGTTATGCAGGTTGAGGCTATACAGCCTGTTGGATACTGCTGTTGAGGTTTCACCGCCTGCTACATAAATAATATTATCGTATACAGCGGCTGAAGCATTGGTTAAAGCTTCCGGGAGATCGGGAAAGTGTTTGATCACCAGGTTTTCCGTGGCTTCATTCCATTGCAGTAATGTTACCTTATTGCTGATACCATTTTCATTTTCACCTCCTGCATATATAATACCGCTCTCTGCACTACAAGTCGCAGGGTAGGCAATAGCCGAGGGAAGTTTGAACCCTTTCTTTTGGAGGATCAACTTTTCACCGGCCCTTTTGTAAACAAACACATCATCATAATATTTCTTCTTTCCACCAGCCCAGGGCATAGCGTCGGGGAAATTGGCGCCGCCTGCTACAATCATTACATCACCCTGGTAGCCTGCAACCGGCCCGGCAACACCCAAAGCATGCTGCTGACCCGGCGAAGCGGGAAGGTTCCCCGCGATCTCCCATTGTAAAGTATCTCCCTGTTTTTTTTGCGCGTGTAAGGGAACAGTAGAAATCATAGAGATAACAAATAGTAGTGTGAGTAAACGGGTCATTATTGTTATGCCTTAATCATTGCTGGATTTTTCGAAGAAAAGGTACCGAAGTTTAACTGTTCCGTATCTTTTTTAAACAGTTCGAAGTCTTGATCCGTCATGTTTTTAACAGGCAACCGGAACGTTCCGCAATCTATTCCAATCAGCCTCATGTAGGCTTTTCCGGTAGCAATGCCCCCGTATTTACCCAGCAGGCGGATCATGTCGATAGACTGTTGCTGCAATTGCCGCGCGTTTGCGAGATTACCTTCATCAAATGTGTTAATCAGGTTGTGGTACAGTGGGGCCGCATAGTTAAAAGTGCTGCCCACCGACCCTTTTGCGCCTACTGCCAGTGCGGCAAGTATATTCTCGTCTCTGCCCCAGAGCATATCATATTTTCGGTTTTGAAAGTTCATACAGGAAAGAAAATCCATAAAATCTTCGTGCGTGTATTTAATGCCTGCGAAATTGGGCAGTTTGCCATCAATCTCTTTGAGCAGCTCGTACATTGGAATATGCACGCCGGTTAATACAGGAATATGATAGTAATAGAAAGGCATCCCGGGAACCTGCTCAGCAATCATCCTGCAGCAATCAGCCAAGGCAGCCGCATTGGCCGGTTTAAAGTAACTGGGTGCGGTAAAAGAAACAGCGTGTAGGCCTTCCTGTTGTGCATGCTTTGCCAATTCAATACAATCCGCAATACAGGTGCCACCCAGCAAAGTCATTACTTTAAAGTGGTCGTCTTCTTTGGTACAGTCGCCCCATACTGCGGCTATATCCATCTTTTCTTTCATAGTTAAGGAAACACCTTCGCCTGTTGACCCACAGATAAAGGCGCCTGTAATGTCATTGGCTTTAAGCATTTCGTAATAGGCAGGTATGAGCGACAGGTTGATGGCGCCGTTTGTATGCATAGGAGTAAAAGGGGCGGCGATCAAACCGGTGAGATGAGAAATTTTCACTTGTTTTGATTTTTAAATTGATCAAATTATAAAAAATACAGCGGGGCATATTGCGATCTGTTGCCGGCGAAGGCCGGTGTCTTCATCACCTGTAAAGCGTTGCCGCAGTTTGCAATATACTCAATATACAGGGCAGGTATTCCAGCAACTTACTGTTAAAATGCCGGGTATCCGGGATTTTGCTCGAGCAGCCTGTTATTGGTCAGCGAACTTCTGTCAATAGGCCATAAAAGTTTGTATGATTCCGATGACGGCACACTGGTATACGCGTACACATAATTGTCTCCCATTCTTCTCAGGTCATACCACCTTTTTCCTTCAAAAATGAATTCGTAAAAGCGTTCCTGCAGCAGCGCTTCCTTTGGATCGCTGTCTATTGCCTGGTTAGGATAACCGTGCACGGCTCCATCATAATTTGCGCCATATGCTCTTGCCCTTACCAGGTTTATTTCTGCAGTGGGATCTTCACCCAGGATTATTTTGGCTTCCGCTAAAAGCAACAACAGGTCGGCATACCTGTAAACCGGAAAGTCGTTGGTATAAGCGCGGCTACCTGCATTTTGTTCTCCCGCAAATTTATGCACAAACGCGCCTGCTATGGTATATACGCCTGCATTGTATTCATAAGCGGCTTTAATGCTGCTCCATTTCCTGCTATCCTGGTCGTTAAACTTTCTGAAAGTAGCGATCATCACCGGGGCTCTCAGCAGTCCTCCATAGTTATCGTCGGTGGCATTGAACTTCCTGTTTTCCACCGAATCGTAGAAATTGCTGATTAAACCGGTTTGCGGCATAAAAGTACCCGAGATGGGGAGAGTGCTTTCGTTCAGCAGGTTTCGGACCGATAAAATGATTTCGTTGTTGCCTTTATTGGCAGATGCAAAAACATTAGAAAAATTGGGAAGCAAATTTAATCCGGGAACGCTGGACTGGATGTCAGTTAAAGCAGATTTAGCGGTAGTGGCATCACCGGTTCCGCCGCCGCGGTAACTTGTCCATAAAAACAATTCTGCTTTCAACATCAGGGTTGCCGCTTTTGACCAGTATGATTTGTTTTGCCTGAAGCTATAATCGCCGCCAAAGCTGTTTATAGAATGGTCGATATCACTTTTTATCAATTGCAGCACTTCTTCTTCGCTGGATGCCGCTTTTGCAAGCGCCGAGATGTCGATATTGGTTGTAGGTTCTGTTTGGATAATTACCTTACCCCAGGAACGGTACATGTGGAAATAATAAAAGGCACGCATCCCATAGGCTATTCCAAGGTAATAGTTTTGATCGGCCAAAGGAATAACGTTTGTGTTATTCACCTTCTCTATCAATAAATTCAGTTGATTGATATTGGAGTAAAAATTTCCGAAATTGGCTACTCCCGGTGCGTCAAGGTCAAGATTATTTAGCCATAACCGCTCAACGCCCTGGGTTGCCTCACCTGTAAACGCGGAGCTTGAACCGGGATCTGTTCCAAAAATATCGGCACGCATTTCACCAAGATATTGGAACTGCGTTGTGTTGCTCCTGAAGCGGGAATGCACGCCGGTTACAAATGCATCGAACTGGCCGGGTGTTTTCCAGTAGCTGGCATCACTGATGCTGCTTACCGGCGCCAGGTCAAGATTTTTGGTGCAGGAACCTGCTAATAGTATAAAGGAAAATCCTGCAAGTATATATTTAAGATTCTTTTTCATAATTAAAGTGATTTGAGTTTTAAAATGAAACCTGCACGCCTAATACAAAAGAAACGGGTGTAGGGTAGGTGCCACTGAATACCCCGTTAAGCGATCCGTTCAGTACCGGTGGTTCCGGCGAAGCCCCGCTAAAGTCGGTGATGTAAAAAAGATTATTGGCGTTCAGGTATATCCTGGCCTGCGATAACACATGTGTTTTTTGCAGCAACGTTTTGGAGAAATCATACGCCAGTGTTATTTCCCTGCAGGCGAAATAGTCTCCTTTTTCATAAAACCTGGAGTTGTTGCTGTTGAGATTGGGATTGGCGTTGTTGAGCCGCGTATAATTCTTTTTTCCTAAAGGCGCCGAAACCTGGTCGGCATAATATACCTTCGGAATGTCTGTACTGGTGTTTTCAGGCGACCATGCCTCCTTTTGCAGATCGATATAGTTAAAAGTACCCTGGTAATTACCGAGTGTTCTGGCAACAAGATCGTTATAAATGGTATGTCCCAGTGCAAAGTCAAAGCGCGAGAACAAGGTGAATCTTTTATACGATACATTGAGGGTAAATCCTCCGGTCCATTTGGGGTTTATATTGCCCATATATACCTGGTCACGCGAGTCGAGGGTGTCGTTCCTGTCTACATCTAACCAGTTCACGTCACCCGGGGTAATTTTTCCTGTTCCATAGGTTGAATTGGGCCCGCTTATGCCGGCAATCATATCTATCCTGTTGCCTGCTATTTTTTCTACTTCTGCATCGTCTTTAAAGATAGAAACCTGCTGAAAGGCGTAAATATCGCCCAGCGGTTGGCCTTCTTGTAAACCGCCTACCCAAACTACTTTACCTGAAGCCGGGTCATATACCTGTAGTCCTCCCTGCCGGTTATTTTCGTTACCGTTATAGGGAAGCTCGAGGATTTTATTTTGTACAAACGATGCATTGGCGCCTACGTCAACTTTAAACCCGTCTGGCTGGTTCAGCACATTTGCATTAACGGATAGCTCATAGCCCTGGTTTTGAAAGGTTCCCAGGTTGGTACGCACTGTGCTGAATCCGGTATAGCTCGGCAGGTCGAGATTGGTGAGCAGGTCGCTTGTTTTCCTGTTGTAGTAATCAAAAATGATGTTGATCTTGTTATTGAGCAATCCAATATCAACGCCTATGTCGGTGGTTTTGCTTTTTTCCCACCGGAGATCGCTGTTAATGATGCCTGTATTTAAAAAACCGGCGTTGTTGTTATATAGTCCGGTAGAGCCGTATACGCCCTGCACTTCATACCTGCCCAATCCGGCGATATTCCCATTTTCGCCATAGCTGATACGGGGCTTAAGGGTAGAAATATAATTGCTGATACCGCTGTTTATGAAAAATCGCTCGTTGTGAACATTCCAACCCGCCGACATGCCCGGGAAAAAGCCCCACCTGTTGTCTTCAGCCAGACTGGAAACTCCATCCTGCCTGTATACCAGGCTGAGCAGGTAACGCTGATCGTAATCATAATTGATTCTTCCAAAATGAGAAATGATCTTGAACTCCGACTGGGCGCTATAGTTACTCCCGGCATTAAAAGTGGTGGAGGCGTTCGCTGTTGAAATGTCGTCGGTCGGCGCGTTTTGTCCGAACACCTGCATTTCAAAGGAGTTAATATCATAGTACTCGGCGCCTAACATGGCGTTCAGGCCGTGTTTGTTGCCAAAAGTTTTGCTGTAATTCACTATGGCATTAAACTGTGTCTGAAAATCCCGCGAAAAAAATGAAATGGCATTGCGGCTGGTACTGCTGTACGATGGCGGATCGGTGTATAGGTTCGCGTAAGTTTGCGTAGCCTGCTGGAACGACCTGTTGAGTGTTTCGTTCAGGTAGGCATTACCGGTTGCCTTAATGTACAGATCGGGCAGTATATCCCATTTTACCGCGCCGTTAACGGTAATTCTGTTTACTTCGTTACTCCTGTTTAGTTTATTGATCCAGTATAACGGATTACCATCTGAACTTGAGTTGCCGGGGTTGGGTATTGTTTTGGCGGAATCGAGCCATGGATTCATGGTTGGCCAAATGGCTAAGCTCCTGTACAAAGTATTAATCTCGGAGGTAATAGTACCGGTTTGTGTAGCATTCGACAAAATGACGCCGGTGCTCACTTCGAGATTGGGTTTTATTTTATAGGATCCGCTAATATCGCCTGAATATCTTTTATAACCCGAGCCAACAATTACACCGTCTTCTTCGTAGTAGTCGAAGCTTGCGAAATATTTTCCTTTGTCATTTCCCCCCATCACGTTAATGTAATGTTCCTGCGTATATGTGTTTCTGAATACGATGTCTTCTATTTCGCCGCCATGATCCTTGAAGATGATATAGCTACCGGGATTATACGGATCTCCTACGGTATCCCATCCCTGCGATAGCAGTGAGGCGTTCGATGCATCAAATGCACGGATATCAAACAACGCCAGGTTAGCCGGGTCGGTAAGCAGTCCATATCCCCTGGAACTATTTACCTGCGCCAGCGTTCGTTCCGAATTGAGATTACCCAACCGGTTATAGTATATATAATCCCTGGCATTCATGTACGAATATCCATCGCGCCGTTGGTTGTATCCGCCTGTAAATTTGTAGGAGAGTTCAGCCTTACCCGCCTTACCCTGTTTGGTGGTAATCAGAATGACCCCATTGTTCGCTCTTGCTCCGTAAATGGCTGTTGAGGCCGCATCCTTTAATACTTCAATAGACGCAATATCTTCGGATGCGATATCATTAAAAGAGCGGATGACTCCATCCACCACAACCAGGGGTGAGCCGGGGTTGTTAATAGAAGCGCCACCTCTTAGCAGCAGTTGGGGCGCTGTACCCGGAGACCCTGTTGCATTCACTACCTGTAAGCCGGTTATTGTTCCCTGTAATGCAGATCCCACGTTAGCGCGGGGTGCGTTTTCCAGCACTTTATTATCGAGTTTGGCGATAGCGCCTGTAACGTTCCTGCGCGACTGCGTACCGTACCCTACCACTACTACCTCGCCTAAATCGCCCGCTTTTCGCACCAGTAATACATCAATAGCCGGGTTGCCGGATACCGTTACTTCCTGGGGCTCAAACCCGGTAAAGGAAAATACCAGGATATCATTCGCGGCTGCAGTGATGCTGTATGCCCCCTGCGCATCTGTTTGGGTAGCTTTGTTTTTCCCTTTTACCAGGATATTCACTCCGGGTAGCGGGCTGTTGTCATCCAGCGATAACACCGTTCCCGTAATTGTTTTGTCCTGCGACCACCCGGTAGCCGAAAGAAACAGCATGGTAATAAAGAGCCATGTTTTTAAATAAGCAGGTTTCATGGTTTAAATTTTTTGATTTGTATTATGTATGACATAATAAAATTAATACTATTTTTGGAATGACAAAATTTTTTTTTGATAGCTGTGCAATACATTATTTTACAGTTCTGCGCAGCCTTAATTGAATAAAGTGTAGTTTTTGCGGATGTATTTATTTAAATAATATATAATGTATGAGTAACCAGGCCCTGAAAAACGAATTTAAAACGGTGGATACCAGTTCATTGGTAGACAAGGTGGAAGAAAGGCTGGTGGGATTACTGCAGCAGAAAAAGCTAAAAGTAGGCGATATTATTCCGAAAGAACTTGAGTTGGCTGAAACGATCGGCGTAAGCAGAACGGTGATCAGGGAGGCGTTAACCCGCTTAAAAATGATGGGGCTGATTGAATCGAAAAAGAAAAAAGGAGCCATCATTACCAGTCCCGATCTCTTCGGAATTATCGGCAAAAGCATGAACCCCCACGTGCTTGATCAATCTACCTTAAGGGAGATATTCGAGATCCGGTTGGTGCTGGAAATTGGCATGGCCGATTTTTTATTCCATCGCATCACCAAAGAAGATATCCGGGAACTGCGGGAAATTGTAAGCAATGAACCACCTGCCGCGCAGTATCATTTATTTAATATTGAGCATGAAATAAAGTTCCATGGTAAGCTGTACGAAATAACGGGCAACAATACGCTAAAGAAGTTTCAGAAGATGCTGTTACCCGTATTCGATTATGTTCACAACAGCGTGTTGCTGAAAGAACCGCTTCCTTTCAAAACTTTCGTGTCGCACAATGAACTGGTGGACATGCTTGAAAACGGAACGCCCGAACAGTTCCGGAATGGCATGCGCTCACACCTGGAGAATCATTTTTCGAGATTGTTTTCCTGATCATGAATAGTGTTGGGTGTTGTTTGTCTAACCACTTCCTCAAATCTTATTATCGTACATTGCAAAAAACATTGGCTTTATGCTCAGGCAACGATGGTGGAAGATACTCTGCATGGTTTTATTGCAAAGGAATATGCAGGCACGGGACTATTTTTTGGATTGCTCGGGCTGAGTACCGGCATGTTCTGGGCCAAATATACCTGGGGCGCTTACTGGACAGGCGATCCCAAATTAACGGGCACAGTAATCGGGTTGTTGATTTACTGTGCATATATCATTCTGCGTGGCTCCCTTACTGATTTAGACAAGCGGGCGAAAACATCTTCTGAAATAAGGATCAATAAAATAAAAGACCGGGATATATTATAATGTTTATCCGCTAT